>JASHNV010000151.1 GCA_030041455.1 Spirochaetia bacterium
CCCCCGCTGCCGTTCGACTTGCATGCTTAAAACGCGCCGCCAGCGTTCGTTCTGAGCCAGGATCAAACTCTCCGTGATGTACTTACCACTGCCCTTGCGGACAATGGATCGATTTCTCACGCATATTCCCTTCCCCCTCTCCAGGGCCCCTCAGGCTTCACCGCCTCAAAAAACCCCTCAAGGAGGCGCCCCCCTTCGCGCTTTCCGTCCCTCTCGCGAGGTACCTGAAGCCCTCCAGGCGGCCTTTCCCTGCACCCCCTCACCTTCGCTTGGCTCTCCATCCCTGTCTGCGTTTCCTTCCCTTCCCTGTCGACTCCCCCTCTCCGGACGCCGATTCCCCCTCCGGCCGCCCTCGGGCTGAGTCCTTTTGTGAAAGATCAACGGCCAAGGAACCCCGCCGCGCTGTCCGGCGCGGTTCCTCCCTCTCCGAGCGCCATCGCGCGGCCGCCGCTTCACTCGTTGCGGCACGCCGGCGAGGATTTCTTCATTAGAGTAAATCTCTAAAGAAATGCCTGAAAGTCTTGACCGTCCCTCGAACCGCTTCGAGGGTGAAGCTGAATATACCGAGCCTCTCCAATGTTGTCAATGGCCTTCCTGAAAAAAACCAACAGAATCGTCATGAAGCCCGAACAGAGCAAGGAGGTCTCGCGGGGCGAACACGGCCTCCCGGGGCCGCATGGGCCCGAATAGGGTCGCTAGGCGGCTCGGCGAAGGGCCTGAGTTCCCGGCGCGGCAGGCGGGGTCTCTCCGGTCGCCTCCTCCCCGCCTCGCGGATCATGGCTCGGAATCGGCGTTGACCCCCGACGCATCGGGCCTCGCGGGACGTCCACGGCCGGGAAGGAGCGGGGAGCACGCCGGACTTCGCACGGCAGGCCGGCGCGGAGACGGGCATCGAAGACGACGGCGGCCATTCGAGCAACGAACGTCGTCGTTCCGGAGCCGGATCCTCCTCGCGGCTCACCCCCGGCCGTGAGGAGGCCGCGGGCGGGATTTCGCCGGGAGCGCTTCACGGTTACGCGGGGCGTCCAGGCGCCGGTCGAGGAGGACCGAGACGATCTCGCTGAAGCCCTCGCCGTGGCTCAGGCTCGCGACGAAGGCGGGCTTGACCGCGATGAGGGGGAGCAGCGGCTCGATATTCGCGACCGCGCAGGCGAGCGGAAAAAAACCGAACATCGGCTCGTCGTTCGGGGAGTCCCCGCAGAAGAGAGCCTCCCGGCGCGCGGCTTCGTCGTCGAGGCCCCAGCGCTCCTTCAGGAAGAGCCGAACCATGGAGAGCTTGTCGTAATCGCCGAACCAGGCGTTGACGTGAATCGAGCTGATGCGAGCCTGGGCTCCGAAGCGCTCGCACACCGCTTTGATCCTCCGCGCCTCGTCGAGGCCGAGGTAGGGCGGATCCTCCCGAAAGTCGATCGCGAGGTCGTAGAGGCGGGCGAACTGGTCCCTCGCGACCCGCGACCCGGGAACCTCGGACAGGACCGCCTCCCGAAGCGCCGAGAGACGGGAGCGCGCCGCCTCCCCCGCGACGGCGGGGTGCGTAAGCTCGGCGATACGCCCTTCGGCGCGGTAGAAGGCGAACGCGCCGTTTTCCCCCACCACGGCCTCGACCGGCCACTCGCGGACGATGAGATCGCACCAGCCGGCGGGGCGGCCGGTCACCGGGACGACCGCGAGGCCTGCCTCGCGAAGGGACCAGAGCGCCCGGTAGGCCGCCTCTCCGAGCATGCCGTCGCGCGTGAGGGTGTCGTCGATGTCCGTGAGGACAAAGCGCACCGGCCGAGCCTCCTCGGCCGTGATCTCTTCGACGGGCCTCATCGGATGCGCCACGAGCTCCGCTCGGCGCCGCGGACGGGCGCGGCCCTATCGGGCCGCGCGCTCGCTCCTCACGGCGCTCACGAGGTAGGTCATGAAGGAGCCGACCGCGGTCAGGGCGGCGAGGATGAAGACCGCCTCGGAGGCGAGCGCGAGGCCGCGCAGAAAGCCCGGAAACAGGTCGAGCCGATCGACCGTCACGACGATGAAGCCCGCGGCGCCCGCGGCGGTGTAGGTGGCCGCCTTCGCCTTGCCCCAGCGGTTCGCGGCCATCGCGACGCCGCGGCGATACAGGAAGGTGCGGAGGAAGGTGATCGCCACCTCGCGATAGACGAGGACGGCGAGGACCCAGATCGGCATGATTCCGAAGCCGGTGAAGCAGATGAAGTAGGTGAGCCGGCTGAGGACGTCGGCGAACGGATCGAGGACTTTGCCGAGATCGGAGATCTGGTCCCGCGCGCGCGCGAAGTAGCCGTCGAGCATGTCGGTGAGCTCGACCGAGAGAAAGATGATCCAGCAGAGGATCGTCGAAGCCGACGCGAGCGAGCCCGTCCAGCTGGGGAAAAAAAAGACGACGAATAGCACAGGCGACAGCGCGAGCCGAGCGACCGTCAGCTTGTTGGGCAGGCTCATGCCTGACGGTACTGGTTCCCTTTTTATTTGTCAACGTCGCGCGGTTCCTTGAGCTCTCGCGGACCGCCCGGCCTTGACGTTCGAAAGCCGCTCCCGTACAGTGAAATTCCCCATGAAGCCGAGAGAGCCCATCGCCGCGAGCATTCTGCTCACCATGAGCGCGCTGTTTGCGGTCCAGTGCGTGTTCTTTGCCGGGATCAGCGTGAGGTACGGCCTCAGGCTGCGGATCGGTCTCGGCTTCCTCGCGACCGCCTTCGTCTACCACGGCATCCTGGTGTTCCTGCTCCTCAGGCGCACGAGTCAATTTCAAATCGAGCCCGACGGAGTGCCGCTCAAGCGGGTGAATCTCGCGAACATCCTTACCATGATTCGGCTGAGCTCGCTTCCGACCGTCTGCTTCATGATCGTCCTGCAGAAAAGCCACCCGCTCCTGCCGCTCCTCCTCGCGTTCGTCATCGTGGTCTTTCTGACCGACCTCCTCGACGGGAACCTCTCGCGCCTCACGCACCAAGTCACGAAGATCGGACGGGTCATGGACAGCTTCAGCGACTACCTCGTGCTCATGGTCATCTCGATCGCGTTCCTCGCGTACGGGCTCGTGCCGGCGTGGTTCTTCGCCGCCATCTTCGTGCGCGGCTTTACCATGATCATCGGCATGGCGATCCTCACGAGGAAGCGCGGCTACCTCAAGCCCGAGACCTCCTTCATCGGGAAGGCGTCGGTCTTCGCGGTCATGGTGCTCTACGCCTACACGTTCCTGCGCATGGCGCTCGCGACGAGCCGCTGGGCGGAGACCGTCGACGTCGTCCTCGTCGACGCGGTCGGCGCCTTCGTCGTCGTCTCGATCGTCGACAAGCTCCTCTATTTCAGGATTCGGATGAGGGAAGCAAGTAGGAAGTGATCCAGCGGTCGAGCGGCGTCGGGGTGGCTCGCGG
The DNA here is from genome assembly GCA_030041455.1 of Spirochaetia bacterium. GTDB lineage: Bacteria > Spirochaetota > Spirochaetia > DAHUYW01 > DAHUYW01 > DAHUYW01. Next base: position 3,378 of record JASHNV010000151.1, read on the forward strand.
CTCCCGGCATATCGCGGCGGCCGACGGGAGCCTCCGGGCGGGGATGAAGCTGTAGAGAAGCTCGAAGCCGCCCCGGAGGCGCGCGCGAAGGAGCGCCGCGACGGCGCGGTCGAGCTCCTCGGAGGTCGCGTGCCGGAAGAACAGCTCCTCGGCCCCGGCGAGGAGGTGGCCGCCTGAGAGGATCGTCGACTCCCGCACGACGAGGAGGTCCTCGCCCTCGACGGAGAGCGAGACGTAACCGAAGCGGCCCCCCGCTTCAGCCCTGCACAAGCTCACGATCATACGCTCATTATCGGAGACGAAGCCCGAGCGACGAGAAAAAAAACTCAGGGGTCCGATCGCTCCGTCTCGATCCTCAAGTCCCTCGACACGAAGACCCGGTAGGAATCGAGAACCTCGGGAACGAACGGCGCGGAGACGAGCCGCCGAACGCGCATCCCGGGGAGCGCCGGAAGCGCGGCCGGATAGGGCCCTCGAGGCCCGGGGAGCAGGAGGTCGGCGCCTCTCCGGTGCGCGGAGCCTCCGAGTGAGTAGGCCGCGAGGCCCGTGAAGCCGTAGAAGCGCGGCGAGGCGAGGAAGAAGTAGCAGTCGCTGAGCTCGACGACCTCCGCCATCGGGGCGACCGCCTCGGCGCTGAGGGAGCCGAAAAAAGGCGCCGCGATGCCGGGATCCTCGGCCTCGACGTTCATCGTGCCTCCCGAGGTCGAAAGGACCCGGAAGCCGCCGATCTCGGCGCGCTCCGCCGGGATCGGCGCGTAGGGGCGGAGAAGCAGCCCGAGTGCGACGACGACGGCGACCGCGAGCGCGAGGAGGGGGATTCCGGCCCCCCGCCTGAAGCGGAATCCCGCGAAGCTCGCGACGGCGACCCCCGCGCCGAAGACCGCCCAATGCGCTTCGGGGCTGGGCGCCTGGGCTCCGAGCGCCGCGCGCGGCACGGTGAGCGCGCAGGTCGCGGCGGCGACCGCGAGCGCGATGAAGAGATAGAACACGGTCAGGCGGTCGAGACGCGAAGAGCGCGCGGCGAGGCGGTCGGCGGCGGCCCCGAGGAAAAGCCCGGCCCAGAAAATCCAGAAGAGCGGGCTTGCGACGTTCAGCCAGTCAAAGGTCATAGATCGGTCGGTACTTTTCCTCGAGATACCGGAGGAAATAGTCCGGGTTGAGGGTCTCGCCGGTCACCTTCTCGCAGAGCTCGCCCGCCGTGAGCGTGGCGCCCGAGGCGTGGACGCGCGCGCGAAGCCACGCGAGGATCGGCGCGAGGTTGCCGCGCGCGATCTCGCCGTCCATCCCCGGAAGCTCGCGGCGCATGGCGGCGAAGAGCTGCGCGCCGTAGAGATTGCCGAGCGCGTAGGTGGGAAAGTACCCGATCGCGCCGAACGACCAGTGGACGTCCTGCAGCACGCCTTCGGCGTCGTTGTCGGGCTTCACGCCGAGGAGCTCCCCCATCTCGCGGTTCCACGCGTCGGGCAGATCGTCGACGGCGAGATCGCCGGAGACGAGCGCGGTCTCGAGCTTGAAGCGGAGGATGATGTGGAGACCGTAGGTGACCTCGTCGGCCTCGATGCGGATCAGCGAGGGCTCGACCCGGTTGATCGCGCGGTAGAACGAGTCAAGCGCGACTCCCGAGAGCTGCGCCGGGAAGAGCTTGGCGAGCTCGGGCAGGTAGTGGCTCCAGAAGGGGCGGCTTCGGCCGATGACGTTCTCCCAGAGGCGCGACTGCGACTCGTGAATGCCGAGGGAGGTTCCCGAGGCGAGCAGGCTCCCGCGAATCTCCTCGGAGAATCCCTGCTCGTAGAGGGCGTGGCCGCACTCGTGGATCACGCTGAAGATCCCGGTCTTCAGGTAGCCCGCGTCGTAGCGCGCGGTGATCCGAACGTCGTCGCGCCCGAGGGTGGTCGTGAAGGGGTGCGCCGAGACGTCGAGCCGACCGCGCTCGCCGTCGAACCCCATGCCCGAGAGAAGCGCGCTCGCGAACCGGACCTGGAGATCGGTCGGGTAGCTCAGGCGCAGGAAGCCGTCGTCGACCTGGCGCGCGGCGCCGATCTCCGCGACGAAGCGCGCGAGGCGCGGCTCGAGGCTCGAGAAGATCGAGCGCACCTCCGAGGTCTTCATCCACGGCTCGTACTCGTCGATGAGCGCGTCGTAGGGCTCCTCGGCGTACCCGAGGCACTCGGTCTTCCGGCGCGTAAGGGCGACGAGCTTGCGGAGGTGGGGGGCGAAGCTCGAGAAATCGGAGCGCTTTCGCGCTCCTCTCCAGGCTGCCTGGCCGAGCGTGGCGGCCTTGGAGAGCTCGATCACGAGATCGGCGGGAAGGCGCGCCTCGCGGCCGTGCTTGCGAAAGAAGGCGCGGGCGAAGGCCCCCTCGCTCTCCGAGAGCGCCGGATCGCCGCTCGGTCTCTCAGGCGAGGCGCCCGCCCGGGCGAGGAGCTCCGCGACGGACGGCGAGGCGAGCCGCTCGTGGATGATCCCCTGCAGGAGCGCGACCTGCTCGGAGCGCTCCTCGATCGCCCTTGGCGGCATGTAGGTCTCCTCGTCCCAGCTCAAGAGCGCCGAGGCGTGCTCGAGAAGCTGCAGCTCCCGGTCTATCTCCCTCAGCCGTTCGATCGCATCGTGCGCCGTCATGGACATCTCCCCTATATATAGATCGAGGGCGGCTTCCGCGCTAGATCAATTCCTTGCGCTCGATCTTGCCGCGGACGAAGCCGAGGAACTCGGGAAGCGTCTGCGCGCTCAGCTGCTCCCCGCCGCGAACGCGGATCGAGACCGTGTTCGAGCCCCTTTCCTTCTCGCCGACCACGAGGGTGTAGGGGACTTTCTCCGCCTGCGCGAGCCTGATCTTGGCGTTCATCCGCTGGTCGCCGAGATCCGCGCGAGCGTGGACGCCGTTGTCCTCGAGAAAGCGGGCGACGCTCTCGGCGTACGCGTTGAAGGCGGGCGCCACCGGGATCGCCTTCGCCTTCAGCGGCGCGAGCCACACCGGAAAGGCGCCGCTGTAGTGCTCGATGAGCACGCCGAAGAAGCGCTCGATCGAGCCGAGGAGCGCCCGGTGCACCATGACGGGGCGCTTCTCCTTCCCGTCGCGGTCCACGAACCTGAGGTCGAAGAGGGCCGGGAGGTTGAAGTCGAACTGGACCGTGGTCGTCTGCCATTCGCGCCCGATCGCGTCCTTGATCTTGAGGTCGATCTTCGGACCGTAGAAGGCTCCCCCGCCCTCGTCGAGCTCGTAGGTCATGCCCTCCGCCTCGATCGCCTCGGCGAGGGTGCGGGTCGCCGCTTTCCAGTCGACGTCCTCCCCGACGCTCTTGCCCGCGGGCCGGGTCGCGAGATAGGCCTTGATCTCGGTGAACCCGAAGGCCTTCCACATGCCGAGCGAGAAGCGCAGGACCTCCCGGATCTCGGAGCCGACCTGCTCCGGGCTGCAGAAAATGTGGGCGTCGTCCTGGGTGAAGCCGCGAACCCGCATGAGCCCGTGGAGAACCCCCGAGCGCTCGTAGCGGTAGACGGTCCCGAGCTCGGCCATGCGGATCGGCAGGTCGCGGTAGGAGCGGATGTCGGAGCGGTACATCATGATGTGGAACGGGCAGTTCATCGGCTTCACGTAGTACTCGTTGCCGTCCACGTCCATCGGCGAGAACATGATGTCCGCGTAGTTCGCGAGATGCCCCGACGTCTTCCACAGCCACGAGCGCGCGAGGTGGGGGCTGAACACGATCTCGTAGCCGTTCGCGAGGTGCTCCCGGCGCCAAAAGTCCTCGATCGCGAGGCGCACGCGCGCGCCGTTCGGATGCCAGTAGATGAGGCCGGGACCGGCGTCGTCTTGAATCGAGAAAAGGTCGAGCTCCCTGCCGAGCTTCCGGTGGTCGCGCTTCTCGATCTCCTCGAGCCTCGCGAGGTAGGCGTCGAGCTCCGCCTTCGACTCCCACGCGGTGCCGTAGATCCGCTGGAGCATCGGATTCCTCTCGCTTCCGCGCCAGTAGGCGCCCGCGACCGAGAGGAGCTTGAACCCCTCGGGGTCGAGCTCCTCGGTGCTCTCGACGTGCGGCCCCCGGCACAGGTCGGTGAAGGTGTCCTGGGTGTACAGCGAGATCTCCTCGCCCTCGGGAAGGCCGTCGATGAGCTCGAGCTTGTAGGCCTGGCCGCCGAAGAGCGCCTTCGCCTCTTCGCGGCTCACGACCCGGCGCTCGAACCGGTGCTGTCCCGACATGATCCGCTTCATGCGCTCGCCGATGTCGGCGAGGTCCCCTTCGGTCAGGGACCGCGGCAGGTCGAAATCGTAGTAGAAGCCGTCCTCGATCGGCGGGCCGATCGCGAGCTTCGCGTCGGGGAAGATCTCGAGCACCGCCTCGGCCATGACGTGGGCGGTTGAATGCCTGATGCGATAGAGCTTGTCTTCACGTTGCACGACTCACCTCCCGGGACAAGAAATCCTCGACGATGCCCAGGAGCTCCTCGGGCCGGTCGGCCTGCACCCAGTGCCCCGCGCCTTCCACGGTGGCGAGCGTCGCGGAGGGAAAGAGCCTCCGGATGCGCGGCAGGTCGCTCTCGTCGACGTAGTCCGAAAGCGCGCCGCGGACGAACAGCGCCGGTCCCCGGTAGCTCCGCTCGCCGTCGATCTCGGTCCATATCTCGTCGAAGCTCGAGGCGATGGACTGGAGGTCGAGCTGCCAGCGGAACGCGCCGTCGTCCCCTCGGACGAGGTTCTTCAGGAGGAACAGCTGCACCGTCCGGTCGGGCACGAGCGCGGCGAGCGCCCGCTCGGCGTCCTTCCTGGACGGGAGCCGGGCGGGGTCGATCGAGAGGAGCGCGTCTCGAAGCTCGACGTTGTGCGGCTCGTAGCGCCGAGGCGAGATGTCGATGACGACGAGCGCCCCCACGCTCGCTCCCCGCGAGAGCGCGAGCTCCATCGCGACCTTTCCGCCCATCGAGTGGCCGAGGAGCCTCGCGGCCTGAAGGTCGAGCGCCGCCATGAGCTCCGCGACGTCGCGCGCCATGACCTCGTAGGTGAACTCGGGGCTGTGGGGCGATTTCCCGTGGTTGCGGAGGTCGACGGTGAAGACCCGGTATCGCTCCGCGAGCGACTGCGCGAGGGTGTGCCAATTGTCGCCCGAGCCGAACAGCCCGTGGAGAACGATGAGCGGATCGCCCGAGCCGTACTCGCGGAAGTGAAGCCTCATCGGATTCCTTCGATGATCTTCCCGACGTTGTCGAGCACGTTGCGCGGCGCGTAGGCGAAACGCGCCATGCTCTCGCGGGTCGTCACCCCGCTCAGCACGAGAACCGTCTCGATCTCGGCCTCGATCCCGGCGACGATATCGGTGTCCATGCGGTCGCCCACGATGACCGACTCCTCGCGGCTGCAGCCAAGCCTCTTCAGGCCGTGGCGCATGATGAGCGGGTTCGGCTTGCCGACGAAGTAGGCCTTCGTGCCGGCGGCGAGCTCGATCGGCGCGACGAGCGCTCCGGTCGCGGGCACGACGCCGTTCTCCACCGGCCCGGAAACGTCGGGGTTGGTGCCGATGAGCTTCGCTCCCCCGATGACGAGATTCACGGCCCGGTTGACGGTCTCCATGTTGTAGGAGCGCGACTCCCCGACCACCACGTAGTCGGGATTCACGTCGTTCATCGCGATGCCCGCGTCGTGGAGCGCGTTCAGGAGCCCCGCCTCGCCGATCACGAAGGCGCTCCCGTCCGGCCGCTGGCTTGCGAGGAACGAAGCGGTGGCGAGCGCGCTCGTGTAGAAGTGCTCCGGGCCGAGTTCCACCCCCAAGCGCGCCATCTTCTGCTGGAGATCCTTGGGCGAGCGCTCGCTCGAGTTCGTAAGGAAGAGAAAGCGCTTGTTCTCGCTCTTCAGCCAGGCGACGAACTCCTTCACGCCGGGCAGGAGCTGGTTGCCGTGGTAGATGACTCCGTCCATGTCGCAGATGAAGCCCTTCTTCTCGCGAAGGGCCTGCAGGCTGAGGGTATCCATCGTAGTTTTTCCGCCTTACGCGCCGGGGCGAGAGCCTCGCCCTCGACAATCTCCTCGGGTCCTGCGATCGGGGGCTTGGGAGGTGCCGGACGATCCGCGAGGCCGTCGCGCATCGATCCATCCCCCCGCGCGGGGAAGCCCGACCGAAGTATAGCGGATTCGGTCGGAGAAGAACAACGGCTCCCCGAGGCAGTCCACCTTGACGAAGAGGCCGCCCGGGGTAGAATCATCCCATGGAATTTCCCGCCGCGCTTGAAAAACGGTACCTCTGGGCGAAGCAGCACTCGGCGGTCGAGGACGGCCAGGGATTCGCCCTGGAGATCATCGCCGACGACCGCATCGGGCTCATCGCCGACATCTCGAAGGCGGTCGTCGCCTCCTCCGGCAACATCACCTACATCCAGTCGTGGCCGGAGTACGACGGGAGCTCGCACACGATCATCCAAATCGAGACGAGCCTCGATCGGGAGCGGCTGCGGAGCGACATCGCCTCGATCCCCTCGATCCGGGAGGCGCACGTCCGGCCTACCTTCCGCAAGATCTACGGCAAGCGGGTCATCGTGATCGGAGGCGGCGCCCAGGTCGCGGCGGTCGCCTCGGGGGCCATCGCGGAGGCCGACCGGCACAACATCCGCGGCGAGACGATCTCCGTCGACACGATGGCGATCGTCGGAGAGGCCGAGATCGCCGACGCCGTGAAAGCGGTGGGCAGGCTCCACCGCGCCGGGATCCTCGTCCTCGCGGGCTCCCTCATGGGGGGCGCCATCACGGAGGCGGTGAACGAGCTTCGCGAGGAGTACGGCGTGCCGGTCCTCTCGCTCAGCATGGCAGGGTCCGTGCCGGACTCCGCGGATCTCGTCGTCACCGATCCGATCGAGGCCGGCGTCATGGCGGTGATGCTCATCAGCAACGTGGGAAAGTTCAACCTGCTGCAGGTCCGCGGCCGGCGCTTCTAGAGGGCGCCGGCCGCGCGCTCCTTGGGGAGCCTATTTCCGCCGTCTCCGCTTGCCGTGGAGCTTTCGCTCGATGTGCGGAATGATAACCTCGACGGTCTTCGGGCTTCCCGAGGCCGCGACGGTCGCCGAGGAGCCGTTGCCCGCCTCGGCGCTCTCGCCGCCGCCCTGCGCGGCGGCTTTCGCGAGAATCTCGTGGGTGCCGTACTTGATCGCCTCGATCCGCCGCCTTCGCCGCTCCCGCGCGCTGTCCCAGATGAGAAGCACCTGGGAGGCGATGAAGATCGAGGAGTAGGTGCCGACCACGACGCCGACCACCATGTTGAGGGCGAACTCCTGGATCGAGCCGGTCGTCTCGACGAGAATGGCCACGACCGCGAGAAGCACCGTCAACGACGTGATGATGGTCCGGTGGAGAACCTGCGTGATGCTCGTGTCGATGATGAGCGCGAGGGGGCTCTCGCGCATGAGTCCGCGGTTTTCGCGGATTCGGTCGAAGACGACGACCGTGTCGTTGAGCGAGTAGCCGACGATGGTCAACACCGCCGCGATCGTCGCGGTGTTCACCTCGAGCTGAAACACCCCGATGAACCCGATCATCACGAGGGGGTCGTGGATCGTCGACAGCATCGCCGCGATCGCGTAGGACAGCCTGAAGCGGATCCAGATGTAGACCATGATGAGCAGGAGCGCGAGGATGGTCAGCGTGAAGGCCTGCTGCGCGAGGTTCTGCGAGAACTGCGCGCCGATGTACTGGGACTGCTCGACGATGACGTTGTCGGCTCCGAACGTCGAGCCGAGAAGCTCCTTGACCCTTTGGGTCATCGCCGCTTGGAAGTTCGGCTGCCTCGCCTTGTCCTCGACGCGCACGAGGAACTGCTGGTCTCCGGGGGCGCCGACCGTCTGCACGAGCGGCGAGCCGAGGCTCGCGAGGGACGCCCTCACCTGCTCGATGGACGCGCTCGCCGCCGAGCCGACGGCGCCGACGTTGATCGTGGCCGGCGTCGCGGAGAGGGTCAGCGTCGAGCCGATGCCCACGAGGCTCGCGCTCGGCTGGTCCGCGGCCGATACGCCCGTCACGGTCACGCCGGGCACGGCGGAGAGCGCGCTCTCCACCGCTCCGATCGTGGGATAGGTCGCGTACGGGAACGCGAAGGTCTGGGTCCCGTTCGGACTCTCCTCGGTGAGACTGAGCGAGCTTCCCGTCATGTTGAGGGACATCGTGGCGGTCGGGTCGCTCGGCGCGTAGGCGATCGAGAAGGCGACCGGCGCGATGCGAATCTGCTCCGAAAGGCCCGCCTGGAAGTCGATGCCGATGTTGAAGCCGCCTCGCAGGATCGTGCCCACGAGCCCGCCCACGAGCAGGACGGCGGAGAGGGTGAATCCTACGTAGCGCAGCCTCATGAAGGGGATCGCGCGTTTCATCTTCTCCTCCAATCAATCGCGACCTTCCGTATGTGCGCGGTCTCCAGGAAGAAGTCGAAAATGAGCCGCGACACGAAGAGCGCCGTGAACAGGGAGCACACGATGCCGACCGCGAGGGTGTAGGCGAAGCCCTGCACCGGTCCGGTTCCGAGCTGGGAGAGGAAGACCGCCGCGACGAGCGTGGTGACGTGCGCGTCCATGATGGTCCAGAAGGCCTTGCGGAAGCCGGCTTTCACCGACGCTTCCGTGGACTTTCCGAGGTTGAGCTCCTCTTTGATCCGCTCGTAGATGAGGACGTTCGCGTCGACCGCCATGCCGATCGTGAGAATGAGGCCGGCCATGCTCGTGAGGGTGAGCGTCAAGTTGAAGGCCGAGAGGATCGCCACCATGATGACGAGATCGAGGATGATCTCGAAGTCGGCGAGAAGTCCCGCAAGCTTGTAGTAGATGCCCATGAAAAGCACGACGAGAATGACGCCGAGCGCGAGGGCGAGGAGCCCCTGGTGGATCGCGTCCTCGCCGAGCGACGCCCCGACCGCCTGCTCGCTCTCGACGACGAGGTCGACGGGAAGCGAGGCGGTCCGCAGCACGATGGCGAGGTCGTTCGCTTCCTGCAGCTGGAAGCCGGTCATCTGCACGTTGCCGTGGATCGCGTCCTCGATGCGCGCGCCGGCCTTGACCTTGCCGTCGAGAACGATCGTGAGCTGCTTGCCGACGTTCGCGGAGGTGAGCTTGTAGAAGATGTCGGCGCCCTCGGGGTCGAGCGTGAAGGTTATGATGGGCTGCGCCGTGACGGGGTCGGTTCCCACCTGCGCGCCGGTGATGTGCTCGCCGTCGAGCCCCACCTGCTTCGAGATGGCGATGTAGCGCACGAGCTGGTCGAGACCGTATTGGTCCTGCTTGTAGAAGCCCGCCACCTCGTCGCCCGCGGGGATGATGTTCGGATCGTTCGGCTGGCCGTCGGCGTTGAGCGCGTCGTCCGGGTGGCTCGCGATGTACTGGGCGAGCGCCGCCGTGGCGTCGGAGTCCTCGATGTGAAACTCGAGGGAGCCCTTGCCGGTGAGGAAGGAGTGCACGCGCTCCGGGTCGGCCGGCCCCGGGATCTCGATCGCGATCTCCGAGTCGCCCTGCTGGCGGATGACCGGCTCGGTGACGCCGAACTTGTCGATCCTGTTGTTCAGGATCTCCATCGCGCGCTGCATCGCGTTCTGCTTGTCGAGCGTCGTGAGGGGGCGGCCGAGCCTCTTCTGCAGGCTCGACATGTCCGCCCGCAGGAGGACGCTCATACCGCCCGAGAGGTCCAGGCCGAGCTGCATGATGTCGCCCCGCCCGGTCTTGAGATCGAGGATCTGCTGGCGATAGTGATCCTCGATCGCGTCATACGCTTCCTGCTTGGATTGGAACGAGGCGAGCACCGCCTCCGCGGTCCACTTCGCGGGAAGCGGCTCGCGGAGGACGCGGTAGTTGTCCTTCGCCTTGTCGATCATGAAGGCGTCCGTGGCGGGAATGAGGTCCTGCGAGCCCTGCGCGGCCGCCTGCTCGAGATCGGCGAGAAGGGCGCTCGCCTGGCTTCGGGCGTAGAACCGGATCTGCTCGTTCGAGCTCAGCGCGAGCGCGCGCTGGTCCGTCGGGACGAGAAAGTACCAGCGGATCGTCGGCCACAGGAAGAGAGCCGCGACCGCGAGGACCGCGAGGATGATGAGTAATCGAAAGCGCTTCGTCATCGGTCACAACTCCACTCGGGCGCCGGGATAGGGAGAGCGTCCGGCGCTACCGGTCGTCCTTCTCCGCCTTCTCGAGCCTCAGATTCTCCTTCGAGGAATCTTCCCTCTCCGGCTTCTGCTCGAGCACGGATGAAATGGCGCTCTTGGAGAACTCGAGCTTCACGTTGTCGTCGACCTTCACGACCACGACCTGTTCTTTCACCGAGACGACGATTCCGCGAATGCCCGCGGCGGTCGCGACCTTGTCTCCCTTCTTCAGGGCGGCGAGCATGTTCTTCGTTTCGCGCTGCTTCTTGCTCTGGGGTCTGATGATCAGGAAGTAGAAAATGAGAATGACGGCGCCGAAGGTCACGAAGGTCGTGACGAGCTGACCGCTTCCGCCACCGGAGGACGAGCCGCCCGCTTCGGGCATGCCCATCAAGAGGGGCAGCGACTGCAATACATGTTCCATTAGGAATCTTCCTCTTGGGTAAATGTTGCCGAAACGCTATCACGGAAGGAAGCGCGAGTCAATGACCGGGAAGCCGGAGCTCCCGGCCGGCGGTCAGATAATCTTGATTTTCTGGACGTTCTTCGGAACGTCGAATACGCCGAGGAGGCGCTTCAGCTGCTCGACGGAGCCGACCTGGGCGGCCCCCGCGCCGCCATTGTAGGCCTTGAGAACCTCGGCGAGCTCCTCCGCGTCGCCTGAGAAGAGCGCGGAGGAGAGCGCGGGCTTGAACAGACCGCGCTCGGCGAGCTCGCGGGTGCCGAGCCTTCCGTAGCGGGTCCGCGCTCGGCCGTCGACGATGGCGGTCTCGCCCTGGTACCCGATGGTAAAGACGAAGTCCGTTCGCTTCATTCGGTGCCCTCCGTCGGATCTCATCTCGGCGCCAAACAAAAAGGCCCTCGCGCATACGATGCCCGAGAGCCCTCTCCATGGTCAAGAAGCGCGAAGCGCCTGCCGACGAGCGGCTACATCATGTCTCCCATGCCGCCCATTCCGCCGCCCATGCCTCCTCCGCCGCCCGCGCCCATCGGCGCCTTCTCCTTCTCCGGCAGGTCGGTCACCGCGCACTCGGTCGTGAGGAGCAGGCTCGCGATCGAGGCGGCGTTCTGGAGCGCCGAGCGGGTGACCTTCGCCGGATCGATGATGCCGAGCTTCAGCATGTCCACCCACTGCATGGTGGAGGCGTCGAAGCCGATTCCCTTCTTTTCGTGCTTGGCGCGATCGGCGATGATCGCTCCGTCGAGGCCGGCGTTCTGCGCGATCTGCTTGATCGGCTCCTCGAGGGCGCGCTTGACGATGTTGAAGCCGACCTTCTCGTCGTCGGTGAGCTCCGCGGCGTCGAACTTCTCGACCGCGTGCTCGGCCTGGATGAGCGTCACGCCGCCGCCGGGGATGATGCCCTCGTCGATCGCCGCCCGCGTGGCGGAGAGCGCGTCCTCGACGCGGTGCTTCTTCTCCTTCAGCTCGGTCTCCGTGGCCGCCCCGACGTTGATCACGGCGACGCCGCCTGCGAGCTTCGCGAGGCGCTCCTGGAGCTTCTCGCGGTCGTAGTCGGAGGTGGTGTCCTCGATCTGCGCCTTGATCTGCGCGATGCGGTCCTTGATGTCGGAGGGCTTGCCCTCGCCGTTGATGATGGTGGTGTTCTCCTTCTCGACCTTGATGGTCTTCGCGCGGCCGAGCTGGCTGAGCTCGGTGCTCTCGAGCTTCAGTCCGAGCTCGTCGGAGACGACCTGGCCGCCGGTGAGGATCGCGATATCCTCGAGCATCGCCTTGCGCCGGTCGCCGAAGCCGGGAGCCTTGACCGCGACCGTGGTCAGCGTGCCGCGGAGGGTGTTGACCACGAGGGTCGCCATCGCCTCGCCCTCGACGTCTTCGGCGATGATGAGGATCGGCTTTCCCGCCTGCGCGACCTTCTCGAGGAGCGGCAGGAGGTCCTTCATGCTCGATATCTTCTTGTCGTAGATCAGGACGAAGGGATTGTCGAGGATGGCGGTCATGGTGTCCCGGTTCGTCGCGAAATAGGCGGACAGGTAGCCGCGGTCGAACTGCATGCCCTCGACGAACTCGGTGGTGGTCTCGATGGTCTTCGATTCCTCGACGGTGATGACGCCGTCCTTGCCGACCTTTTCCATGGCGTTCGCGATTTCCTCGCCGATCTGCCGATCGTTGTTCGCCGAGATCGAGGCGACCTGGGCGATCTCTTCCTTGTCCTTGATTTCCTTCGCCTGCTTTTTGATCTCCTCGGCGGCGATGTCGACCGCCTTGTCGATCCCGCGCTTCAGGCCCATCGGATTGATTCCCGCAGCGACACTCTTGAGGCCTTCCTTGATGATGGCGTACGCAAGAACCGTGGCGGTCGTCGTGCCGTCTCCGGCGACATCGTTCGTCTTGGTCGCAACCTCTTTCAGCAGCTGAGCACCCATGTTCTCGTAGGGATCCTCGAGCTCGATCTCCTTGGCGACCGAAACGCCGTCCTTCGTGACGGTCGGAGCGCCGAATTTCTTGTCGAGAAGGACGTTCCTGCCCTTTGGACCAAGCGTGACTTTCACAGCGTTGGATAGCTTGGTAACGCCGGCGAGAAGCGACCTTCGTGCCTCCTCGTTGAACATGATCTGTTTAGCCATGTGTTCCACCTCTCTTTGAGTGTACGTATGAGATTATGTTGGTTCGATAGTTAATCTCCCGAAAAGATACAATTTCTTTCCGGGAGCATCAATAGAAAAATGATTTTTTTTCGACGCATCCCTTGACGGAGATCGCCGTTTTCAGCTAAACAGGTCCAAAAATGAAAGGAAACGGGCGGCTCTTCCTGATTTTGAGGCTCGCCGGCACGGATTCCGACCGCATTCTCTCGGCGATCGAGCGCTGTCTCGACCTCCTCGCCGAAGCCCCCGCGGGCGCGCTGCCCGTTCATTGGAACTTTCCGGTTTTTCCGCTCTTCACCGGGAGCGAGCCGAGCGCGACTCGGGCCTTGAGGCGGATTCTCGACCGCCCAGGCGACATGCTCGTCCCCATGGGCTATTCGGGCGCGCCGCACCACCTCCTTTCGGCCGAGGAGCTTGCGTGCGACATCGCGTGGGCGGCGAAAAATCCCTTCTCGACCGGCCTCGAGACGAAGCTCGGAGCTCGGCTTGAGCTGCTCGTTCCGGCGGCGGCCGATCTCATCCGCGCCTCGAGCCGGGCGCGGTACGCCGCAGGCCCTCCCATCCTCGCGGCCGACCCGGCGGGCGACAGGGCGATCCTCCTGTCCGCCGGGCGCGTCTTCGCCTGTCCGACTCTCCCCCTCGGGTTTCCGAAAGCGCCTCCGGTCCGAAGCTTCCTCGCGCTCCTCAGACGCTTCAGGCGCCGCCTCGGCGGCGAGAGCGGTCTCGTCATCGCCGATCCCCTCGCTCTCGCGGGGGACCCGATCGAGGCGCTCGTGCTCGCCGCGATCAAGACGGGATCGCGCGGCGGCGTTTTCGCCTCCCTCCGCGACCATCCGGCGCTCGGCCCCGCGCAGGCGCTCGTGGACGCGGCGCGCCGCGGCGCGACCGGAGGCGGCCTTGACCTCGACTCGCTCATCGGGGTCGCCGGCGTCCCGCTCGACCCCTCCTCGCGCCGTGCCCGCCTGCCCTCGCGCCGCCCGGCTCGAAAGCGCCGCTCGGCCCAGGCGACACGGGAACGGCTCGAGCTCCTCGCCGCCGCGGAGCGCGCCGGCTCGGAAGAGCCTGACGGCGGGGACTCCGGGAATCCCGTCCTGCTCTTCGACATGCAGGGCGAGGTCGTCCTCGACGAGGGAGACCTCCAGGCGAGCTTCTCAGGCGGGCGCCTCGCCGGGCTTCGCCGAGCGGGCCGGGGGCTCCTCGTCGGACGCCCGTCGCGCGCGTTCATCGCGCGCTCGGGCAGGGAGCGGGCGTTCTCGGTGGTGAGCGCGTTCTCCTTCGAAGGACCCGGCACGCGGGGGCTCCGGACGACGTTCCGGGCCCCGGGCGAGGCCGGAGGACGGATCGTCACGGATCTGTTCTTCGCCGACGGCTTCCCCCGGCTCGTCGCCGGGGTCACCGTCCGCTATCCCGATCTCGACGACGGGGGGTGGGTGGACTCCTACGCGCCCATCGAGATGCCCCTCTTCGCGCTTGCCGCGTCGGAACGCGTCGAGATCGCGGGATGGTATCCCGACGGAGAGGCGTACTCGCTCGGCCTCCCGGCGGAGGAGCGGAGCCTCGTCCTCCCGGGATGCCGCTTCCTCCTCTCGAAGGGCGACACCTCGGTCCTCATCGCCTTTCCCGCCGACGAGGCGGGGCCGCTCGAGCTCCTCCCGCTCCGCCTCCGGGAGTGCGAGGACGGCCTCGTGCTCTTCGCGAGCCCGCACGGCTCCTACGCCCCGACCCAGGCGGCCCGCCTCGCGGGCATGGAGGAGCACTTCACCTTCTTCATCGACGCGACGCGCGAGCGGCCGCTCGAGCCGCCCGATCTCGGCGCTCCGCCGCCGGGGACCGTCCCCGCGTGGATCCGCAGGCGGGAGCCCGCGCGAGCGGGCCTCGACTCACCCGCCCTCGGCGGCAGGACCCCGTCCGGGGCCGTGCATCATGCGGAGGCAAAAAAAGGGCTTGCTTGATTCCGAATGATCTTGGTGCTACAGTTTTTCCATGAACCTTCAGGGGGGGATCCTCCTGCTTCAGGAGGTGCTTGACGATCTCCCGGCCGCCGAGCGACGGGTGGCCGCGTTCATCCTCGACAACCCCAAACAGTTCGTTTCCCTGAGCATCACGCAGCTCGCCGACCATTGCGGAACGAGCGCCGCCGGCGTCGTGCGCCTGTGCAAGCGGCTGCGCATGAGCGGCTTTCGCGAGCTCAAGCTGCGGATCACCCTGGACCTCTCGCAGAGTCTCGAGACGCAGCGCATTCTCGAGATCGAGCCCGGCATCTCCATCGACGAGGTGATCGCCTCCCACATCCACAATAACGGCGTGATCCTCAACGACCTCGGCAAGACCATCGACTCGGCGGCGATCGACAGGGCGGTGACGAGGATCCTCCTCGCGCGGCGCGTCGACCTCTACGGCGTCGGCGCCTCCGGAGTCGTCGCGATGGACCTCTACCAGAAGCTCCTGCGGATCGGGCTGAGCTGCTCGTTCGACCCGGACGGGCGGCTGCAGATCACCTCGGCGTGCGCCCTGACCGAGGACGACGTCGCGCTCGCGATCTCCTACACGGGGGAGACGAGGATCGTCATGGCCGCCGTCGAGGAGGCGAAGAAGTCCGGCGCGACGACCATAAGCCTTACCCGCTTCACGCGCAACGCGCTCGCCGAGGCCGCCGACATCAACCTGTTCGTGCCGTCCTCCAAGTCGCTCATCCGCCAGGTCGCGATGTCCTCGCGAATCGCGCAGCTCGTGGTGGTCGATATTCTCTTCTCGGTGATCGCCTCGCGGCAGTCGGGGAACCTCCTCGCGAAGCTCGCTCGAACGCGCGACGCGCTCGAGCGGCACGGCTACTGAGCGCGCGCGTAGAGGAGCTCGAAGGCGTCGATGGCGATCTGGAGCTCCTCGTTGGTCGGCATGACGACGATCGCCGTGCGCGAGTAGTCCCGCGAGATGATCCCGGGGCCGGGCCCGACGCTGCGGTTGAGCTCCGGGTCGAGCACCATCCCGATGTTCTCGAGTCGATGGCACATCCGCTCGCGCATCCTCACGCCGTACTGGCCGATGCCCCCGGTGAAGACGAGGATGTCGGTCTTGACCATGCTCGCCGAGTAGGCGCCGATGTACTTGCGTACCCGGTAGGCGTAGACGTCCAAGGCCTCGAGCGCGGCGTTGTCGCCTGCCTCCGCGGCGCGCTCGAGGTCGCGAAGGTCGTTGGAAATGCCCGAGAGCCCGAGCAGACCGCTCTGCTTGTTGAGCAGCTTATTGAGCTCCTCGGGGGTGTAGCCGCGCTGCATGAGGAACAGGAGCACCGCCGGATCGAGGTCGCCCGAGCGGGTGCCCATGACGAGCCCCTCGAGGGGCGTGAAGCCCATCGAGGTGTCGATCGAGACGCCGTTCTGGATCGCGGTGATCGAGGCGCCGTTTCCGAGGTGGCAGGAGATGACGTTCGTGTTGTCGGGCGATCGCTTCATGAGCTTCACCGCCTCGGCGGCGACGAAGCGGTGGCTCGTGCCGTGGAAGCCGTAGCGCCTGATCCGGTACTTCTCGTAGAGCTCGCGCGGAATGCCGTAGAGGTAGGCGGCGGCGGGGAGCGTCTGGTGGAACGCCGTGTCGAAAACCGCCACGTGCCGACGCCCCGGAAGCGCCGCCTGCGCCTCCGCGATGCCCGTGAGGTTCGCGGGGTTGTGCAAGGGGGCGAGCTCGGCGCTTCGCTCGATCGACGCGATGACCCGGGAGTCGATGACCACCGAGCTCGCGTAGCTCTCCCCGCCGTGGACGACGCGGTGCCCCGCCCCGGCGATCTCGTCGAGCCGCTCGACGATGCCCACGTTCCCGTCGGTGAGCGCCTCGCAGACGAGGAGCATCGCCTCGTGGTGGTCCCGGACCGCAAGCTCGCGCGAGAGCGCTCCGGAGGGCCCGGTCTGCGAGATCTTGCCCGAGGCCTCCCCGATCCGCTCGACGAGCCCCCTGCCGAGGCTCAGGCGCGAGGGCATCGCGTAGACCTCGTACTTCAGCGAGGAGCTTCCGCAGTTGATGACGAGAATCTTCTTGTCGGCGTCGGGGCTCGCGCTTTCCATGGCCTCGGAACGGGTCCTCACTTCGGGTCACCCCACTATATCAGGAATGCGCGTCGAGGTGTTGCACGGACTCGAGAAATGCTGTATATTTATTCAGAAATTCGGAATAAATATGCGAGGATTCCTATGGACGAGCGCGAGGCACGGCTCCGGGCCATCCGGAGCGTCATCAAGGAAGAGCGGATCGACAGCCAGGAGGCGCTCCTCGAGCGGCTCGCGGCGGAAGGCTTCAACGTGACGCAGGCGACCCTCTCGCGGGACCTGCGGCACCTGAAGGTCGCGAAAGTCCCCGACGGCGCCTCAGGCTCCTACTACGCCCTGCCGAGCGGCGAGCAGCGCGTCGAGACCGACGCGTCGCTCCTCGACGATATCGTGCGCGGGTGGATCGCGATCGATTTTTCCGATAACATCGCCGTCGTGAGGACGCTCTCAGGGCACGCCAACAGCGTCGCCTACGCGATCGACCGCATGGCGATGCCCGAGCTCCTCGGCACGGTCGCGGGCGACGACACGGTCATCATGGTGACGCGGCAGGGTATCTCGCGCGAAAAGCTCAAAGAGCTCCTTCGCGCGAGGCTGCCGGGATTGGAGATCTGACGCCCATGAAAGCCGCCCTTCTCGGCACCACCGGATACGCCGGCATGACGCTCCTTCGCATCCTCTGCGACCACCCCGCGGTGAGCGAGATCCTCGCCGTCTCGTCCTCCCAGGAGGGCGAGCCCGTGTCCTCCGCCGACCCCGGGATGGGCGAGGCCGCCGCGGCGAAGATGCGCGGCAGCCGGGGCATGCTCATGTCGATCGCGGAGGCGGCGAGCGAGAAGCCCGACGTCGTCTTCTCGGCCCTTCCCCACCTCGCGTCGGCGAAAGCGCTCGAGCCGTTCTTCGGCCGCTCCGTGGTCATCGACCTCTCGGCCGACTTCCGGATCAACGACGTGTCGCTCTTCAAGAAGGCGTACGGGGAGGAGCCTCCGCGCTCGGACCTCCTCCCGCAGGCGGTCTACGGCCTCTGCGAGCTCCACCGCGACGAGATCAGGCGCGCCGACCTCATCGCGAGCCCGGGTTGCTATCCGACGGCGGCTCTCCTCCCGACCGTGCCGCTCGCGAGGGCGGGGAAGCTCCGCGGCAAGGTCTTCGTGAACGCGATGTCGGGGATCTCAGGCGCCGGGAAGAAGACGGCGGCCAACTACCTGTTCGTGGAGCGCTCGGAGAACTGCGGCGCCTACAGCCCGGGAACGCTCCACCGCCACGCGCCTGAGATGCGGAAGGAGCTCGCCCTCGCCGACCGGTCCCTCGAGCTCTTCTTCATGCCGCACCTCGTGCCCCTGAAGCGGGGAATCGCCGCGACGATCGCGGTGGAGACCGCCGAGGAGCTCTCCGACGAGGAGCTCCGCTCGATCTACGCCGACGCCTACGCCGAGGCCCCCTTCGTGCGGATCACCCCGCGGAGAATCCCCGAGACCCGCGACGTGCTGGGCTCCAACCGCTGCGACATCGGGTTCCACCGGGAAGGGCGGACGCTCTTTCTCTTCTCGGTGCTCGACAATCTCCTGAAGGGCGCCTCGGGACAGGCGGTGCAGAGCATGAACATCCGCTTCGGGCTCGCCGAGACCGAGGGGCTGCGCTCGTGGGGCGAGGTCTAGCGCCGCGCGAGGAACAGGTGTCTATATATGGATAGTGTTTGCATCAAGATCGGAGGCAAAGCCGCCTCGCAGGAGGAGGCGATGGCCTCCCTCGTCGCGGAGATCGCCCGCATGCGCCGCCGCCATCGCTTCCTCGTGGTCCATGGCGGGGGCGCCGAGGTGACCCGCGTCTCCGAGCTCCTAGGCCTGACGGCGCGTTTCGAGGACGGCGTGCGCATGACCTCCGCGCCCGAGATGGACGTCGTCGACATGGTGCTCGCGGGGAAGACGAACAAGGCGATCGTGCGGCGCTTCGAGGCGCTCGGCGTGCCGGCGGTCGGACTGTCGGGAAGCGACGGCGGCCTGTTCCTCGGGGAGCGGCTTGCCGCCGACACTCGTACCGCGAGAGTGTCCCGGGTCGACGCCGCGCTCCTGCGGCTCCTCATGGGCAGGGGCTACGTGCCGGTGGTCTGCTCGGCGTCCATGGCGGAGGACGGCACGGGGGTGAACATCAACGCCGATGAGGCCGCGCTCGCGCTCGCCGCGGCGCTCCGCGCGAGGACGCTCCTGTTCCTCTCGGACATCCCCGGCATCCTCGACCGGAGCGGGAAGGTCGCGCCCGAGCTCGACGAGCGGGAGGCGGAAGCGGCGATCGGGTCGGGGGTCATCTCGGGGGGCATGATCCCCAAGGTCCGCGCCGCGGTCGGCGCCCTGAAGAAGGGCGTCTCGGGGATCGTGATCGGCCAGTTCCTCGCGACCGGAGATCTCGCAGGGCTCCTCGCGAGGAGTCAGGGCACCCGGATCAGCCGCTCGGGCGCCGGGCGAAGAACCAAGGAGTGAGAGCGCCATGAAGACGCAAGACCCGTTTCTCCGCGACCTGCCCCTTCCTCGGCAGTTCGGATCCGAGCTCCTCGCCCTCGAGCGCGGCGAAGGCTGCTATCTCATCGACGTCGCCGGGAACCGCTATCTCGATTTCGGCGCGGGGATCGCCGTGAACGCGCTCGGCTACGGGCGGGAGGACCTCGCGCGCGTCGCCTACGAGCAGATGAGAAAGCTCGCGCACGTGTCGAACCTCTTCACGACGCGGCCCGCGGTCGATCTCGCGCGCAAGCTCGTCGCGACCGGCGACTTCGCGGCGGTGCACTTCGGCAACAGCGGCTCCGAGGCGAACGAGGCGGCGCTGAAATACGCGCGGCTGTACGCCCAGCGCCGGCGAGGCGCCGGCCACGAAAAGCTCCTCTGCTTCGACGGCGCCTTTCACGGCCGGACGATGGGCGCTCTCTCGGTAACCCCCACGCCCAAGTACCAGGCGCCCTTCGTCCCCCTGATTCCGGGAATCGTGGAGCTCCCGTACAACGACGAGGCCGCCCTCGAGAGGACGCTCGACGCGAGCTTCGCGGGAGTCATCGTGGAGGTGGTCCAGGGCGAGGGAGGCCTTCGGACGATGACGCCGAGCTTCGCCCGGGCGCTCAACGCCGCCTGCCGCAGGCACGACGTGATCCTCGTAGCCGACGAGGTCCAAACCGGCCTCGGCCGGACCGGATATCCCTACGCCTGCGCGCTCGTCGGGCTCGTTCCCGACATCGTCACGCTCGCGAAGCCTCTCGGCGGCGGGCTCCCGCTCTCGGCGACCCTGATTCCCGCGAAGGTGAACGACCTCCTCCACCCCGGAGAGCACGGCACCACCTTCGGGGGCGGACCGGTCACCACGGCCGTGTCGGCGAAGGTCGTCGAGACGCTGCTCGAGCCCGAGTTCCTCGAGGAGGTGCGTTCGAAGTCGCAGGTGCTCGACGCAGGCCTCGAGAGCCTGAGGGCGCGCTTCGATTTCCTCGGAGAGCTCCGGGGCGCGGGCATGCTCCGCGGGCTGCAGGTGAGCGAGGCGCGGACCGGGTCCTTGCCCGAGCTTCTCGCGCGCATCCGCGAGAAGGGCCTCGTCGTCCTCCGCTCGGGAGCCGACATCGTGCGCATCGCGCCTCCTCTCGTCATCAGCCGAGAGGAGATCGCGCAGGGCATCGGGATCCTCGAGAGCGTATTCTCGCAATGCTAAGGACAGGGGAGGAGAGCAACATGGCGGACAAGAAAATCAGGAAGATCGTGCTCGCCTATTCGGGGGGACTCGATACGTCGATCATCATCCCCTGGCTGAAGGAGCACTACGAGGGCGCGGAGGTCGTCGCGCTGTGCACCAACGTCGGCCAAAACGAGGACTGGCCCGCGCTCGAGCGGAAGGCGAAGGCCTCGGGCGCCTCGAAGATCCACATCGCCGACGTGCGCGAGGAGTTCGCCCGCGACTTCCTTTTTCCCATGATCCGCGCCGGCGCGGTGTACGAGGGAAAGTATCTCCTCGGGACGTCGATCGCCCGGCCGCTTCAGGCGAAGCATCAGGTCGAGTGTGCTATCCGGGAGGGGGCCGAGGCGGTCGCTCACGGCTGCACCGGCAAGGGCAACGACCAGGTGCGCTTCGAGCTCACCTACAAGGCGCTCGCGCCCCACCTCGAGGTCATCGCCCCGTGGAGGATCTGGGATATCCGCTCGCGGGAGGCCGCGATCGAGTACGCCCAGAAGCGCGGCGTGCCGATCGGGAACATCTCGAAGGAAAACATCTATTCGCGCGATTGGAACCTCTGGCACATGAGCCACGAGGGCGGCGACCTCGAGGATCTCTGGAACCGGCCGAAGGACTCGATGTTCGTTCTCACGAAGTCGCCGAAGGAGGCGCCGGATCGGGAAACCGAGGTGGTCGTCGACTTCGAGCGGGGTCTCCCGGTCGGCGTGGACGGCGAGCCGTTGCGGCCGGTCGGCATCATCGAGCGGCTCAACCGGATCGGCGCGGAAAACGGCATCGGGCGCGTCGACCTCGTCGAGGATCGGGTGGTCGGGATGAAGAGCCGCGGGGTCTACGAGACGCCGGCGGGAACCATCCTCCACGAGGCGCTGCGGGAGCTCGAGATGATCACGACCGAGTCGGAGACGCTCGGCTTCAAGCGCCAGCTCGGCATTCGGTACGCCGAGCTCGTCTACTCCGGGAAGTGGTTCACGCCGCTTCGCCTGTCGATCGATGCGTTCATGGAGAAAGCGAGCGAGTACGTGAGCGGATCCGTGCGCCTCGTCCTGTACAAGGGCAACATCATCGTCGCCGGAAGGAAGTCCAAGTACTCCCTCTACATCCAGGACCTCGCCTCCTTCGGCGCGAGCTCCTACGACCATCGCGACGCCACCGGCTTCATCAACCTCTACGGGCTGTCGACGGGCGTCGCGGCGATGGTTCACGCGGGGGCCGGCGAGAAAAAGGGAGGCCAAGCCGACGAGATGAAGGGCACCGCCGCGACCTTCCACGACCGCTAGGCGAGGGCTCGGACGGGCGATCCGCGAGCCGGCCCGGCTCCCGACTAACCGGGGAGGTGCTTGACGATCGGGTGGTCGTCGTGGCCCGATAGCCAGCTCGCGAACGTCGCCGGCAGCGCGCTTCGCGCCGGGTCGTTCGTGTAGTACTGGTAGACGGTGGTCGAGCCCCGCTCGTCCTGAAAAAGGATGTAAATGTATTTGCCTCCGACCGCGAATATCCCGAAGTCGTCGAGGGCCGCCCCGGGAAGGAAGCCCTCGTAGGCATTTTCGAGGAACGGGTCGTGCGTGGCGGTCGAGCCGACGGCCTCGAAGGACAGGATGAAAAGGTCGATGTCCTTTCCGAGCAGCCGCTCGACCGCGGCGGAATCGTAGGCGCCCGAAAGGATGTAGGCGAGAGCCTGCTGCCGGGACTCTTCGTCGGTGAACTCGTGGCGCTCGTAGGTCCCGCCGAAGTAGACCGTGAACCCGGCGCCCACCTGGTCTCCGTAGAGGATGACCTTGAGGTCCTCCCCGTCGAGCTGGAACACGATGACGCACTTCTCTCCGTAGTCTTCGATCTTCGTGAAGTAGATTCCGTCGCTGATTTTCTCGAGCGAGCCGTCGATCTCGCCCGTGTGGGCGGTGTTCTGCGCGTCGATCTCGAAATGGAGGTCCTTGCCGACGGTGAGGGTAGCGCCCGCGAAGAGATCGTTCCGGTACCACGTGCCTTCGATCGACTCTTGCGCGAAGGCCGTCATGGAGACGAGAAAGAACAACGGGAAGACGAATCGGTTCATGGGATCCCTCCGAAACGGAAAAGCTCGCGACGCGCGAAGACCGAGATCCAGCGCTCCCGGAATCTGTCGGTCTTTGAGGCGTGAGTCGACCGCGCGGAGGCTTTGAGAAAGAAAGCCTCGGCGCGGGACGACGGATACTCCGACCTGCCGCCCCCCGCCGGCTCCGTGTTCGGCGCCCGGGACGGGGCTCCTTCCGTACGCTCGCGCCGCGCCCGTGACCCTTGAAGGCGCGCGCAACACCGAACGGCGCTCGCCTTCCGTATGCCCGGGCCCCCAACGCGCTCGACGATACCGAGGAACGGCTCCCGGGTGCTGCTCATCTCCCGGAGTTCCGATACCCCGCGGGCGATCGGTCTTGCTCCTCCGTCGCCTGCCTTCCTGCTCCGTCGCAGGAGCCGGAGGGACATCCTCGTGCCGGGAGGAGCCGTATGCTCAGGCGAGCTCGGTGCCGCCCCGCTTCCCTGATCCCGTTCCGTTCTCCCGCCGAAAGCGCGGATCGTGCCGCAGTCCGGATGCGTGTCGCCTGCCCGGGATCCCGGGAGGCGGCACGCTCCGTCCGGCGCGAACCGAAGAGCCTGTTCGACCGGTCGGGAATCGTCGGCTCATGTGACATGCGCCGACGATACCGCTCCAAGCCTCCGGCCGCCGGGGGAAACGAGCATGGCGCCTCGCGATCCACGTCCGCGCTCCGTTCGCTCGCGACGCGAAGCATACCGCAAAACTCGTTTCCTCCGCTACGCTCCCCCGACGAACGTCCGACGGGCTCCGTCGGAAGCGCGGGCTCCTCCGCCGGACTCCAAGCGGTTCGAAGGTACGCTCGGCCTTCCCTCCTGAAACGCTCGGATCGATTTCGCCGTCCGTGTCGGCTCGACCGGAATCCCTACTGGGCTCTCTTGCCGAACGGTCAAAATGCCGTTACGCTCGTTGGCGTCGTTACGGATCCGGCCCGCCACGTCGCCTCCAGGGAGGGAACGGAAGGCTGCCGCCGGGCAGCCGGTCGCGGGGGATTACGATCGAGGGCACATTGAAGAGCCTGTTCCTGACCGGTGTCTTGACGCTGATTTCGCTCGATCGGCCGGGCGCGCTTTCGCCGTCCGGCTTCGTCGCCGGACATCAGGGGGCGATTCTCGTCGCCGTCGCCGCCGTTCTCGTCGGGGTACTCGTCGTTCTCGTCCGGACCATGGCGCGTGAGCGCAAGCGCCTGCCT
>JASHNV010000152.1 GCA_030041455.1 Spirochaetia bacterium
ACGGCGGCATCAGGAAAACCTGCTCGTGCGCGTCTCTTCAGGCATGGGAACCCCTTCGCGACGATCGAGGGTCCCCGCGCCGCGGACCTGTTTCGGCCATACGGCGTCGCGGCGTCCGCCCCGTCCCCGGCATCGGGCCGCACGAACGATGTGAAGGGCCGGCCTGACGGGCGGCGGACTCTCTCGGGTGAACCGCATCGCGCGTGAGGTCGACGCGCTCGCGTTCGACGGAACCGGACGGCTTCCGGCGCTCTTGCCTCGCGCGTCGGGAGGCGAGCGCCTCCTCCAGGCGCGGCTCGCCGCCGCCGGGCGAAGGCCGTCATCCTGGAGATCGCGGGGCAGCTTGCGCGCGCACGACGCGATCGCCGACTGCTTCCGTCGCCTTCGCCCCGCGGTCGCGTATCTCGAGAGGTACGGCGTATTCGACCGGGGACATCCCGCCCGCGTCGTCTCCACGGAGGCCGAGCGCCGTCGAGATCGATCCGCGAGACGGCTTGTCCTCGCGCTCGGATTCGCGGTCTGGATCCATGCGAGCCTAGGGCTTCTCGGCCTCCGGAGCGGGAGCCGATCGACCGGCTCGACCCCGTCTCCGCCGAGTTGCGGTACCTTGGAGCCTGCGGGATAAGAGCGCGCCGATTGCCAAGAAAAGCGCGCCCATTCTATAATCCCCCTACATGAAGAAATACATATTCGTCACCGGCGGCGTCTGCTCGGGTCTCGGAAAGGGCGTGGCGGCGGCGTCCCTCGGCAGTCTCCTCGAGCGGAGCGGTCTTCATGTGCGCCTCGTGAAAATCGATCCCTACATAAACGTCGACGCCGGAACGATGAGCCCCTACCAGCACGGGGAGGTGTACGTCACCGACGACGGCGCCGAGACCGATCTCGATCTCGGAAACTACGCCCGCTACACCTCGGCTCCCCTCGGAAAAGAAAACTCGATCACGACCGGCCAGATCTACCAGGAGGTGATCCAGCGCGAGCGCGAAGGACGCTACCTCGGCAGGACCGTCCAGGTCATTCCGCACATCACCGACGAGATCAAGCGGCGGATCTGCCTCGTGGGGGAGGCCGCCGACGTCGACGTCACGATCATCGAGATCGGCGGTACCGTCGGCGACATCGAGTCGGTGCCCTTCCTCGAGGCGGCGCGCCAGTTCATCCACGACACCGGGAAGAAGGGCGTGATGTTCGTCCACGTGACGCTCGTACCGGGGGTCGCCGGCGGGGAGCTCAAGACGAAGCCGACCCAGCACTCGGTCAAGGAGCTCCGCGAGATCGGAATCCAGCCGGACGTGCTCCTGTGCCGCGCGGCGCGGCCGCTCAACATCGACGAGCGGAAAAAGATAGCCCTCTTCACGAACGTGGAGGAAGAGGCGGTCATCTCGGCCTACGACGTCCCCACGACGATCTACGAGATACCGCTGCTCTTCCACGACCAGCGGCTCGACGAGATCGCCGTCGAGCGCCTCAATCTCCAGGTCGGGCCCGCCGACCTCTCGGTATGGCGGAGGGTGGTAGGCACGATCAAGAGCGCCACGCGGACGGTGAGGATCGCGCTCGTCGGCAAGTACATCGAGCTCGGGGACTCCTACAAGTCGGTCACCGAAGCGCTTTCCCACGGCGGCATCGCGAACGGAGTGAGGGTGGAGATCGTGAGGATCGATTCCGAGCGCGTCGAGAACGTCGCGAGGATCGAGGAGCTCTTCGAGGGGATCGACGGCGTCCTCATCCCCGGCGGCTTCGGCGCGCGCGGCGTCAAGGGAATGATCCTCGCGGCGCGCTACGCGAGGGTCAACAAAATCCCCTGTTTCGGCATCTGCCTCGGCCTCCAGGTGATGGTGATCGAGTTCGCGAGGTCGATCCTCAAGCTCGAAGACGCGAACAGCACCGAGTTCGCGCCCGGGTGCGCCTCGCCGGTCGTAAGCCTCCTCGAGGAGCAGATCGACGTGAAGAACTACGGAGGCACGATGCGCCTCGGCAAAAGCGACGCCGTTCTCGGAGCGGACACGAAAATCCGCGAGGCCTACGCGACCGAGACCATCAACGAGCGCCACCGCCACCGCTACGAGGTGTCGAACCGCTTTCGCGAGCGGCTCGCCGAGAAGGGCATGATCATAGCCGGCACGACCATGGATCGAGAGCTCGTCGAGTCGGTTCAGTGGAGCGATCACCCTTGGGGGATCGGCGTGCAGTTCCATCCCGAGTTCAAATCCAAGCCGTTCGATCCCCATCCGCTCTTCACGAGCTTCGTGAACGCGAGCCTCGTCCATGCGGGCTAGGGGGGCGCCGCTCCTCCTGAGCTGCCTTCTCGCCTTCGGCTGCAGCCTGGATTACCGCGGCGTGATGGTGGCGACGACGATGCCCGAGAACGTGCCCGACACGGTCCTCGACGACCTCACGACCACTTCGGTGAGGGGCGCAAGCGCCTATTTCAGGATCGAGGCCGGCCATGCCGAGACCTTCGGCCGGAAGAACGAAACGATCCTCACGAGCGTCAAATTCCAGGAGTTCGACAAGAACGGCAAGGCGGTGACCGAGGGCAGCGCCGATCGCGTGGTCTACCACACCGACACGCGCAACGCGGAGCTCTCCGGGAACCTCAAGGTCTACTCAAGCACCGAGGACGCCCACGTCTCGGCCGACTACCTCTATTGGAACGACGACGACAAGACGCTCCAAGGGCGGCCCGGCTCGGTCGTCGTGATCACGAAGGATTCCGGCTCCTTGATCGAGGGAACCGGCTTCAGCGCCGAGATCCGAACGAGGACCGTGAGGTTCTCGGGCGCCGTGCGGGGGACGTGGGTCGGAGGGAGCGACGACGAGGGCAACTAGGCGCGCGGCGCTTTCCGCCGCGTTTTTCGTCGCGCTGTGTCCGGCGCTCTCCGCCGACGCTTTTTCCTTCTCGACCCAAAGCATGACCACCGTCCTCGCGAAAGGTCGGGAGCACACCATCCTGAGCGGACACGCGATGGTGACCTCCGGAAACTCGGTCATCAGGGCCGACGAGATCGAGCTCTACGGGCACGACTTCCAATACGCCGAGGCGACGGGGGACGTGAGCGTCGTGGACAGCAAGAAGGGCATCACGCTCACGTCGCAGAATCTCTTCTACGACCGCAAGGCCGATCTGAGCAGGGTGGACGGCTACGCCGAGATGGAGGACGCCAAGAACCAGCTCGTGGTCAAGGGCGGGTTCCTGGAGAACGAGGGCAACGACGGGATCACCATCGTTCAAATCGGAGTCCGCATCCTCAAGGTTTCGGAGGGCAAGGTGATGGCCTGCCGCTCGGAGTTCGCCCGCTACGACCGGAACGCCGACAGCCTGCTGCTCTCCGGGACGCCGGTCGTCTACTGGAAGGGGGACGAGTATCGCGCCGCGCGCATCGCGGTGAATCTCAAGACCGACGAGATCAGCCTCGAGGGGAACGTGTCGGGAACCATCAACTCGGAGGAAAGCGGGACGCAAAGCCCCGCGGCGTCGAGCCCCGCTTCCAAGGGGACCAAGGGAGCCGCGGGCCGCGGGGGATCCGGTGCCAGGTAGCTCGGTCCTTTCCGTCGAGGGGCTGCGCAAGAGCTTCGGGAGGAAGGTGGCCGTCCGCGACGTGAGCTTCGAGATGCGCGAGGGGGAGATCATCGGGCTGCTCGGCCCGAACGGCGCGGGCAAGACGACGGTCTTCTATATGATCGTCGGCTTCATCAGGGCGACCGACGGAAGGATCTCCCTCGACGGCGTCGACATCACCCACTATCCGATGTACAAGCGCGCGCGGGCCGGCATCGCCTACCTGCCCCAGGAGGCGTCGGTATTCCGCAAGCTCACCGTCGAGGGCAACATCTGGGCGATCCTCGAGACCCGGAAGGACCTGACGACCAAGGCGAAGCGACAAGCGCTCGACCAGCTCGTCGACGAGCTCGGCATCCAGGCGATCCGCCGCCAGAAGGCGTTCACCCTGTCGGGGGGCGAGCGGCGGCGCACCGAGATCGCCCGCTCCCTCGCGATCAGCCCGAGGTTTCTCCTCCTCGACGAGCCGTTCGCGGGGATCGACCCGATCGCGGTCTACGAGATCAAGCGGATCGTGGAGCGCCTCGCCGAGCGGGGCATCGGCGTGCTTCTTACCGATCACAACGTTCGCGAGACCTTCGAGATCACCCACCGCTCCTACATCATCAACCTCGGCGAGATCCTCGTGAGCGGAACGAAGGAGGATCTCCTCGCGAGCGAGACGGCCCGAAGAATCTACCTAGGCCACGATTTCGAGATGTGACGGCGCGACACTTTACAAAGCCGCCGGTTCGAGTCCATTATTCAAAGAAGCACCACCTCGGGAGAGTCCATGCAGTATCAGAAGCCTGTCATCGTACAGGAGCAAAGGCTGAGGATGAATCCTCAGCTCTACCAGTCGATTCAGCTCATGGCGCTGCCTCTCCAGGAGCTCAAGTTCAAGATCCAGGAGGAGATCGAGAAGAACCCCGCCCTCGAGGTCGTCGACGACAAGTCCGACGACTCCCTCGACGAGAACGGCGGCGCGGCAAACGAGGAGGAGGACGCCTACTTCGAGAACTCTTCGGACCCCGGATACTCCCGCGCCTTGGATCAGGAGGGGAGCGACGCGAAGCAGAAGTTCATCGAGGGCGCCCTCGCCCGCCCGGAGTCGCTCCAAGACCACCTGCTGTGGCAGCTGCGCCTCCAGCCGATCCCGAAGCGGTGGTTCGAGATCGGCTCGCTCCTCATCCGCAACCTCAACGAGGACGGCTTCCACCGGGAGCCGCCCGAGCGGCTCGTTCCCGCCTCGGCGGCGAAGCTGTTGCCCGACGTCATGCGGCTCGTCCAGGGCTTCGAGCCTCTCGGCACCTGCACCAAGGACTACCGCGAGTCCCTGATGGTCCAGGCCTCCCTCGTGCCCGGCGCGCCGCCGAGGACCCTAGAGATCCTCGACGACAGCTTCGCGCTGCTCGAGAAGGGCAAGCTCGCCGAGATCGCGCGCCGGTTGCGCATGAAGGAGCCGCAGGTGCGGCTCGTGCTCGAATACGTCCGCACGCTCAACCCCTTCCCGGGCAGGCAGTACTCGACCGAGTCCCCGACCTACGTCATCCCCGATCTCATGATCAAGATCAAGGACGGCGAGTTCGTCATCATCCTGAACGACGAGGAGATCCCCGTCCTCGGGGTGAACCCCTTCTTCACCGATCTCCTCAAGAACAAGGAGAAGCGGCCGGAGCGGGAGCTCAAGCAGTTCGTCAACGACAACGTGAAAAACGCGCGCTGGTTCATCCGAAGCGTCACCCAGCGCAACGAGACGCTCCTGAAGATCGCGAGGGCGGTCGTGGAGTTCCAGCGGGAGTTCTTCCTCCGCGGGCCGAAGTACCTCGTCCCCCTCACGCTCAAGGACATCGCCGGGGAAGTCTCCGTGCACGAGACGACGGTCTCCCGCATCGCGAACGCGAAATACGTCCAGACCGAGTGGGGAATCTTCGAGCTGAAGTACTTCTTCTCGAACTCCATCTCCGGCGCGGGCTCGACCGGATCGAGATTCTCGAAGGAGGGCGTGAAGCAGATCATCAAGGAGGTGCTCGACGAGGATCCCTCGGCGAAGAAGTACTCGGACCAAAAGATCGCCGATCTCCTCAAGACGCGGGGCATCAACCTCGCGCGAAGGACCGTGGCAAAGTATCGAAACGAGCTCGATATCCAGTCTTCCTACGGAAGGTAGCCTGCGAGAGTCGCACCGGGAGGCGGGCAATGACGATAGAGATCAAGGGCGTGCACTGCGAGGTGACCGAGGAGATCCGCGAGGCGATCAACAAGAAGATGCTCCGGGTCGGCTACGCGAAGG
Source organism: Spirochaetia bacterium (assembly GCA_030041455.1). Lineage (GTDB taxonomy): Bacteria > Spirochaetota > Spirochaetia > DAHUYW01 > DAHUYW01 > DAHUYW01. The sequence continues at coordinate 5,835 of JASHNV010000152.1, forward strand.
ACATGATCGTCGACCAGGTGTTCACGCTGACGGCGACGAGGAAGGGCCACCGCGTCGAGAGCAACACCAACTTCCGATGGGGAACGAGCGCCCATCTCCACGTCGAGGGCGCCAATCTCCTCGAGGCGCTCGACATCCTCACGGACAAGCTCGACGAGAAGGTCCGCAAAGAGAAGGACAAGATTCAGGACCATTCCTCCCGCGGCCTCGGACAGTAGCGCGTCGACCGCTCGAGTCCGGCCGTTTTTCGGCGGATTACTGGGAAACTGTGGTATACTGAAGCGGCGAAGACCGCGAGAGCGGTCTCCTTGAAATACATGGAAAAGATCACGGTTCTCGACGTTCTGGATCTCGACTTGAAGGCACACGAGGCGCTCGACCTGAAGTGCGTCGCCGCCCGCTCCGGCCTTGCGCACGAGATCAGCGAGCCCGACATCAACCGACCCGGCCTGACCTTGAGCGGCTTTTTCGACAATTTCGCCTACCAGCGGATTCAAGTCTTCGGAAGGGGCGAGAGCGCCTACATCGAGAAGCTCGACCGCGAGAACGAGACGTCGGCGATCCGCAAGATGTTCACCTTCCCGATACCTTGCTGCATCTTCACGCACGGAATCACGCCGAGCAGCAAGTTCATCGACATCGCGGAGGAGGCCGAGTGCCCCATCCTCCTCACGCCGCTTCCCACCTCGGACTTCTCGATCAGGCTGATGCGGGCGCTCGGAGACGTCTTCGCGCCGAGGCAGACGATTCACGGCGTGTTCGTCGAGGTCTTCGGAATCGGGGTCCTCATCACCGGCGACAGCGGCGTCGGCAAGAGCGAGTCGGCGCTCGAGCTCATCGAGCGGGGCCATCGCCTGATCTGCGACGACGCCGTGGAGCTGAAGTGCATCGGCAACGTCCTCATCGGCGCGGGCAAGAACCTCGTCATGGGCCACCACATGGAAATCCGCGGCCTCGGGATCATCAACATCGCGCACCTGTTCGGAGTCGGCGCGATCCGCGACCGCAAGCAGATCCAGCTCATGGTGCAGCTCGAGGAGTGGGACGCGACGAAACTGTACGACCGGCTCGGCTCCGGCGAGAACAGCGTCGAGCTCCTCGGCGTGGCGATCCCGCGCATCGTGGTCCCGGTCAAGCCCGGTCGGAACATTCCCATCATCATCGAGACGGCCGCCATGAACGAGCGGCTGAAGAAGATGGGCTATTATTCCGCGTACGAGTTCAACCAGAACATCCTCAAGTGGCTCGAGAGCGAGAACGCGCGCTCGGTGTATTCGCAGGAAAAGGATCCCCTGTAACGCGAAATGATCTCAAGAACGGTGACCATTCAAAACCGCGCCGGCATCCACGCGCGCCCGGCGGCGCTCATCGTGCAGACGGCCAACCAGTTCGAGTCGCAGATCTTCTTCGAAAAGGACTCCAACCGCGTGAACGGGAAATCGATCATGGGGATCATCACGCTCGGCGCGAGCTACAACACGAGCCTGACCGTCGTGGCGGAGGGAAGGGACGAGGCGGCGGCGGTGGACGCGATCGAGAAGCTCTTCGCGAACAAGTTCGAGGAGGGATAGCACGACCCGCGCCCTTTTGCTGTGCGCGCTCTGCGCCGGAGCCGTCGCGCTCGCTCAGGCGCGCGCGGAGCCGACCACCGCCCAGAGCTTCGCCGCAGACGACGGCGACCTCGTGATCTCCCTCGCGCTCGAGGATCCGCCCTCGGCGGAGATCCTCGCGTCCCTCTCCGAGGGCCTGCAGTGCGAGGTGAGGTTCAACGCGCGGGTCTACGAGAAGGCGCGCGGGCTGTTCAGCTTCCTCGGCGACAAGCTCATCGGAGAGCGGCACCCGGTCTACAACGCCCGGTTCGACGAGCTCGGCGACGACTACGTCATCACGACCGACGGGCGCGGCGTGTACCAGTTTCAGACGGCGACGTCGTTCCTCGCGTCGTTTTTCTCGCTCGACAACTACGCGACCGGGATCCCGGTCCCGGCGGCGGGGGACTGCTACGCCCTCACGAGCATCGAGGTCAACGTCGCGAGGCTCGTGCCGCCCTTGAATATGATCTCGCTCGTCTTTCCGGTGAACCGGAGCGCCACCGCGTGGACGAAGACGCCGCTCCGATTCTAGGAGGAGGGAAGACATGAAGCTCGCCCGCTCGCCCGGATCGAGCGCGACCGGGCTCCTGAGCCTGGTCCTCATCTACATCCTCCTGATCATCCTCATCCTGTTCTTCTCGAGCCAGGTGCTCCAGGACATCTCGAAGGCGAGCTCGCTCACGAACTTCATCGTCATTCCCCTCGCGATCACGCTCCCCCTGTTCATCGTCGGCACCCTCGTCGTGAACATCGTCCGGCTCGTCCGCGAGCGGCGCTCGGGCCAGCCGGGATTCCGCTTCAAGTTCCGCATGATCGTTTTCTTCACGTTCATCGCCTTTCTCTCCTCCATCCCGCAGGGTATCCTCTCGATCAGCTTCATCAATACGACGATGGGCTCCTGGTTCTCGACTCCGACCCGAAGCGCCCTGCAGGGAGGCCTCGACGTCGCGATCGAGTACGTGAACGACAAGCTCGCGAACCTCGCGTCCTTCAGCGACAGCGCGGTCTTCGCCTCGATCCTCCGCGACGTCGACAGCGCGCCGGACCGCTTTTGGACCAACATCCACGAGGCGAACCCCTCGATCTCGAGCGTCCAGGTCTTCCGGGACGACGGAAGCGAGGTGCTCTTCCGCGGCGACCAGACCGCCCGCATCCGGACCGGCTTCCGCCTGAGCGGCGAGGAGGGAATGCTTCCGAAGGAGTCGAACGGAGACGTGAGCGTCCTGCGTTTCCTGAAGAGCTACCGCGGGGCGAACGGTCATTACTCGGTCGTCCTGAGCAGCCTCCTGCCGCCGGGCTTCGATCAGAAGGCGCAGGCGCTCACGGCGAGCCGCGAGATCTTCACGCAGCTCGACCGCTTCGGATCGCTCTTCCGCATCGTGATCGTCATCTTCTTCTCGATCTTCTCGGTGCCGATGCTCCTGCTCTCGATCCTCGTGAGCCTTCTCCTGAGCGAGGAAATCATGCGGCCGATCGTCGACCTCGAGGAGGCGACCCGAAGGGTGACCGAGGGCGATTTCTCCTACCGGATCCTCGGAAGGTCCGGCGACGAGCTCGCGCTGCTCGTGACGTCGTTCAACAAGATGGTCTCCGAGCTCGAGCGCTCGCGCCTCACGATCATGCAGACCGAGAAGGTCACCGCCTGGCAGGAGATCGCGCAGCGCCTCGCGCACGAGATCAGGAACCCCCTCACCCCGATCAAGCTCTCCGCGCAGCGGATCCTCCGGAAGAGCCAGGAGGGCCGCGAGGAGCTCGATCGCGTGCTCGCGCCCGCGATCAGCTCGATCATCAGCGAGGTGGAGAACCTCGACAAGCTGCTGAAGGAGTTCCGCGACTTCTCGAAGCTCCCGGCGCCCGAGCTCGCCGAGGTCCCCTTGCGGCCGCTCGTCGCGGAGGTCGCCGAGACGCACGGCGCGGCGTACCGCGACGTGCGCTTCCACGTCGAGGAGATCCCGGAGGGGCTCGTCGTGAGGGCGGATCCCGGGCAGCTGAAGCAGGTGTTCATCAACCTGCTCAAGAACGCGTTCGAGTCCATCGAGGGCCCGGGGGACGTCTACGTCAGGGCGGACCTCGTGAGAAAGGGGAGCTTGCAGTACTGCCGCATCCAGGTACAGGATACCGGGCGCGGAATCGGCGCCGAGTATCATAACCAGGTGTTCAATCCCTACTTCACGACCAAGGGGAACGGAACCGGCCTCGGCCTTCCGATCGTCGAGCGCATCGTCTTCGACCACAAGGGGCAGATCTGGTTCGAGACGGAGGTGGGCGTGGGAACGACCTTCTTCGTCGACCTGCCCACGGAGCAATAGATGGCAAAGGTGCTGGTAATCGACGACGAGCCGGGCATTCGGACCGTCCTCACCGACATCCTTCAGGACGAGAAGTACGCGGTCTTCGCGGCGGGGGACGGTTTCGAGGGGCTTGCGACCCTCAAGCAGGAGGCGGTCGACCTCGTGATCCTGGACGTGTGGCTCCCGAACCTCGGCGGGATCGACGTCCTGAAGGAGATCAAGCAGGAGTACCCCGAGATCGAGGTGATCGTCATCTCCGGGCACGCCAACATCGACCTCGCGGTCAGGGCGGTCAAGCTCGGCGCCTTCGACTTTCTCGAGAAGCCGCTCTCCCTCGAGAAGGTCACGACGATCGTGCGGAACGCGCTCGCGCTTGAGGCGCTGAAGCGGGAGAACCGGACGCTCAAGACGACGCTGTTCGCGGAGGACGAGCTCGTCGGGGAGAGCCTGCCGATGCGGGAGGTGAAGGCGCTCATCGGCCAGAGCGCCGCCTCCGACGCGAAGATCGTGATCCTCGGCGAGAACGGAACCGGCAAGGAGCTCGTCGCCCGGGAGATCCACCGGCAGAGCGGCCGTTCGAGAGGCCCGTTCGTCGAGGTAAACTGCGCCGCGATCCCCGACACGCTGATCGAAAGCGAGCTGTTCGGCCACGAGAAGGGCGCCTTCACCGGCGCGGTGGCGCGGCGAAAGGGCAAGTTCGAGCTCGCCTCAGGCGGCACGCTCTTCATGGACGAGGTCGCCGATCTCTCGCCGAGCGCGCAGGCGAAGGTGCTCCGCGCCGTCCAGGAGCTCAAGTTCGAGCGGATCGGGGGCGAGACGTCCATCTCGGTCGACATCCGCGTGATCTCCGCGACGAACAAAGACATCCGCGCGGAGGTCGACGCGCGGCGCTTCCGGGAGGACCTCTATTTCCGCCTCGCCGTCATTCCGATCTACGTCCCGGCCCTGCGCGAGCGCGAGGGCGACCTGCCGCTCCTCGTCGACTACTTCATGGGAAAGTTCAAGGAGAAGGACGCCCCGGCGCCGAAGACGATCTCGAGCGAGGGGATGAAGGCGCTCCAGGACTACGCCTGGCCGGGAAACGTGCGCGAATTGAAAAATTTCATAGAACGTATTAACATCATGGTTGACGAGCAGGAGATCTCCCAGGAGACCGTGCGGTTCTACCTCGGCGAGCAGCGAATCGGCCGAGACCCCGCGGAGCTGCGGGGCTTCTCGGACTTGAAGCTCCAAGAGGCGCGCGAGACGTTCGAAAGGAAGTTCATTGTCCAGAAGCTTGAGGACAACGGATACAACATCACGCAGACCGCCCAGGAGCTCGGGATCTATCCGAGCAACCTTCACGCGAAGATCAAGAAGCTCGGGATCACGGTGAAGCGATGAAAAGCCTGACGAGGCGGCAGCAGGAGATCCTCCATTTCATCGAGTCGTTCATCGCGACCCACAAGTATCCCCCGACCATGCGCGAGATCGCGAGCGAGTTCGGCATCTCCGTGAAGGGAGCCTACGATCACGTGAAGGCGCTTGAGAAGAAGCGCCACATCCGCTGCGACCTCAACCGCTCGCGCGCGATCGAAGTCCTGAAGGAGGCTCCCGAGCGGGTCGACTTCGTCAAGATACCGGTGCTCGGCAACGTCGCCGCGGGCACGCCGCTCTTCTCGGAGGAGAACCTCGAGCGCTACATCCGGCTCCCGAGCGACGGGCTTGCGAGAGGCAAGCACTTCGCGCTGAACGTCCGGGGGGACAGCATGCAGAACGCGGGCATCCTCGACGGCGACACCGCGGTCTTCGTCCAGCGGCAGGTCGCGAGCAACGGCGACATCGTCGTCGCGATGATCGACGAAGAGGCCTACACGCTGAAGCGATTCTTCCGGGAGAAGCAGCGCGTGAGGCTCAAGGCCGAGAACCCGGTCTATCCGCCCATCTACAGCCAGAACGTGAAGATCATCGGCAAGCTCGAGTGCATCATCCGGACCTATGAGTGAGCCGGGCGCCTACCTGCTTCTCGGGCCCGAGAGCGGGGAGAAGGCGCTCTTCATCGAGTCGGTGAAGGCGAAGCTCCGCTCGCAGGCCGGCGAGGAGCCCGAAGCCTATCTCTTCTATCCCTTCGAGACCCCCATGGGCGACGTCGTGTCGCTCCTGCGAAACGGCTCGCTCTTCTCCCGCCGCCGCCTCGTCGTCGTGCGCAACGCCCACGAGATCAAGCGGAAGGAGGAGGTGGAGCTTCTCTCTGGCTACCTGCGCTCGCCGGCGCCCGACGCGACGCTCGTCCTCGAGACCGCGGAGCTCCAGGTCGACAGCCGTCTTAAGAAGGCGGTCCCCGCGGCCGCGCAGAAGATCTTTTGGGAGCTTTTCGAGAGCCAGAAGCGGAGCTGGGTGTCGAGCTTCTTCTCCCGCTCGGGGCTCGCCATCTCCCCGCAGGCCGTGGAGCTCCTCCTCGACATGGTCGAGAACGACACCCTCGCGCTCAAGGCGGAGTGCGAGCGGCTCGCCCTCTTCTTCGGCAAGGGCAAGCGGCTCGAGTCCGATGACGTCGAGGAGTTCGTCTACCACAGCCGCGAGGAGAGCGTCTTCAGTCTCTTCGACCGGATCGCCGCGGCGGACTTCGCGATGAGCATCGAGACCCTCCACGGCATACTCCTCTCGGGCGAGGGCAACCCCGTCCAGCTCCTCGCCGGGCTCCTGTGGCAGTTCCGGAGGCTCCATGCGCTTCTCGCGCTCACCTCGACGGGAATGGCCGCCGAGGAGGCGTTCACGAAGCTCAAGATCTCGACGAAGCGCAGCCGCGAGACCTACGCGAAGGGCGAGCGAAGCTATACCCTTCGCGACCTCGAGCGGATCATCGTGCTCGTCGCGGACTACGACGCGCGGCTGCGCGCGGCGCGAAGCGACCAGCATCGGCTCTACCTCGAGCTGTTTCTCTACTATTGCGTCGTGAAGAAGGGGCGGCAGCCGGAAGCCTACCGAGCCTGAGGGCCCTCCGCGGCGCCGAGCAGCTCCTCGGTCTTCGCCGCCATGATGAAGTCGTTGCGGTGGAGGCCGCCGATCTTGTGGGTCCACCACTCGACGCCGACCCTGCCCCATTCGGTCACGAGCGCGGGGTGATGGCCCTCGCGCTCGGCGAGCGCCCCGACGCGGTCGGTAAACGCGAGCGCTTGGGCGAAGTCGGGAAAGGCGAAATCGCGCCGCAGCCGTCTGATGCCGTCGATCTCGACCGTCTTCCACGCGGGGATCTCGGCGCTGAGCGCGCGCTCCTCCTCCTCGCTCACTCTCGGGGCGCCCCGCCTGCAGGCCGTGCAGCTCTGTCTCGCCAAGGACTCTTCCATGATTCTCACCTCATGAAGCGGCCGGTACCCTAGCGCATCGAGCGCGCGGCGTGCACGAGGTTCTTCAGGCTCGGAACGGTCTCCTCCATGGTGCGCGTCTTCAGGCCGCAGTCGGGATTCACCCAGATCTTCGCGACGTCGAGCTTGCCCTTCATCCGCGAGAGCGCCTCGTGGATCTCCTCCTCGGGGGGCACTCGCGGCGAATGGATGTCGTAGACGCCCGGGCCGACCTGGTGGGCGTAGTTGTTGGCCTTCAGCACGTTGAGCATGGTGAGGTCCGAGCGCGCCGCCTCGATCGAGATCACGTCGGCGTCCATCTCCTCGATCTCCCGGATGATGTCCGCGAACTCGCTGTAGCACATGTGGGTGTGGATCTGGGTCGCGGGCCCCACCCCCGAGTGGACGAGCCTGAAGGCCTTCACCGCCCAGTCGAGGTAGTCTTTTTTCCAGTTCGCCCTGCGAAGCGGAAGCTTCTCGCGGAGCGCGGGCTCGTCGATCTGAATGACTTTGATGCCGGCCCGCTCCAAGTCGAGGACCTCGTCTCGAATCGCGAGCGCGATTTGGTTGGCGATATCCCTCAGCGGGAGATCCTCCCGCGGAAAGGACCAGTTGAGGATCGTGATCGGTCCGGTGAGCATCCCCTTCACCGGCTTCGCGGAGAGACTCTGCGCGAAGGTGATCCACTCGACCGTAAAGGCCTTCTCGCGCCGCACGTCGCCGAAGATGATCGGAGGCTTGACCCCCCGGGTGCCGTAGGACTGCACCCAGCCGTTCTGGGTGAAGAGGAACCCCGGCAGGTTCTCGCCGAAGTACTCCACCATGTCGTTGCGCTCGTACTCGCCGTGGACGAGCACGTCGAGGCCGATCTCCTCCTGGAGCTTGATGAGCTCGCGGATTTTCGAGCGGAGCTTCTCGTTGTACTGCTTCTCGGTGATCTCCCCGTCCTTGAGCGCCTTCCTGAGCTTGCGCACGTCGCCGGTTTGGGGGAAGGAGCCGATCGTCGTGGTCGGGAAGAGCGGGAGCTTGAGGGCGGAGCGCTGGATCTCGAAGCGCTCCGCGAAGGCGGGCGAGCGGTCGAAGTCCGCCTTCGAGAGCGCCGCGATGCGGTCGCGGACGTCCTGGAAGAAGAAGTCGCGGGATTGCGTCTTGTCGCGGATGATCTCCTGGTTGCGCCTCAAGCGCTCGTCGGTTCCCCGCCTCTCGGCGCCGAAAAGCTCGGCGAGCTCGCGAAGCTCGACGAGCTTCTCCTCCGCGAAGGCGAGGTGCCGCTTGTAGCGGAAGTCCATCTCCGTCTCGTACTTGACCGAGTAGGGCACGAACAGGAGCGAGCAGGACGTGGAGAGCACGATCCCCTTGGCCGCGTGCCGTCCGAGGTCGTCGAGGAGCTCGAGGCTCTTGCGGTAGTCGTTCCTCCAGACGTTGCGCCCGTTGACGACCCCCGCGAAGAGAATCTTCCCCTCCGGGAAGCCCGTCTCCTTCAGGAGGCGAACGTTCTCGCCGCCCTCGACGAAATCGAGGCCTACTGCGTCGAAGTCGAGCCCCATGATGGCGCCGTAGGCGTCCCTCACGTCCCCGAAATAGGTCTGAAGGAGGACCTTCATGGAGCCCTTGCGGGCGAGAATCCGGGAATAGAGCGACGTGAAGAGCCTGAGGTCCGCCTCGGAGAGGTCGGCGACGAGGATCGGCTCGTCGATCTGAACGATCTCGATGCGCCGCGCGGCGAGCCTTCCGAGGAGCTCCGCGTAGACCTCGCCGATCGCCTCCTCGTAATCGGCGGGCGCGGTCCCGTCGGCGAGCCTGGACAGCTTGAGGAAGGTCAGGGGGCCGTGGATGACCGGCTTCGTCGCCACGCCCCGGCTTTCGGCCTCGGCGTGCTCGTCGAGGAGCTTGGTTCCCGCGAGGGCGAAGCGGGATCGCGCGTCGATCTCGGGGACCATGTAGTGGTAGTTCGTGTTGAACCACTTCTTCATGGGGAGCGCCTTCACGTCGCGCCCGTCGCGCTGGAAGCCGCGCGCCATGGCGAAATAGGTGTCGAGCGGGGAGAGGCCGAGCTCGAGGTAGCGGGTCGGAACCGCTCCGAGCGCCTGCGCGGTATCGAGGAAGGTGTCGTAGAACGAGAAATCGTTCGAGGGAATGTACCGCACGCCGGCCGCCTTCTGCGCGTCCCAGTGCGCCGCGCGAAGCGCCGAGCCCGCCCTCGCGAGCCCTTCCGCGTCGATCGCTCCCTTGAAATACTGTTCGGTCGCCTTTTTCAGCTCCCGGTCCGCCCCGATGCGGGGATAGCCGACCACGGATACGTCCAGCATGCGTCTGCTCCTTCCTGATTGTGTTCCTGAAGTATACGAACTTCGCGCGAAATTTTCAATGAATCGGGCCGGCCGCTCCCGCGGAGCCCCCTCGAGAGAGCGCGGAGGCCCACGCGTGCATGACGATGCCGAACGCGGAGGCCACGTTGAGCGAGCGCTTCGCGCCGAGGAGCGGGATCGAGACCCGCCCGAGGCGCCGCTCCGCGTAGTCGAGGAGGAGGGGGCTCACGCCCAGCTCCTCGGAGCCGACGACTAGGATCCCCTCGGAGGGGAACGCGAAGCGCTCGATCGCCGTTCCGCCGGTCTCGAGGGCGAAGAGACGGGGCTCGTCGCGAAGCGCCAGGGGACCCGCGACCTCCCAGGGAACCGCCTCGGCGCACCCCATGGCGGCCCGCCGGGCGCGCGGGTGGGTGGGAAGCGGCGTCGACTCCGAGAGCAGGATCCGCTCGACGCCGAAGGCCTCGGCGCTCCGGAAGATGGAGCCGACGTTGAAGGGCGAGCGGAGGTCGTCGAGGTAGACCCTGGCCGGATAGACGGTTCGCAGGCGCGTCTCGAGCGCCCCGGTCTCCGGCGCGAGGAGGTCCCATTCGGCGGGCTCGGCGCCGAGGACGGCGAGGAGGCCGCTTCGAGCGGCCCAGCAGCCCCGCAGGAGCCCCGCTCCCGGAGCGCTTTCCGCAAGCGCGAGGCCGATGCGCCTTGGGAGAAGCTCGTCCGAGAGGAGCAGCCGCGCGAGGGCGGCGAGGAACTCGACGTCGACCTGCCTCGATTCGCGCAGCCTGAGCTCGTAGTCGCCGAGGATGGAGGCGATCTTCCGAAGGCGGGTCTCGCGTCTCAGGGAGGAGAGCTTCCCGATCGAGATCATGGCGCTCCTTTCTGCCCTCGGGCGCTCACATCGCCGTCTTTATCAGTGCGTAGATGTCCTCGGCGGCCATCGGCTCCGGAAGATACCGCGCCATGTCGAAGGAGCCCGCGATCGAGGCGATCTCGACCATCTCGTCGAGCCCGACGTCGAAGTCCTTCAGCCGCATCGGCACGCGGAGCAGGCTCATCCGCTGGCGCATCGCGTCGACGACGTGCACGGAGAACTCGCTGAGCGGCTTGCCGTAGATCTCCTCGCCGAGGACGTTGCCGATGCGCTCGACCTTTCGCGGCTGGGACTTCAGCGCGAGATCGAGCACGTGAGGGAGCATGATCGCGGAGATCGTCGACTTCGGGATGGACCGCTTGCCCGAGAGCGCGTAGGCGATCGCGCTCCCGACCCCGAGGGTGCTCGTCGTGAGGCTCAGCGCGACGAAGAGCCCCGCCTGCGAGGCCTGGAATCTCAGGTTCCGGTCGTCGGAGCGCTCGGCGAGCTCGTCCATGATCGAGGTGATGATGCCGACCGCGCGCAGGCAGAGGGTGTCCGAGAGAAAGGTGCTCTTGCGCGAAAAATAGGCCTCGATGGCGCAGAGGAGCGTATCGAGCATGGTGGAGACCGTGTAGCGCTCGGAGAGCGAGAGCGTGAGGGCGGGGTCCACAAGGGCATAGTCGGCGACCTTCCCCACCTTCACGATCTGCGAGCGGCGGTTCCGCGCGTCCACCGTGAGCGCCTCGTCGGTGAGCATGAAGGGGTCCCGGCAGGTGGTCGGCACCGCCACGAAGGGCAGCGGCGGATTCGCGGAGCGCGCCTCCCGCTTGAGGGTGAAGTAGTCGTCGAGCGGCTCCGCGACCGTCGCCATGCGGGCGACGCACTTCGCCGCCGACAGGGCTCGGATCCCCCCGAGGCCGATCACGAGCTCGACGTGGCCTGAGCGGGCGATCTCGATCGCGCGCTCGATCGACGAGCTCGTCGAGCGGGGGCCGAGCTCGTCGAAGACGATCGTCTCGACGGAGCTCTTCTCGAGGTAGGACCGGACACGCTCCACGATCTTCTGCTCGTGGAGGATGCCCTCGGTGACGAGGAGCGCTCGGACACCGAGCTCGCTCGCGGCCTGCCCGACGTGGTTCAGGACGTCGAGCCCGAAGACGACCTTCGTGGGAACGTGGAGAAAAAACTCGTCCATGCTAGCTCCCGAGGAGGAATTGGAGGACTGCGGCGCGGTGCCCCTGCGGGCGGGAGGCATAGAGGAGCGGGAGAGGCCTAGAGCCCGAACAGCTCCATGACCTTGTCGGCGACTGATTCGATGACCTTCTGGTCGATATAGGCGGGATCCTGGAGCTTTCGCTTGATCTCCTCGACCCGGTCCAGACGAATGTCAGGTGACTTCTTGATGTTCTCGGTGGCTTGGAAGATCTCGCCCATCTCCTTTGCTTGGGTGGAGACGGAGATTGAGTCGGCGCTGTCGTTCTTGACCGGTTTGGACCCCTTGTCGGGCTTGTTGACTGGAGGAAACGGATCGATGGGACCAAGTCTGTCAATTGTCATTCCCTAACCCTGCCTTTCTCCCCTTCAGTATCGACACCTGCGCGGCAGATTTTAAGCCATTTTCCGGCGAGAAACAAGTACCGCGAACTCGCCCACGATCTTCGTCCGGGCCGCGATTTCCCTCAGAAGCTCACCCGCCGTCGCGGCGAGGTACTCCTCGTGGACTTTCGTCATTTCGCGGCCCACGAGAACCGAACGCTCCGGAGCTAGATCGGCAAGATCGGCCAGAAGCTTAACGATCCGAAAGGGAGATTCGTAGACGACGAAGGCTTCCTCGCGGTCGAGAAGCTCGCGAAGGCGTCCCCTCCTTTTGCCGGGCTTCGGGGACAGAAAGCCCTCGAAGGTCACGGACTTACTCTCCACGCCTGAGACGCTTAAAAGGGCCGCGAGAGCCGAGGGGCCGGGTATCGGCACGACTGGGAAGCCCTTCGATCGGGCGGCCCTCACGAGCGCCGACCCGGGATCCGATATGCCCGGGGTCCCCGCGTCGCTCACGTAGGCGACGTCCTTGCCCTCTTCGAGAAGCGCGCAGACCCCGCCGGACGCCTGCCGCTCGTTCGCGCCCCGCACGCTGATCAGGCGCTTGCTGATGCCGAAGCGGTTCATCAAGCCTGCGGTATGCCGGGTGTCCTCGCAGGCGACGACCGCGACGCTCCTCAGCGTCGAAAGGGCGCGCATCGTGATGTCCTCGAGGTTGCCGATCGGGGTGGCGACGATGAAAAGGGTGGCCATGGCCCACTGTACGCCGAACGATCGAGCCTTGCCAACGCGCGCGGGAGGGTTTAGCATCCTAGGAGTGCCGCCGAGTCAGTTCCTCGTCATCGCGCTCATCCTCGTTCTCCTCGCCTGGCTGCTCCGCGTCGTCGTACGATCGGGCGTCGATCGAAGCCGCGCGCGGGAGGCGGCGCGTCTGCGCTCGGTCGTGCGGCGCGCCGCCGCGACCTCCCGCCAGAGAGCCGGTTCGCCCGCCGACGCGCTCCGAAGGGAGGCGGCGGAGAGGGCCCGCTCGAGGAGCGGGAGGGGCTGACCCCGCGCGAGCCTTGAGGGAGCCGTTCGTCGAGGTCTTCGGCCGCCGGACCGCGCGATGAAGGCGCGCCGGATCTGAGCGGTCTGCAGGGAGGAGCTCGAAGCGAAGGCCGCGTAGAGGGCGGGCGCCCGACCTGCGCGAGCGCCTTCAGGGTCGAGCGGCCGCCTGAGCCTCGTCGAGGGCGGTCTCGATGGAGCCGACGAGCTTTCGGACGTAGTTCCCGATATTCGAGATCTCGGAGCTCGGAAAGCGAAACCCGATCGCCCCTTCGTGTCCGCCCCCGTTCTCGATCGCGAGCCGGGTGAGGATCTGACGGAGGTCGTAGCTCTTGTACGACTGGCTGCGCCGCACGCGAAACTGGACGAGCTCCGAGAGCGCCGGGTTGTCGTAGTAGGCGACGAGGCCGAGCTTCCCGCTCTCCTCGGCGAGCTTGTCGGCGACGCTCCGCGTCACGGCGACGATCGTGTCGGCGTCGAACTCCCGGTAGAGCTTCCGGGTGTCCTCGCGGGTGAGGACGACGTAGGCGATCGAGCGGGAGCGGTGCTCGCGTTTCATGATGAAGGAGTAACACTGCTCCTCCTTCGTCGACAGGGTGTTGATCTCGGAATAGATCTGCTTCATGTCGGCGAAGTTCGAGTCCTTCGTCGTGTCGCGCGCGAGCATCGTATTGAACATCGAGGAGAAGATCGCGTAGTAGCGCTGCTCGCGGCGCGACTTCAGGAAGGCTCCCATGTTCGAGTCGGCGATGATGCCCGTGAGGAGCGAGAGCACGAGATTCCGCGAGAAGAGCTCGTTGATCTGGAACTGCTTGAGGACGCGCGGCTTGCCGTTCAGCTTGAGCGCGAGGTGTCCGACGAGCTCCGCGGCCGACGAGGCCGCCGTCACGAGGCGGTAGCCCTTGTCGCCCGAGTAGGCGCCGTCGGCGCCGATGTGATGGTCGATTTCGATCTTGCGGACGGCGGGATCCAGGATCAGCGCCTCGATCTCCGGATTCGTGTCGAGCATGGACGGCTTCGGGGTGTCCACGATGAACATGGCGTCGACCGGGAAATCGGCGCGCGAGAACGAGTTGACGATGGTGATCGAGTTGTACTTGCAAATGTTGAGCAGGTACTGGTACTGGTGAGAGAGCGCCGTGCCGAGGTAGATGACGGGATTTCGCCCGAACTTGCTCAGGATGAGCGAGATCCCGACGAGGGACGACACACAGTCCTCGTCGGGGCTCCGGTGGCCGATGACGAGGAAGTGCTCGCGGGAGGCTATCGTGGCGATGATGTTGTCGATGATGCGGTTCTTGTCGGCGATGGTGGCGATGTTGTGCTTTTGCGTCGTCGACGGTGCGTCCATCTTCTAATCCGCCAGCCGGTCCGCGCACACGACCCGGTTCTTCCCGGCGTCCTTGGCGCGATAGAGCGCCTCGTCCGCCGCGGCCCGCAGCCCCTTCAAGTCGCGCGCGCACTCAGGATAGGTCGCAAGCCCCTGGCTCGTGGTGACCCGGTCGGTCGAGCCCCCGGCTTCCTTGAGGAAGGTAAGCCCCTCCACCTCCTTTCGAATCTCCTCGGCGTACGCTCTCGCCTGCTCCAGGCTCGTCTCGGGAAGCAGCACCGTGAACTCGTCGCCGCCGTATCGCGCGACGATGTCCTTGTCGGGGAGAATCCTCCTGAAAACCGCGACCGCCTCGAGGATGGCGCGGTCGCCCATCTTGTTCCCGTACTCCTCGTTGATTTCCCGGAAGCGATCGAGGTCGACCATCGCGAGCGTGAGCGGGGTGCGGTTCCGCTCCGCGCTCCTGAAGTAGTCCGATACGACGTCCTCCAGATACTTCCTGTTGTAGACCCCGGTGAGCTCGTCGGTGATCGCGCGCTTTCGCGCCTTCTCGCCCCAGGTGACCATGTCCGAGAGGAAGGCGCCGGTGCTCTCGAGGCGCTGCGTCACGATCGTGAGCATGCGATACATGACCTTGATCGCGAGCTCGGGCTGCGCCGAGAGGAGGGAGAAGAAGTCTACGTCGGCGAGGCGGAGCACCGCGCTCTCTTCCTTCGCGTAGCAGGTCGCCGACCGGGGCGCCTGCTCGAAGATCGACATCTCGCCGAAGAAATTGCCCGCTTTGAACACGGCGATCTCCCGCTCGGCGCCGTCGGGCAGCTTGATGGAGCTGCCGAAGGAGCCGGCCTCGACGATGAAAAGCTCGTTTCCCGCGTCGCCCTCGCGGAAGAGGACCTTGCTCTTCGCGACTACCTCTCTCTGGAGCACGCCGGAGATCTCCTCGAGCTCGCCTTCGGTGAGCTCCGAGAAAATGTCGATCGTCCGGAGGAATGAGGCGGGAGCCCGCACGGCTCTACTTCCCCCCTCCGGCGACGCGAATGCGGTCACCGCCTTCTTCGCGAGCCTTGAACATCGACTCGAACGCTTTTTCGACGAGCTGCTTCGACGCCGCGGCGTCGGTCGGGAAGAGCGCGACGCCGATGCTGACGGTCACGGTGAGCTTCGCTCCGCCCGTGAGGTGGCTGATGTCGATCGCCGAGACCTCGCGTCGGATCGTCTCCGCGATCGGGAGCGCCTCCGGGATCGGCGCGCCCGGAAGCACCGCGGCGAGCTCGTTGCCGCGGTAGCGCACCCCCACGTCGGTCTCGCGAAGGATTCGCCTCAGCGTCGAGGCGAGGAGCTTCAGCGTCTGGTCGCCCGCGTCGTGGCCGTAGGTGTCGTTGATGGTCTTGAATTGATCGGGCTTGATCATGAGGAAGCTCGTCTGCGGGCCGTAGCCCGGAAGGAGCGAGTCGAGCTCCTCGTCGAGAAACGTGCGGTTGTACAGGCCGGTGAGCTCGTCGCTCAAGAGCTGGCGCTTGAGGTCCTGGATCAGGGGCGAGCGCTCGGAGATGAGGGTGTTCGTGGAGCGGATGCGGCCCGCCATGATCGCAAGCAGCTTGTGGAGGAACTGCGCGAAGACCGCCGGATGCCGGGCGAGGAGCTCGCGAAACCGGACGCCCCGCTCGGGAAAGATCAGCACCTCGGTGCCGTCGGCCGTGGCGGTCGCGGTCTCGTTCCTCGGCTTGCTGTCGAGCAGCCCGAGCTCGCCGAAGCTCTCCCCCTCCACGAAACGGGCGATGTCGAGCACCTTCCCGTCGCCGGCGGGCTTGGAGATCACGACCTCCCCGCTCTTGATGATGTAAAGCTCCTCGCACACGCTGCCCTCGTTGAAGACGGCCTGCCCGCTCGCGAAGGAATAGTACCTGCTGTAGTGCGCGACGGTCTCGATTTCCTGGTCCCGCAGCTTCGAGAATAGGCTAGCGTTTCGAATGAGCGAGGTCTTTTCCGTGTTCTGCATAAGATCCGCTGACCGCAGTCGGATACAGTTAACATCACTTTCCGGAATGTGTCAAACCGGTCGAGAAAGCGCCGCAAAGCTCAAACAAACCGGACGCGTGGAACCGAGCCTCTTTCTCGCCGGCCGCGCCTGCAAGGACGGGAAAGCCTCCGCCCGAGCCCCCGCGCGCCTTGTGGTGTTCCCTTGGGTCGCCTGTTTGACGGCCTTTTTTCGACCTCTCCCGCGCTTGTCTTCGCGGGCGCTCCTCGTCCTAGGTCGGATCCCGCGCACGGGATCGCGAATTCGGTCCCGGATCCTTCCGCTCCGCGGGCGTCTCGCCTCGTAAAATAGTCGGACAGGGGGATTCTCAACCTCTCTCGCGGGCGACGCGAACGGGGAAATGCCGGGGGAACTTGCAATCGCAACGAACGCAATGATAGAGTTGGCGTATATATGGAGAAAATGAGGAGAACCGCGACTTGCGGCGAGCTTACGCGAGCGCGCATCGGCGAGACCGTGACGCTCAACGGGTGGGTTCACCGCCTTCGCGACCACGGCGGCATACACTTCGTCGACGTGCGCGATCGGTACGGCGTCACCCAGTTCGTCGTCGACGAGGACGCCTCCGAGACCCTCCGCGGGCTCGTGAAGGGCCTCGGTCTCGAGTATTGCGTGGCGGTGTCGGGCACCGTGCGAGCGCGCCCCGAGGGGATGGTGAGGCGGGACATGCCGACCGGCGAGATCGAAGTGTCGGCGAGGGAGCTCGCGGTCCTCTCCGCCTGCGAGACGCTGCCCTTCATGATCGACGAAGCCGCCGACGCGAAGGAGGACCTCCGCCTCAGGTATCGCTACCTCGACCTCCGAACGTTCTCCATGCAGCGGAAGCTCAAGCTGCGTCACGAGGTGACGCTCGCCGTGAGGGAGTTCTTGAGCGCCCGCGGTTTCTACGAGCTTGAGACCCCCACGCTCATTAAATCGACGCCGGAGGGCGCCCGCGATTTTCTCGTGCCGTCGAGGATCCACGCGGGCAAGTTCTACGCGCTTCCCCAGTCGCCGCAGCTGTTCAAGCAGATTCTCATGGTCTCCGGCTTCGACAAGTACTTCCAGATCGCGCACTGCTTCCGCGACGAGGATGCTCGCGGCGACCGCCAGCTCGAGCATACCCAGATCGACATCGAGATGAGCTTCGTGTCGAAGGACGACATCTTCGCCCTCCTCGAGGGAATGCTGCAGGCGGTCTTCAGAAAGACCTTGGGCGTCGAGCTCGAGATCCCGTTCCGCAGGATCGCCTACGACGAGGCGCTCGACCGGTTCGGCAGCGACAAGCCCGACCTTCGATTCGGCATCGAGCTCAAGGACTTCGGCGCCTTCGCCGCCGCCTCGGAGTTCCAGGTCTTCAAGTCGATCGTGGGCTCGGGAGGCGCCGCGAAGGCGCTCGTCGCGCCGGGGTGCGGCGCGTATTCGCGAAAGGAGATCCTCGAACTCGAGGAGGTCGCGAAAACGCACGGGGCGAAGGGCCTCGCTTGGATGAAGGTCACGGCGGACGGACTCGATGGGGGGTCGGCGAAGTTCTTCGAGGGCCAGGCCTCCTCCATCGTCGCCGCTCTCGGCGCCGAGGCGGGGGACCTCGTTCTCATGGTCGCCGACGCCTCATGGAAGACCGCCTGCCTTTCCCTCGGCTCCGTTCGCGGTAGGATCGCGGCCAACCTGAAGCTTACCTCGGCTCCCGGCTTCAAGTTCTGCTGGATCGTCGATTTTCCCCTTTTCGAGTGGAGCGAGGAGGAGAAGCGGTGGGAGCCCGCCCACCACATGTTCACCCTGCCGCAGGAGCGCTTCCTCGCGACCCTCGAGCGGGATCCCGGAAGCGTGAAGGGCGAGCTCTACGATCTCGTGTGCAACGGCGTGGAGCTCGCCTCAGGCTCCCTGCGGATCTTCGATCCGCGGCTCCAGGAGCGGGTGTTCGACATCGTCGGTTTCTCCAAGCAGGAGGCGGAGCGCCGCTTCGGCTTCCTGCTTGAGGCCTTCAAGTACGGCCCTCCGCCCCACGGGGGAATCGCTCCGGGGCTCGATCGGCTCCTCGCCATCATGCTTGGCGAGAGCTCCATCAGGGAGGTCATCGCCTTCCCGAAGAACACGCTCGGCGTCTCCCCGATGGACGGATCGCCGTCGGAAGTCGACGAGAAACAGCTCCGAGAGCTCCATCTGCAGCTCATCCGGACTCGAGGCGACGCCTAACGGCGGCCCTCAAAGGAGTACCACCTATGTTTACCGTACAGATCCTGAATAACATCTCGGAGAAAGGATTGGAGCTTTTCCCGACCGACGCGTACGCGGTCTCGAAAACGGCGGACTCGCCCGACGCGATCCTCGTGCGGAGCGCGGACCTCCACGAGATCGCCTTCGCGCCGTCGGTGAAGGCGATCGCCCGGGCGGGCGCCGGGGTGAACAACATACCGGTCGAGAAATGCACCACCCGGGGCATCGTGGTGTTCAATACGCCGGGGTCGAACGCGAACAGCGTGAAGGAGCTCGTCCTCACCGCCCTCCTGATCTCTTCGCGGAAAGTGACCTCCGCGATCGAGTGGGTGAAAAGCCTCGACGGACGCGGAGCGGAGATCGGGGCCATCGTCGAGAAGGAGAAGGCGAAGTTCGTCGGACCGGAGATCAAGGGAAAGAAGCTCGGCGTGATCGGCCTCGGCGCGATCGGCGTCGTCGTGGCGAACGACGCAGCCGCGCTCGGAATGGAGGTCACGGGCTTCGACCCCTACATCTCGGTCGAATCGGCCTGGGGTCTTTCGCGGGCGGTGAAGCGCGCCGCGGAGCTCGACGCGCTCATCGCGACCTCGGACTACATCACGATCCACGTCCCCCTCGCGGAGTCGACGCGGAACATGCTGAACAAGCAGCGCTTCGCGAAGATGAAGCCGGGGGTACGCCTCCTCAACTTCGCGCGCGCGGAGCTCGTGAGCGTCGAGGATGTCCTCGCGGCGATCGCAAGCGGCACCATCGAGCGCTACGTCACCGACTTCCCCGACCCTCTGTTCCTGCGCAACGACAAGGTGATCGCCCTTCCCCACCTCGGCGCCTCGACGCCCGAGGCCGAGGACAACTCCGCGATCATGGCGGTGCAGCAGCTCAAGAGCTTCCTCGAGACCGGGAACATCAAGAACTCGGTCAACTTCCCGGACTGCGAGATGGCGGTCACGGGCGACACCCGCGTCACGATCGCGAACCGCAACATTCCGAACATGGTGGGCCAGATCACGACGCTCCTCGCCGGTCAGAAGATCAACATCTCCGAGATGATCAACCGGCACCGGGGCGACTATGCCTACAACATCATCGAAATCGAGGGAAGCGTGCCCGGCGACTTCGCCGCGAAGGTCATGCAGATCGAGGGCGTCATCATGGCGCGCGTCATCAAGCGGGCATGAGAGATCTCGGACTTCCGAAAAGAGACGCGGAAGCCGGGGCAGTCCGCCCGTTGCGCGCTCTTGCCTCCGCGCTGCGCCTCCTCCCAGGAGGCATCGTTGCAGGAGGCATCCTTTCAGGATGCCTCCTCATCGGATGCGTTCTCGGCCCGAAGCTCCCGGACGGCCTCTACGCCGAGCTCGACACGTCGAAGGGAACGGTGATCTTTTCCCTCGCGTACCGGGAGGCTCCCCTCACCGTCGCGAACTTCGTGGGCCTCGCCGAGGGCACGATCGCCCCGTCGAAGGAAACAGGCAAGCGGTTCTACGACGGGCTCGTCTTCCACCGCGTGATTCCCGGCTTCATCGTTCAAAGCGGCGACCCGACCGGAACCGGAAGCGGGGGGCCCGGCTACACGATTCCCGACGAAATCGTGCCCGCGTTCAAGCACGACGCGCCCGGTGTGGTCGCGATGGCGAACAAGGGACCGAACACGAACGGCAGTCAATTCTACATCACCACCGGACCCGCCCCGTGGCTCGACGGCCACTATTCGATCTTCGGTCACGTCGTCCGGGGCATGGACGTCGTCGAGCGCATCCAGAAGGGCGACCGCATCGAGCGCGTGAGGATTCTCCGCGTCGGCGCCGACGCCGAGGCCTACCGGGTCGATCAAGCCGCCTTCGACAAGCTCCTCGCGGACGCGAACGAGCGCGTCCGCGAGGAGGAGGCACGGAAGGCGAGCGACGAGCTCGCCGAAGTCGAGAAGCGATGGCCCCGCGCAACCGCGCTCGCCGACGGGCTTCGCTACGTCGTCGAAAAGAGGGGCGTGGGCGCGAGGACGCCGAAGCCGGGGAGCGAGGTCACGGTCACCTATACCGGCACGCTGCTCGACGGAACGAAGTTCGACAGCTCCGCCGAAAGCGGCGAGCCCCTCACGTTCGTCGTCGGCCAGGCGATTGAAGGCATGAACGAGGCGGTCGTCTTGATGAAGCGAGGCGAGGAGTGCCTCGTGATCGTCCCTCCCGAGCTCGGCTACGGGGAGCGCGGGTACCCCGGTCGGATCCCTCCGGACAGCTACCTCCTCCTCGATATCGAGCTCGTCGACTTCAAGTAGCCGCGCGAAGGGACCGCGCGGCACGCGCCGAACGGGCGTCCCTACGACGTCGCGAGGAACGGCCCGCTCGTTCAGGCGGCCGCGAGCCCTCGTGATCGAGACGAACGGGAGGAGTCGGCCCGAGAAGCCGGGGGCACGGCAAAGACCACGGGCGAACGAGATCGGGAAGGACGCCCGGCGAAAGGGCCGACGGGGAAAGGCTCCCGCCGGCCCTGGAAGCTACTTTCTCTTCGCTCGGTGCTTTATCGGAAGAGTCTTCTTGAGCTCGCGGATGAGAACCCGTTGATCGAAATCGTCCATCGTCCTTTTGATGGTGTCGATGGCCTTCACGACTTTTTCCGATGGCTCGTTTCGTTTTGCCTTCATCTCCGACTTAATGGCGTCCTGCAACGCCTGCATTTGTTCGATGGACAGTTCTTTAATATTGAGGTCGGGATATTTTGCCATGGCGTTCGTTCTCCTTAGCTGAAGAAACTACCTGTCGCTTCCATTTGAGTCAAGAAAATCGCGATCTTTCCAAAATATCTCGCAAAAAGTGCGGTGGAATGTCCCAAAATCGACTGTCGACGCCTTTGGTAAATCGGAAAGATCGCGTGCGTATCGATTCGCGCCAGCGTAGCTCCGACCTCAAGAACCGTTAGTCATGATGATGTGACCGCCCCAATTGCGAATACGCAGGGTACACTGCGGTCGAGAAGATCGTAGCGCAGAGCTCCAAGCAAAGAGGGCG
>JASHNV010000153.1 GCA_030041455.1 Spirochaetia bacterium
GCTCGCGCAGGCGGGAAGCGGGGGAACGGGCCTCCTCACCTTCAAGCTCGCAAGCTCAGGCTACGCTCGAGCGCAGACGGTTCTCATCGACGCGGTGAGCCTCGACGTGAGCGGACTGCCGACCATGCAGATCGCGCGCGGGCAGCGGCTCGTCGTGCCCCCCGGCTCCTCGGTCACCGCGAAGATCCCCGTGTCGCTCGCCGGCCTCGCTCCGGGCTCCTACGAGGGAACGGTCACCTTCACGTTCACGGGCGTGACCACCTTCACGCCCGCCGTGGCGACGGCCGCCTTCCGAGTCGGCGGATCGCTCCTTTCCGATCCGTGGTACCTCGGCGGCGGTGGGCTCCTCGTCGTCGTGCTCGTTCTCCTCGCCGTGCTCCTCGTCCGGCGAAGCGCCAAGGGAAGCAGGATCGCCTTCGAGCTCACGATCGAGGCGGACATGAAGCAGACCTACCGCTTCACGCTGAGGGCGCGGCAGGAGATCCTCATCCAAGAGACTCCCTTCGGGTACCGGGCGGTCGAGCGCAAGGTTCCCATGCCCGTCGCGCGAGTCGTCTACGGTCCGGCCGGCCTTCAGCTCGAGATCCTCAGGAAGGACCGGCTGAAGGCCGTGACGATGCCGTCGAGCGCGCTCGGCGAGCGCATCAAGACGCTCACGAGCGCGGGCAAGACCGTCTATTTCCAGTTTCGAAAGGCGTAGCCGAAAGCGGTAGGAGCGTGCGGCAGGGGTGGTGAGCGACTTTTCAGCGCTCGTTTCTTTTCTCGAAAGGAACGAGCGGCTCATTCTGACCACGCACGAGTCGCCGGACGGCGACGGCATCGGCGCCGAGCTCGCGCTGTGCCGCGCGCTGCGCTCGCTCGGCAAGCGCGTCGTGGTGCTCAATTCCGACCCGACTCCCGATCGCTTCCGCTTCCTCGACGCCGAGCGGACGGCGGGGACGATCGACGAGAGCGCCCCGCTCCTCGACGACCTCGGCGGGTGGGCGCTTCTCATCCTCGATACGAACGACGAGCGCGGTCTCGGTCTGGTCACCGAGCGCGTGCTCCCGAGAGTTCGCGAGCGCTTCGTCGTCGACCATCACGAAGGCGAGGCGGCAAACGGCCTCATCGACTCCGACGCCTCGGCGACCTGCGAGATCGTCTACCGCCTCCTCGTCGCGATGAAGGCGCCGATCGACCTCCCGACCTCGACGGCGCTCTTTGCCGGGATCGTCTTCGACACCGGTTCGTTCGCCTACCCGAAGACGACCGCCGAGACCTTCGCGGTCGCGCACGACCTCGTGAGGCGGGGGGTGGTGCCGAACTCGGTCTTCAGCCGTATCTACGAGAGCAACTCGGTTCCCTCGCTGCTGTTGCTGTCGCGCGTCTACGCGTCCCTCGAGCTGTACTTCGGAAACCGCGTCGCCGTTCAATACATGGGCAAGGAGATGATCAGCGAGTGCGGCGCTTCCTATGAGGAAGCGGATGAAGTCGTGAACTTTCCGCTCCGAAGCGAGCGGGTTAAGGTCTCCGTCTTCTTCAAAGAGAGACCCGACGGGCTCCTGCGCTGCTCGCTGCGGTCGAAGGGAGGGGTGGACGTGTCGGAGATCGCCACGGCGTTCGGCGGCGGAGGACACAAGACCGCCGCCGGATTCAAGTGCGTGTATCCCCTTGAACAAATGAAGCTGAAGGTATTAGATACCCTCACCGTGTATTTCGACTGAAGGCGCTCCATGCAAATAAAGCCATCGCTATTGCTCGCTTCGCTGCTGGCTGTGGCGCTCTGCGGCGGCTGCGTCGCGCGGGGCGGATCCGCGCAGGCGAGCCCCGGCGGCTCCGCGGCCGGGAGCCCCGGGCCGCGGAGCGGCGGCGAGTCGAGCGACGTGAGCGTCGCGGCGCTCGCCCCGAAGGTCAGCATTCCCGGGCAAGACACCCTTCTCCAGGTGGTCAACGCCAATTTCGATCCCGACCAGAATCAGGAGCAGATCCTCGCGCTGAAAAACCGCGAGAAGCCCGACGAGCCGATCTCGATCGGGGTCGTCGACTTCGATCCGGCGAAAAACGAGTACGCGCTCGCCTGGCGGCACCCCACCCTTGCGACGAACGCGGGAACCTTCACGATCACCACCGAGGATCTCCTCGGCGACCACTTCGTCGAGATCGTCTGCTCGGGAACCGACGAGAAGGGCGAGCAGACGCTCGACGTTTTCCGGGGCGTGCGCGCGCCCGGGAGCGCAAACCTCGCCTTCACCCCGATTTTCAGCGACGCGGTGAAAGGCTCGATCGAGATCGAGCGTTCGGACCGGAGCGAGGCGTACACCCTCGGAGAGAACAGCGGGGCGAGCTTTCCGATCGATACCTACATCCAGGATCCTGAGTCCGCCAACCTCGGCGATCTGCTCGAGACCAACTACACGTGGGATGGCCAGGCGGGGAGCTACGAGGAGACCGGCGAGCAGCACATCCCCGGCAAGCAAATCGACGACCAGAGGCTCGCGGCGCTCTACGCCGCGGGCTCCGACGCCTTCGAGACCTTTCTCGCCGGTCCGTGGTACAAGACAAGCGACGACACCACGGGCGACGACGCGACGCCGTCCGCGGAGGACTCGCCGAGCGATCCGGCGGGGGGCCTCAAGGGCGTGACCATTCTCTTCTTCGATCCTTCCGCGCGCGAGGTGAGCCTGTATTCCGGGGACGTCATGGAGATCTACGTCTGGGAGAACTCCTATCGAACCCTCTACAACAGCCTCGTCATCTCGGGATACAACGAGCTCGTGCAGTACATCAAGGCGCAGATCTCCGTCAGCGTGGTCTCCCTCGACCGGATCGAAGTCTACCTCCCCGACTCCTGGGCCGGGACCTACCTGAAGCTCACGAAATCGATGCAGGACAGTCTCCTCAAGGGGACGGGCGCGCAGCCTAAGCTTCCCCGCCTGTCCGGAGAGTACCTCGGAGAATCGGGGGACCGGCTTACCTTCAACGGCGTTCGCTTCACGCAGGAAGGCAAGAACCGAACGCAGTCGGGCGGCTACTCGCTCTTCGATTACGGACAGCCGGTGATCGAGCTGCGCTACATCGAGCCCGACGGTATCGTGACCGGCACGAAGGTCTACAAGCTTTCGTTCCATGAGGAAAAGAGCCCGGAGCGTATCGTGCGCACCCTCAACCTCACCCCCGGCGAGCTCGGAATCGGGGGCTTCTCCGCGAGCGGCGACCCGCCGATCCGCTATGTCCAGGTAGAGGATCTCGGCCAAAAGAACTGAGCCGGGCCCGGACCGCCGGCTTTCCCCTCGGGCGTCGCGCGTCCTATTCCGGAACGATGTAGCCGAGAAAACCGCTCGCCTTGAGGCGGTCGAGGAACTGCTGCGCCTCCCCTGAGCTCTCCGCCACGACGCGATAGAACGTCTCGCCGGCCTCCACGACGGGGCGGATCTCGCCTCGGAATCCCGCGGCGGAAAGCCCGTTCAGGCGATCGGTCGCGTTGTGTCGGTCCCAAAAGGAGCCGACCTGGACGAGCACCGCCTGCCCGCTCGAGCTCTCCGGCCGGGGACCTTGCGGCGCTTCCGCCGCCTGCGCGGGTGGCTCCGCTCCGACGCCGAAGGGGAGCTGCGCAGGCGACGGGACCGGGCTCAGCCGCCGTGAAGCGATCGCGTACTCCGGGCTCCGCGGAAAGCGCGCAGAGAGCTCCTCGAGGCAGCTCTCGGCATCGTCGGAAAGTCCGGCCGAGAGCGCGGCCCGATAGGCAAGGAGGAGATCCGCGGCGCTTAAGGAGTCTTTCGACCGCAGGAGGCTCGAAAGGAGCCCGCCCGCGTCCTCGGCGCGTCCTTCGGAGCCCTGGATCATCGCGAGAAAGGCGCGCGTCGCGAAAAGGATTCTCCGGCTCCCGCAGAGCTCCGTGATCGCGTCCGCCTCGGAGACCGCCTTGTCGATTTGTCCGAGCTCGAAGAGAAGCCGCGCGGATTCGAGCAGGCTCCGGAAGTCCTTGTCGCCCGACGCGATGGACGCCTTCTCAAAGTCGATTTGCGCGGCTTGGAGGTTTCCGACGAGCTCGTTTGCCTGGGCGAGGCGGAGGAGCGCGCCGTGGCGCGCGGCGCCCGCGACGGCGAGCCGCGAGGCGAGCAGGTCGATCTCCGCCTGCGGCGACTCGGCGACGTCCGCCGCGTGGAGCAGCACCTTCTGCCATCGGTCATCGGACTGGTGCGAGTCGAGCCACTTCTCGTAGGTGGCGAGCGCCTGGGCCGCCTTGCCCTCGCGCTCGAGCGAGCGCGCGCTGTCGAGGTCGTCCGCCCCCGCCGCTCCGATCCGCGCGAGGGCGAAGGCGAGGAGGAAGAGACTACGCTTCAGGGGTGCTCGGCCCGTCGTGCGCATGAGCGTTCCCATGCTTGGCCGCCGCGCGTCCCTCGGGTTCGGTTGTTCGCGCATGCTTTCTCTTCAGGACAAACGGGAGCATGAGGAAGGCGCCTAGCAGAAAAGCGACAAACAGGCTCAGGAAGACCGGAACCCGCCTGAAGGTGTAGAAGCCGAACGAGACGTCGGAGGCGTTCGGCACGTTCACGGCCGCAAAGGCGACTACGAGCGCGAGCACGAACAGATAGGCAATCAGCCGCCATGGCGCGCGCATACTCCGTCCTTTCCCTTATTGTCGCCGCGAAGGGTCCGGCGAATGAGCGGAAAAGCTACATTCGCTGTCGGTAGTTCTTGATGAACTTGTAGAGGTTGATGCCGCCCATGACGAGCAATCCGATGCCGGAGATGGTGAGGAGCGTCCCGGCAAGTCCGCCGATGAGGGGAAGGATTCGCGCGGCGGTGAGGATACCGGCTCCGAGGGTGATCATCCCCGCCGCCCGATCCTCCCGGGAACCGCTCACGGCGAGCCCGATCACGGCGACGATCCCGCCGACGATCAGCGCCGGAACGCCGGCGATGGCATGGAGCGCGAGGAGCGCGATGCCCCCGGCAAGGCCCCCGAGCGCGAGCCCGCCCTGCTTGACAACGGTTTTTCTCGGCACCAGATCGCCCATGGCTCTCTCCTTCGATCAATCGTCGAACATACCACGAATGACGTTCCAGTCGTCGTTCGTCGGGAGCGGGATCCCGGCTCCGCGGTTGAAGCCGTGTCGTCCGGAAAGCTCCTCGTCCTAAGATAATAAATATTCGAGTACGTTTGGTAAAGAACATTCCGATGTCGAGGATATTTTCGTCCGAAGCGGGACCGTCCTTGTATCGATCGCAGAACCGCGCGAGCTCACGAGGGGTCAACATCGTGTCCACGGAGCGAAGCGTCGATCGAGGCAGCTCCTCCGTCCGCCCGACTGGCGACCTCAAGGGATCGATCTTCTCCCCTGATCGCGCCTGAGAATCTCCTGCCGCCCGGCTGCCCGACGAGGTCCGAAGAGGCCGACGCGGGCGCGCGATGCGAAGCGTCTCGACGCCGCCGATCGAGTCGACACCTCAATGAACGGGCACCTGTGACGACCAGGGAGGTACGGATATCCCCCCCGCGACGAATCCATCTCGCGCAGGAGCTCGGCGGGCCCGGAGGTTTCGGAGACGGAGTCGATCGTGCTTCCCTTCTCGCGGAGGTCGCGCGGGAGCCAGACGAGAACGACTCGCCCGCTTCGAGCCTCGGCGCGCGCGAGGAGCATGCCGACGGCGTGCCTTCATGCGGCCCCGCAGGGACGAAGTCCGGCGAAGTCGGGCTCGGAGCGAGATTCGCGGGGACCGGAACCGCGTCAGGGAGCGTCAGGTTTTTTCGGAAGGTCCTCATCGACGGGCGGCCTGAGGGGGCCGATCGGAACGTCCGCGCTGTCCATGAGAACGATGCCCCCGAGGCCTTTCGCGACCGCGAACGAGCCGATCCGGCGGCCGTCGACGTCCTCGAAATCGTAATGGTAGTAGTCCGCGTCCTCCCTCGGCGTGGTGACGAACCGAATCCGCCGCGCGGCGAGGGTCGACATGACGACCTTGTCCCTCGCAAGCGCCACGATCTCCGCTTTCGCCTCCTCCACGCGGCTCTCCTCTGGGGTGCGAAGGTCGAGCCGGTCGACGTCCGAGACGAACCCCGCCGCGAAGTCCGAGACGCGCGGATACCTCTTCGCCCCGTCGGTGACCTGGAGGCTTCGCTCGTCGAGGCGCACCGTGAGGAGGCGCGTCCCGCCTCGCGTCAGGAAAGAGACGTAGCCGCCCGAGCTTTCGATCGGCCGCGAGAGGGCAAGCTTGCGCGTCGAGAGCGCCCGGAGCACGCCGGGATCGTCGATCGCCGCGGAGAACCGGGCGAGCGCCGAGGAGAGCTGAGCGAAATGGGCGGCAAGCAGGGGCGTTCGCGCGCGAAGGAAGGATAGAAAGCGCGAGTCGAGCTTGAGGGTCTCAAGCTGCCTTCCGAGGAAGTCGGTCGTCCGGACAGTCTGCGACGAGGGGTCGATCGTGAGGGTGAAGTACGCGCGTCCGCTCTTCATGAGGACGACGGTCGCGGGCTGTTTCTCCACCCGCGCGAACCCGCCGGACCTCGCCGCCTGCGCGAGGAGCGGGGAGGCGAGCAGCTGCCTGAACTTCGCCTCGGAGATCTCCTTGTCGCGCTCGCGCAAGAGCGTATCGATGCCGTTCAGGTAGACGGCGTCGGGGTCTTCGACCTCGGCGGGCTCCACCGGTTGCGGCTCGAGGATGGGATAGGGCTCGGTCGGTAGCTTGACCGCGCCTCTCACCGCGTTCTCGTCTTGCGCGAGGAGAAGGAGGTTCTGCTTGAGGAATTCGATCTCCGAGTCGTTGTCCCGCAGCTGGTCGAGGAGCATCTCGTTGCGTTTCTCGATCTTTCCCGAGAGGTCGAGGACGTGGACCGCGAAAAAAAAGAGAATGACGACGAGGAGCAGGAAAAGCGAGCCCGCCGCAATTCCGATCGTGAGGGGGTTCGTGCGACTCGGCGCGAATCTCACAGCGTTTGGAACCTCCGCTGAACCGACAACTCGTCGAATCAGTGACGAAAGCTGCGCTGCCCGGTGAAAACCATCGCCACACCCGCCTCGTTACAGGCCTCGATAACCTCGAAATCTCGAAGCGAGCCCCCGGGCTGCACGACGGCCGTGACGCCCTCCCCGATCCCGACGTCGATGCCGTCTCGAAACGGAAAGAAGGCGTCGGAGACCATGACGCTGCCCTTGAGGCCTCCGTGCGCCGCGGCGACTTCCCGCTCGATCTCCGAGCGCATGTCCGCATCGCTCAAGAGGTGCCAGGGCGTGCGGTGCCTCAGCCAGGCCAGGCGGTCCATCATCTTGCGGTACGCCTTATCGCGCGCGATCTCGGCGACCCCCACCCTATCCTGCTCGCCGGTGCCGATGCCGACCGTCACGCCGTCGCGGACGTACAGGACGGAGTTGCTCGTCACGCCGCTCTCCACGAGCCAGCCGAAGACGAGGTCGTCGTACTCCTTCGGCGTGGGATTTCTCTTGATGCGGTACTCGACGCCCTTATGGCTCGCGTAAGCCGGAACGAGGTCCTCGGGCGTTCGGGCCTGCGGCACGAAAGACCATTGCATGACGATTCCGCCGTCGATCAGAGCCTTCGCGTCGAGCACGCGCTCGCCGGCGAAATCGGACAGCCGCTTCATGTTCCGGATTCTCATGACGCGTAGGTTCTTCTTCGCGGCGAAGAGGTCCATGACCCCCTCGGCGTAGTCGGGGGCGACCACCACCTCCGTGTAGCTCTCCGCGATGAGCTCGGCG
The DNA here is from genome assembly GCA_030041455.1 of Spirochaetia bacterium. Taxonomy (GTDB): domain Bacteria; phylum Spirochaetota; class Spirochaetia; order DAHUYW01; family DAHUYW01; genus DAHUYW01. The sequence continues at coordinate 7,695 of JASHNV010000153.1, forward strand.
GTCTCGCGGTCGACCTCCCGATTGACCGCGATGACGCCTCCGAAGGCCGCGATCCGGTCGGCGAGCCACGCCTTCGTGTAGGAGTCGGCGAGACCCGTCCCGCGCGCGACGCCGCAGGGGTTGTTGTGCTTGACGATCACCGTCGTCGGGTCGCCGTCGAGGTAGCGAAGGATGTTGAGCGCGGCGTCCGCGTCGGTGATGTTGATCTTTCCGGGGTGCTTGCCGGACTGCAGGAGCTCCACCTCCGAGGCGAGGTATCGTCCCGGTTGAAGCGTGGCGACGTCGCCGAGCGCGAGGTTGCCCCCCACGAGCTTGTAGAGCGCCGCCTCCTGGTCGGGGTTCTCGCCGTATCGCAGGCCCCTCCGCTCCCCGTCGACCACCCAGTCCTTCTTCTCGTAGACCAGCCGCTGAAGGCCGCCGCCGTCGGCGTCGGAGAAGGAGATCTCCATGCGCTGCGGAAAGTGGTCTTCGTTGATCTCGCGGTACATCGAGGCGAGGTTTCGTTCGCTCATCGCCCGCCGTCCCGCCTCGCGTAGTGGCCCAGGGGAACCTCCCGGTCGACGGAAGCGAGATAGGCCACGATCGCGCAGTCGTAGTCGGCGACGCGGGAAAAGGCCTTCTTCGCGAGGGCGAAGCGATCCGTCAGACCGAGGCATCCCTTGAACGTCTTCAACCTCGCGAGCGTCTCGCCGTAGTCGTCCGGATCGCAGAGCGCCGCCACGCGGAGGAAGTTCTTCGCGGCGGCGCGCAGCATGGACGGACCCCCGATATCGATGTTCGCTCTCGCGTCCTCGATGGTCGCTCCGGCGGCCTCGACGGTACGCTCGAAGGGGTAGAGGTTGCATACGACCATGTCGATCTCCGCGGCGCCCGCCGCCTGGAGATCCGCTCGGTGGCTCGCGTTCGCCGTCTCGCTCAGGAGCCCCAGGTAGATCTTGAAGTCGAGGGTCTTCACGAGGCCGCCTTGCATTTCCGGCTGGCCGGTGTAGTCGGAGACGCTCGTCAGGTTTTCCGCCCATCGCGCGCCGAGGACCTCCTTCACAAGCGAGAAGGTCCCGCCGGTCGAGTAGAGCCGGACCTGCGGGAGCTGCTTCACGAGGTCTTCGACGAAGCCGTCGAGGCCGGTCTTGTCGCTCACGCTCAGCAAGACGTGGCGTATCGGAACGAGATTGTCGGCCTCCCGCACGCGATTGATCATCTTCCCTCCTCCATCCGCCTCGCCGACTGGACGGTGTTGTACATGAGCATCGTAATGGTCATCGGCCCGACGCCGCCGGGGACCGGGGTTATGAGGGAGGCCTTCTCCTTCACGCGGTCGAAATCGACATCACCGACGAGGCGAAAGCCCCTCTTTTTGGAGGGGTCCTCGATTCGATTGACGCCGACGTCGACGACGACCGCCCCCTGCTTGACCATCTCCGCGGTGACGAGCGACGGGCTTCCGGTAGCCGCGACGAGGATGTCTGCCTGCACGGTCAGGGAGGCGAGATCGCGGGTGTGGCTGTGGCAGAGCGTCACGGTGGCGTTGCCTTCGTCGGATTTCTGCACGAGAAGGTTCGCGAGCGTCCTGCCGACGAGGATGCTTCGCCCGACGATGACGACGTGGGAGCCCGGGATGCGCACGCCGCTTCGCGCGAGGAGCTTGACGATCCCGTTCGGCGTGCAGGGGACGAATGTGGGACGGCCGAGCAGGAGGCGACCGACGCTCTCGGGGTGAAAGCCGTCGGCGTCCTTGGAAGGGGCGATCGCCATGAGGGCCCGCTGCGCGTCGATATGGCCGGGAAGCGGGAGCTGGACGAGGATGCCGTGGATTCTCGGATCCGCGTTGAGCTCGCGGATGTGCTCGACGAGCCGCTCCTCGCTCAGGGACTCGGGAAGATGGCGGTTGTCGGAGTACAGGCCGAGATCCCTGCACGCCTGCTCCTTGCCGGTAACGTAGGATACGCTCGCCGGATTTTCTCCCACGAGGATCACTCCGAGACCGGGAGTTATGCCGCGCTCCTTCAGCCGCGCGACCTCCCGCGCGAGCTCGTCGCGAAGCTCCGTGGCAATGCGCTTGCCGTCGATGATCGCCATGCACGTCCTCGCGCATCGTTGTACCACACTTCGGGAACCGAGTGCAACAACGGACCGCGTTTTGCCCGATGCCGCGCGCGCGATATTGATAAAAGCTCGGCGCGATGATAGCATCTACGCTAAACACCTTGCGGTAGAAGCACAAAGGATGTTCGGTATGACATGTTCACGCAGGGGCTTGCTCCCTGTTCTTGCGCTTTTGAGCGTACTTGGCGGGGCGGCGAGCGCTCAGGCGGCGGGCGGCGGCTCAGGCAAGGTTGCTCCTCAGTATGCGATCGGCGACGAGATGTTCGGCCTCGGCGCGGGGTTCTTCCTCCCCCTTTTCTATCAGGACGAAACCGGCGCGACCGCGGGCACGAACCTCACCTTCGGGGGCATCGCGGGACTCGAGTGGGACGCGTTTCTCACGAACAACGTGTACCTCGGAGCCGAGCTCGCGGGGAACTTCTCGTTCAGCCCGAACTCGCAAACCTTGCTCCTCGTAGCCCTGACGCCGACCATCGGATACGTCTTTCGCTTCTATCCCTTCGAGATTCCGATCTTCTTCGGCGCCGGCGTCAATTTGAGTTACCTGTCTCCGCAGCTCTATGTCGGGCCGATCGCGAAGCCGGGCGTCGGTTTCTACTGGTACTTCACCTCTCAGTGGATGCTCGGTCTGAAGGCGGAATACTGGTGGGTGCCGGAGATCTACTTTCCGGGATGGACGCCGGGTCCCTCGGCGTCGCGATTCGGCAACTTCCTCTCGACATCGGCCTTTGTCGTCTATCATTTTTAAGGGGTCCGGACCAATGAACGTGACGTTTCCCTCGAAACCTCGCCGCTCGCTGTTTCGCGCGTCGGTGTCGCTCTGCGCGGTCGCTCTCCTCGCGACCTCCTGCAACTACGGCGGAACGGGTATCTTCTACAGCCTGCAGTACGAGACGAAGATCCAGAACGTCGCGACCGGGCTTCCGAGCAACCCCTGGCCCGTCATCGGCGCGATGGCGCTCATGGACGGCTGGTACTACATCGCGACCGGCGCCGTCTACGCCGCGCAGGACAACACGGCGATCGGCGCCACCCTCGCGTGGGCGAAGGTGACCCCGCCGCTCGTCGCGGGAAACACGGGCGCCCGGTGCGTCCAGCTTCTCACGGTGAACACGACGACGCTCTACGCGATCTATTTCGTCGACACCGCGAGCATTCCCACCGCCGAAGGAGTCGGAGAGGTGTTTGTCGGCAGCGGAAACGGCCTCTCGATCACCTGGACCCCGCTCACGGCGTTCAACACCCAGCTCACCGCCGCCGACTCGACCGCCATTCCCGAGTCGATCTACATGCTCGGGCCTGCAGGCTCGCAGACGCTCTTCGTCTCCGTCTTGGACACGGTGGGAAGCGGCTCGCAGAACTCGATCGGCGTCTACTCCCTCTGGTCGTTCAACGGGTCGACCGCTACCGAGATCCTCAGTAACCTCACCCAGCCGGTCGCAGGCGGGGTCTACGATCTCGCGGATAACGAGTACTGGTTCATCTCGGGCTACCAGGTGTACGAGACGAGCTCTCCGACGACCGCCCCGTCCGTCGCGGCCAACCAGCCTCCGGTCCAGTCGAACGAGTCGATCCTTGCCGGGATCTACTACACCCAAGGGTTCACGCCGAGTCCCGCGAATCAAGATCTCCTCGTGTCGACGCGCGACGGATACACCTTCGCGAACACCGCTCCCGACACCGGCACCTGGTCGTCGAACAACGCGACGGGCGCGCTCGAGCCCATGACCGGGATATTCGATTTCGATTGGAACGGAACCGACATCACGCTGTTCGGTTCGGACGAGGGCTACTACGAATACGATGAGGGTCCCTCCGGGGGGTTCACGAATCCCTTCTCGCCGCAACATCCGGACGGCTCCACGCCTTCAAGCGACATCAACTACATCTCGGCGACCCTTTCGACCAACCCGGTCCTCGGCTTCTTCCTCGATCCGAACGTGTCCGGAGGCCGCCTGTTCGCCCTCACCGAGATCGGCCTGTGGCGAAACGAGGTGAACAGCTCGGGAAGCCGCACCTGGGAGCAGGACTAGAAGCCGAGGCGGCGGCGTATTTCGCCCTTCGGCCTGAGAGCGGCCTGTCGAGCCGCACTCCTCGACGCGCGAGCCCTCTCAGCTCACCCCATCCCTTCGTGGTCGCGCGCTGCCGGACTCTCCCGGGTCTTCACGGTCCGATTCGTTATGACCGCTCGAGCACATCGGGCGTCACCCGTCTAAGGGGGGATCGGTCGATCGTTTTTTCCGTTCAACCGGACCGCTGTCTTCGCGTGCGCGGCGGCTCGTCCGCCAGCCCGAGGAGGGTCGGGACCAACGTCCTCTCGCCGTCCTGAAGCCTCGCGAAGGAACCCGGCCGGGCTCCGGCCTCCTGGAATACCTATGGGCGCTTCGCGGCCCCCACGCCGCTCTCCCGTGGCCTCCAGCATCTCCAAAGACACGAATTCTTACTTGACTAAATCACTTGACTTACTATACATTCGCCTGGGACGCAGGATACGATTCGTCCTTTTTCGCCGAGCGTCACGTGAATTGGAGCTGGTATGAAATCGATGCTGTCGACAGTCGCTCTCTTCAACAAGGTCAAGGAGTTCGACCTCTCACGTATCGGGCTGAGCTCGCAGATTCGGTCGATCGACGGGAACTACGTGGTTCCGTTTCTCGGATTGAGACTCCACAGCTACTTTCAGGTCATCGTCCGGCCTTCCGACAACGCCCTGGTCGGACACGAGGCGCTTTTGCGTCCGACCGGAGCGGATGAAGAACCGATTCCGCCGCTCGCGGCGTTTCACTTGGCGAATTACGAAAATAAGGTGGTCGAGCTCGATCGCATATGCCGCACGATTCACCTGGTAAACTATCTGAACAGCGAACCAAGCGAGGACGGGCTCCTGTTCTTAAACCTGAATCCGACGATGGTCGACCATGTCGTCGATCACGGAAAGACCTTTGCGAAGGTCCTGGCCCATTACGAGTTTCCCACGACACGGATCGTCATCGAGATCGTGGAACATGAGATCAAGAACGACTCAACTCTTGAAAAGGCGGTCGAGAACTTTCGTGACGGCGGCTACCGCATCGCGATGGACGATTTTGGCGTGCGCTCTTCCAACTTTGATCGCCTGTGGCGTCTAGCGCCGGAGATCGTCAAGCTTGACGGCGCTCTTTTCCGCACGATGGGGAGAGAACCGAAGGCCCGCGCGATCCTTTCGAAGCTTGTCTCGATAATCCACGATCTCGGGGCGAAGGTCGTCATGGAGGGTATCGAAACCGAAGAGCAGATCGACGATGCCCGCGAGGCTCAGGTGGATTTCGTTCAAGGCTACCTTCTGGGTAGACCGTCGCCGCGCTTACGAGGAAGTTGATGGGCGGTCCGGTCGGCACGGCGCGAGCGTCGCAACCGAGCGCTTCACCTGCTCAAAAGGGCACGTACGCGGCGAATCCATGAGCAAGCTTCTTGTGATCGGTTGGTCGGCCTTCGTTTCCATCGACGGAATGATGAGCAGAAGCACGAGGCGGCAATCGAGATCGTCTGAGCTCACGGCAATCTGGTCGCCTACCAACACGGAGGGAACGGCCTCATGCCGAGGCGCGCGAGGCGACGTGAGAGCGAAGGACAAACGTCGCGAGAAGAAACGGCTGTGCGCCTAACGCGGCGACGATTGCTCGACCGCGAGCCTTGTGCGAGCAGCGCCACGAGCGGGAGACATGCGGCGCACGGTCAGGGGAGGACGCGCGGGGCTCGTTCAGGGTGTGTCGGCTCATGGGAAGGGGACGAGAAGCCTATCGCTCCCGTTGGCGTCCAATTCCGAAGCGCGCTCCGGCTCGCCCCTCGAGAGGCGGACGCCTGCGTGCTCGATCCCCGGTCTTCCGCGCCTCGAGATCCCTGCCGCCGCCTCGAAAGCGATTCGCTTGCTCCTTCGTTCATCCTCTTGCCCCTCTCCGGAGGAAAGGCGAGCGTACGCCGGCCCCCGGCCCGACAGCTGAGATCGCCGCGCACGCCGAGCCTGGGCCTCACACTTGAAGGCGAGCTATTCAGGAGAGCGCCCGGTCTTCCCCGTCCCGTACGCTCGCCATCGAGGCGCGTCGAGTCCTTACCGCCCGTCGGGCGGGCCGAGGATGTCGGCGAGGGCAGGATCCGACGGATAGTAGTAGCGTTCCTTTTCTTCCGGCGTCAGGCCCACGAGCTCGTGGCTCAGGTAATGGATCCAGACGTCGTCCTCCGGACGGCTGATCACGTGCTTCCGGCAGTAGTAGTCGGGCTGGATCGGAAGCCTCTCCTCCTGGTAGTCGATGACTTTGTAGTCGTGGACCGCGATCTTGAGGTCCTCCCGTGGTATGCCCTTTTCGATGATGAGCTCGGAGAGGTAGTTGATCGTTCTCCCTGAGTCGAAAATGTCGTCGACGAGGAGCACCTTGTCGCCGTTTCGAAGGTGCGCCGGATTGTAGGTCCAGCCGTCCACCATGACCCGAGCGTGCTCGCGGACGTCGGTATACGACCGCGCGACGACGGCCGCGTAGAAGGTCGGCCGCGTGCCCGGAGTCCTCACGAGCTTGAAGAACTCGCTGATCACGTTGCCGACGTAGGCGCCGCCGCGAAGAAGCACGTAGATGACGTCGGGATTGAAGCCGTCCCGGTGGATCCGAGAGGCGAGCTTCAAGGAGTTGTTGCGCACGACGTCATAGGGCAGGAAGTCCTTCCGCATGTCCCTACTCCCTTGCGCGGGCGGCGCCCGTCCGCCTTACCGTTCGATGCCGATGCTCACGGTGGTCCCCTGCCGGTTGACCTGGAAGTTGAAGGTCTTCACCGGCGCGTTGATCGCGCGATAGAAATCGATCCCGTTCTTGATCGGGGTGCCGTTGATGGACTGCACGATGTCGCCCTGCTGAATACCGCCGATCGAAGCCGGAGTCTTATCCACGACGTCGGCGATCACGAGGCCGCGCACCCCGGAGCCGAGATTCAGCTGGGAGCGTATCTGATCGTCGATCGGAACGACGGTGATGCCCGGCCACAGCCCGCGGTTCTTGTCGATCTGGGCCTGCGACTCGCGAAGGCCTATCCGCACGACGACGTGTTCCGCCTTCCCGTAGCGGACGACCGCGAAATCGGCGTCCTTGCCGACCGGCAGGTCTCCGACGATTCTGATGAGATCGTTCGTGTCGGAGATCGGACGGCCGTTTATGGAGGTCACGAAGTCGCCCGGTTTCAGTCCGCTTTTGTCGGCCGGGGAGTCGATGAACACGTGGTAGACCATCGAGCCCTTCATGTCCGCGACGCCCATCTGAGCGGCGAGCGACGGATACTCGTCCTGGACGCTCACCCCGAGCCAGCCGTACTGGACCGTGCCGTGCTCGATGAAGTCGTCGATCGCGCGGCGGGCGTCGTTGATCGCGATCGCGAAACCGAGGCCGATGTTCCCTCCCGCCGGAGAGGCGATCCAGCTGTTGATCCCCACGACGTCGCCGTTCATGTCGACGAGCGCCCCGCCTGAGTTTCCTTTATTGATCGCCGCGTCGGTCTGGATGAAATCGGCGACCGTGTCGCCCGGCCCGACCCCCTCCCGCCCTTTCGCGCTTACGATTCCCGCGGTCACCGTCGACAGGAACCCGAACGGATTGCCCACCGCGAGGACCCAGTCGCCGACCTGGAGCTTGTCGGAGTCGCCGAGGGTCGCGATCGGGATGTTCTTGTCGGTCGTGGTGAAGGAAACGAGCGCGAGATCGCGCCGCGGGTCCTTTCCGACGAGCTTCGCCCGGAACTCCCGCTTGTCGTACATCTCGATGCTGATCTCGGAGGCGTCGCCGACGACGTGGTTGTTGGTGAGCACGTAGAGCTTGTCGCCGATGCGCCGGACGATGACTCCGGAGCCGAGGCCCTCCTGGCGAAACTCCTGCGACTTCGGCGCTCCGTTGTCGCCCGGCGCCTGCGGGAAGAGGAAGTTCCACGGCCAGCCCTGGCCGGAGTCGGGGGTGGGCTGCTTCACGATGTCGACGACGTTCACCTCCACGACGACCGGGAGCACTTTCGCCGCGACCGCGCGAAAGGAGGGAAAACCGTCCACGATCGGTAGGTTCGAAGGACTGGCCTCCTCGGCGCCCTGGGCGCTCGCCACCGGAGCTCCCGTCGAGCAGGAGAACATCAGGAGCGCGAGCACGAATCCGCCGATGACTCCGGCGAGGACGAGATTGAAGACGAAGAAATTCTTAGAATGCAGAATGCTGTGATCGGGCATGGAAGCTCCTCCGTTCGAAGCTGCGTCCGCGCGAGCTATCCTGAGAGATGGTTCAAAAAAGGCAGGGCGCGCAAGGTAATCAACTCAATGTCGTCAATATTTCGGTTCTATCCTCGAACAGCGCGACGGTGTGCTCGAAGTGCGCCGAGAGGCTGTGATCGGCGGTCTCGACCGTCCAGCCGTCGTCGAGGACTTCGACGTCGTCGCCGCCGAGGTTGATCATCGGCTCGATCGCGAGGACCATGCCGCTCTGCAGGCGGGGATTCGGTCCCGGGCCGACGTAGTTCGGTATCTGCGGGTCTTCGTGGAGGGAAAAACCCACCCCGTGGCCGCAAAACTGCTTCACGACGCCGAGATCGTTCTCCCGCGCGTGACCGTACACCGCCGCGGAAATGTCCTTGATGCGGTTGCCGACCTTCGCCTGCTCGATTCCGCGGTAGAGACACTCTTCGGTCCTCGCGAGGAGCATCCGCGCCGACTGAGAGATTCGGCCGACCGGAACCGTGCAGGCTGCGTCGCTGATGTATCCGTCGAGATCGATACCGAGGTCGAGGCTGATGATGTCGCCCTCCTTGAGCCGCCGCTTGTCCGGTATCCCGTGAATGACGACGTGGTTCACCGAGACGCAAAGGCTCGCCGGATAGCCCTGGTAGCCGAGAAACGCCGGTTTCCCGCCGCGTTTCTCGATGTGGTCGCGGGTGAATTGGTCCAGCTCAAGCGGCGTGATTCCCACCTCCACGAGGCCGACAAGCTCTTTGCACGTTTCGGCGAGGAGCCGGCACGAGTCGCGGATCTTTGAGATCTCGCGAGCGTTCTTCAGCTTTATCATGGTTCGCGGACGGCAGTCTCCCCCGTAAAGCTATCATTTTTCCCCCGTGGAATCAAGTTTGCGCATCATGAGGCGCCCTTCGAGGTTGGACGGGTCGATATCGAGCGCGTAGAGGAGCTCGCGTTTGGCCGCCTCCGCCTCTCCCTGCCCCTCAAGCGCCTCGGCGAGCTTGACGTGGATCTGCGCCCGCTCGGGCCCTTGAACGACCTCGGAGGTCTCCTGCTCGGCGAGGTCAGCCTGCCGAAAGGACTCGATCGCGTCGGGGAAATCCTCGGTCGAGAGCTCGACGACGCCGACGTCATAGAACGTCTCCGGGCGGGCGACGAGCGCGCCCGCCCGCTTGAACAGGGCGAGAGCCTTTCCGCTCTCGCCCTGCGAGGCGGCGAGAAGCGCCCCGTAGAAGAGATGCCATTCGGCGCCGTCGCTCTGGCTCGTTTGCTTGAGGACGAGCGAGACGCCCTGCTCATCTCGAAGCCCGAGGAGGTACCAGGCGAGGTAGCGAGCGACGCGACCGCCCGCCTCGGGGTCCTCCGCGATCGCGCGGTAGAAGAGCTTCCAGAGCTCGGCTTTATAGCCTTCCGGGCTCAGCGTCCGGCCGGAAAGCCTGAGGAAGGAAAGGCTCGCGTCGAGATCCGCGGGGTCGACGCGGAGATAGGATTGCAAGTCGGCGAGCGCTCTCCCCTTCATCCCGGCGGCTTCGTACGCGGCGGCAAGCGCGAGCGCCACCTCCTTGATTCCGGGAAAGCGCCGGGAAGCCTCCTCGAGCGTCGAGAGGCCGCCGAGCCCGCCGCTCCGCTCGGAGATCCACGCGAAGTTCACGTAGGGCGTCCAGGAGTAGTCGGGGTGCAGCGCGATAAAGCGACCGTAGTCCTCCGACGCGTCCTGGTACCTCATTTGGAGCATCTCAATGTCGGCGGCGAGGAGGCGCATGCCGGGCGTCCGCTCGGCGCTTGACGCGCCGCGGTAATAGGCGAGCGCGCCG
>JASHNV010000154.1 GCA_030041455.1 Spirochaetia bacterium
TCGTCGAGGGCGCGCGGGAAAACAATCTCAAGTCGGTCGACGTGCAGCTTCCCCTCGGCCGTCTCATCGTGGTCACCGGCGTGAGCGGCTCGGGCAAGTCGTCGCTCGCTTTCGACACGGTCTACGCCGAGGGCCAGCGGCGGTACGTCGAGACCTTTTCGGCCTATACGCGGCAGTTTCTCGAGCGGATGGACCGCCCGAAGGTGGATCGCATCGAGGGCATACCTCCGGCGATCGCGATCGACCAGACCAATCCGGTCCGCACCTCGCGATCGACCGTCGGCACGATGACGGAGCTGAACGACCATCTGAAGCTCCTCTTCGCGCGGATGGCGCACCTGTACTGCCGAAACTGCGGGAAGCGGGTGGTCAAGGACACCCCGGACAGCGTCGTCGAGGCGCTCATGAAGGCTTCCGATGGGCGCTCCGGACGTCGGATCGTGGTTACCTTTCCCCTGAAGGTCCCGACGGGCTTCTCGCGCGAGGAGGTCGCCGGCCTCCTCGCGGCCCAGGGCTACCAGCGGATCTACCGCGAGGGGAACGGAGTCATCGACGTCGTCCAGGACCGCACGCTCCTCGCGAGAGAGAACCGCTCGCGCATCGCCGAGGACATCGAGGCGTGCTTCGAGCGCGCCGAGCGGCGCGCGGACGTGCACTTCGCCGACGGCGAGGGGCTCCTGCGCTTCTCCGAGGGGCTCCACTGCCCGGACTGCGACATTCGCTACGGCGAGCCGACGCCGAACTTCTTCTCGTTCAACTCGCCGATCGGCGCCTGCGAGAGCTGCCGCGGCTTCGGAAGGGTGATCGGGATCGACTACGGCCTCGTGATTCCCGACGAGACGAAGACGCTCGCGGGCGGCGCGATCAAGCCGTGGCAGACCGCGAGCTACCTGGAGTGCCAGCGGGATCTCGAGAAGTTCGCGCGAGCGCGCGGAGTCCCTCTCGACGTTCCGTGGCGCGAGCTCCGCGAGAAGGACCGCTCGTGGGTCCTCGAGGGAGAGGGGTCGTGGGAGGACGGGCTCTGGTACGGGGTGCGACGGTTCTTCGCGTGGCTCGAGGGCCGCAGCTACAAGATGCACATCCGCGTGCTCCTCTCGAGGTACCGCTCCTACACCCTCTGTCCGGCCTGCGAGGGCGCCCGGCTCAAGCCCGACGCGCTCCTGTGGCGGATCGGCGACGGGCCGGAAGGCGGGGGGCTCTCCCTGCGCGAGGTCATGCTCCTTCCGATCGACCGCTGCCTCGACTACTTCGCCGGTCTCCAGGCCGCCGACGAGGCCTCAGGCTACCTCCTCGCGGAGATCCGCACGCGCCTCACCTATCTCGTCGAGGTGGGCCTCGGATACCTCACGCTCGACCGCCAGTCGCGGACGCTGAGCGGGGGCGAAGTCCAGCGGATCAACCTTACAACCGCCCTCGGCACCTCCCTCGTGAACACGTTGTTCGTCCTCGACGAGCCGAGCATCGGCCTTCACCCTCGCGACATCCGCCGGCTCATCGCGATTCTCCGCAAGCTGCGGGACGCCGGCAACTCGCTCATCGTCGTCGAGCACGACCCCGACATCATCCGCGCGGCGGACTACGTGCTCGACATGGGGCCGGGGCCCGGCGAGCGCGGCGGGGAGATCGTGTTCTTCGGTCCAGGCTCCGAGCTCATGGGCTCGTCGCGATCGCTCACCGCCGAATACCTCTCGGGCAAGCGGCTCGTCGCCGAGGCGAGGAGCCCGTCAGGGCGCACGCGGCGGGCCTCCCCGCCGTTCATCGAGATCCTCGGCGCCGAGGAGCACAACCTCAAGGGCATCGACGTCCGCATCCCCCTCGGACGCCTCGTGTGCGTGACCGGGGTGAGCGGTTCGGGAAAATCGACCCTCATCGAGGACGTGCTCTACCGGGCGGTCCGCAAGGCGAAGAACATCCCCACCGAGGCGCCGGGCCGCCATCGCGCGCTCATCGGCGCCGAGCAGATCGCGGAGATCGTGCTCGTCGATCAGTCCCCGATCGGCAAGACGACCCGATCCAACCCCGCGAGCTACGTCGGCGCCTTCGAGGTCATCCGCGAGATTTTCGCCTCGCAGCCCCTGTCGCGCGAGCGCGGCTACACCCTGGGGACCTTCAGCTTCAACTCCGGCCACGGCCGATGCCCGACGTGCGGCGGCAACGGTTTCGAGCACATCGAGATGCAGTTCTTGAGCGACGTCTACCTCCGCTGTCCGGACTGCGACGGCAAGCGCTACCGTCCGGAGATTCTCGAGGTGGAGATCCTCGGCACCTCGAACGGGCGGCGCCTCGCCCGCTCGATCACCGACGTGCTCGAGATGACGGTCGACGCCGCCTGCGACTTCTTCGGCGACAACCCCGAGGTCATGTCGGGCCTCGCGCCCCTGCGCGAGGTCGGGCTCGGCTACCTGAGGCTCGGTCAGCCGGTCCCGACGCTGAGCGGCGGAGAGGCGCAGCGGCTGAAGCTCGCCGGCCATCTCGCGGCGGCGCGCTCGCCCGAGAAGGCGTCGCGCGAGCGGCGGGCGGTCCTCTTCCTCCTCGACGAGCCGACCACCGGGCTCCACTTCGACGACATCTCGGTCCTCCTTTCGGCGCTCCGCAGGCTCATCGACGCCGGCAACTCGGTCGTGGTCATCGAGCACAACATCGACGTCATGGCCGCCTCCGACTGGATCATCGATCTCGGTCCCGAGGGGGGCGACGCCGGAGGACGGCTCGTGTGCGCGGGGGAGCCCCGCGCCGTCGCGCGCGCCCCCGGGAGCCGCACGGGGAAGGTCCTCAAAGAGCACTTCGGCGGAGCGCGAGGCGCTCCGCGCGAGACGAAGGCCGCGGAGTCCGGCTCGCGCGACGCCGAGGAGATCCGCATCCGCAACGCTCGCGAGCACAACCTGAGCAACGTCGACGTGAGCATTCCGCTCGGCTCCTTCACCGTCGTCACCGGGGTGAGCGGGAGCGGCAAGAGCACCTTGGCCTTCGACATCCTCTTCGCCGAGGGCCAGCGCCGCTACCTCGAGTCGCTCAACGCCTACGCTAGGCAGTTCGTGCAGCCCGCCTCCCGGCCCGACGTCGACTCGGTCCTCGGGGTTCCGCCGACCGTCGCGATCGAGCAGCGCACGAGCAGGGGCGGCCGCAAGAGCACCGTCGCGACGGTGACCGAGATCTACCATTTCCTCAGGCTCCTTTTCGTGAAGCTCGGCGTCCAATACTGCCCGGATTGCAAGATCGCGATCGAGCCCCAGACCCCGGACGCGATCGTCGCCTCGATCATGAAAGACCACCGCTCGCGGAAGGTGACGCTGCTTGCGCCCCTCGTGACGGCGCGCAAGGGGTACTATACGGATCTCGCGAAGTGGGCCGCCTCGAAGGGCTACGAGACCCTCCGCGTCGACGGCACGATGACTCCCGTCGCGGCATGGCCCCGCCTCGACCGCTACCGGGAGCACTCGATCGAGGTGCCCCTCGGCGAGGTCACGGTCACCGCGAAGGGCGAGCCTGAGCTCAGGCGGCTCCTCGACCTCGCGCTTGCGCTCGGCAAGGGCGTCGTCCATCTCGCGCCCTCGGAGCGCGTCTTCTCCGTGAGCCGCTCCTGCCGGAAGTGCGGCAGGAGCTTCGAGGAGCTCGACCCTCGCTCCTTCTCCTACAACTCGAAGCACGGATGGTGCCCGACCTGCTACGGCACGGGCCTGAAGCTCCAGGGATTCGACGCCGAGCAGACCGGCGAGGAGATCTGGTGGAACGAGTGGTGGGAGGGCGCGGAGCGAGTCTGCCCGACCTGCGGGGGCAAGCGGCTGAAACCCGAGGCGCTCGCCGTGAAATTCCTCGGCAAGAGCATCGACGAGTACACCGCGCTCTCGGTCGAGGGGGCGAGGGAGCGCTTCGGGAAGCTCGCGCTTTCAGGCCGCGACGAGGCGATCGGCAGGGATCTCCTCTCGGAGCTTCGGTCCCGCCTCGCGTTCCTCGGTCAGGTCGGCCTCTCGTATCTGTCGCTCGACCGGGCGGCGCCCACCCTGAGCGGCGGGGAGGCGCAGCGTATCCGCCTCGCCTCGCAGCTCGGATCGAATCTCCGCGGCGTCTGCTACGTGCTTGACGAGCCCACGATCGGGCTCCATGCCCGCGACAATCTCATGCTGCTCGACACGCTTTTCCAGCTGAAGGAGAAGGGCAACACGGTCGTCGTCGTGGAGCACGACGAGGAGACCATCCGCCGGGCCGAGCACATCGTCGACCTCGGGCCGGGCGGGGGCGTCGAGGGGGGAAGGGTGGTCGCCTCAGGCTCCATCGATCGGATCCTCCGGAGCAAGAGCTCGCTCACCTCGCGCTACCTCAAGGACCCCTTGCGCCACCCCTTCGAGCGCGGGCGGCGGGGGACCGACGACGCGCCGAAGCTCGCGGTGAAGGGCGCGAGTCTTCATAACCTCAAGGGGATCGACGTCGAGATCCCCCTCGGACGCCTCGTCTGCGTGACCGGCGTGAGCGGAAGCGGCAAGAGCACGCTCGTCCGCCAGATCCTCTACGAGAATCTCAAGGCGCTCACCGCGCGCAAGCGAAGGCAGCCGCTTCCGCGTCTTTCGGGCTGCAGCTCCCTGGAAGGATGGGAGCGCGTCGGTCGAGTCCTCGAAGTCGACCAGACGCCGATCGGAAAGACTCCGCGCTCCTGCCCGGCCACCTACATCGGGATCTGGGATCACATCCGAAAGCTCTTCGCCGCCACGCCCGAGGCGAAGATGCGGGGCTATTCGCCGAGCCGCTTCTCCTTCAACGTCGCGGGGGGTCGGTGCGAGGAGTGCGCGGGTCAGGGCGCGAAGAAAATCGAGATGAGCTTCCTCCCCGACGTCACGGTCCCCTGCGAGGTCTGTCACGGCAAGCGCTTCACATCGGAGACCCTGTCGGTGCGGTTCAAGGAGAAGAGCGCCGGAGACGTCTTGGATCTGAGCGTCGAGGAGGCGGTCGACTTCTTTCGCGCCCAGCCGTCCGTACGGCGCCCGCTCGAGCTGCTCTCGGAGGTCGGCCTCGGCTACCTCAAGCTCGGCCAGCAGAGCCCGAGCCTGAGCGGCGGGGAGGCGCAGCGCATCAAGCTCGTGACGGAGGTCGCGAAAGCGCGCGAGTTCGAGACGGGAGATCGCAGGCGCGGCCGGTCGGAGAGCGGGGGCACCCTCTACCTGCTCGACGAACCGACGATCGGGCTCCATATGGGCGACGTGGAGCGGCTGATCCGCGTGCTCCACCGCCTCGCGGACTCCGGCAACTCGGTCGTCGTGATCGAGCACAACCTCGACGTCGCCGCCGAGGCGGACTGGATCGTGGATCTCGGCCCCGAGGGAGGCGCGGAAGGCGGCAGGTTGGTCGCGGAGGGGAGCCCCGAGCGGGTCGCGAGGACCCCGGGATCCCATACCGGCAAATTCCTGAGGGCGGTGCTCGGACGGGCCTCCCGAGGCGTCGCGGGGAAGGGGTGATGGACGCGCCGGTCGTCTGGGTGATCGACCATGATCAATGGCCGCGCGCGCTCCTCGTCGCGGAGCTCATCGAGCGGGGCTACGACGCGCTCGGCTTCCGCCGCCTCGGCGAGGCGCTCCTCGCGCTTCGTTGTTCCGAGGAGCCGCCTCGAGGAGTCGTGATCGAGACGTCGCGGGCTCGCCTCTCGGCGGCCGAGGTGGCGCGGCTCATCGGCCTCGGCGCCCCGACGCTCGCGCTCGTCGACTCGGTGAGCGCGCGAAGCGAGATCGCAAGCGCCTTCCCGTGGAGTCTCCTTGCCGCGCGGCCGGTCTCCCTAGGCCAGGTCGCCGACCGATTGGAGCGGCTCCTTTCGCCTACTGCTTTTCCACCGAGCAGCGCAGGGGGAAGCCGCGCGCCTTCGCCTTTCGGTGGACCTGATCGATCTTCGTGACCGCGATGTCCCAGGTGTAGACTTCGACCACCGCCTTGCCGTTCCGGTGCGCCCTCAGCATGATATTGGTGGCCTCGGCATAGTGCTTGTGAAAGACGGAGGCGAGCACCTCGACGACGAACTCCTTGGTCGTATAGTCGTCGTTGTGGAGAACCACGGCGTACATGTCGGGCTCTTTGAGCTTTTCGTCCGACTTCTCAAGCACATCGACGTCGTCTCCGGTTTCCCGGTCGTCGTCATCGTCGTCTTCCTCGTCCGACACGGCATCCTCCCGAGCGCGCCTCGCCGACCTTAAGGTACCAACGGCCGAGATCGACGGCAAGACCGGCCCATGGCGCTTGGCGGCGCGGGCGCCGCCAAGCGCGGGACCGATCGGCTCCCGGGTCAGTAGTCCGCGAGGATCAGGACTTCCTTGAACCCCTCTGCCTTCGTAGGGAGCTCGAGCGAGGCGTACAGGTTGGTGATGATTCCCTCGGAGAGGCTGTCCTCCCTTCCCCGATTGCGCTCAAGACAGCGCTGGAGCGGGCTGTTCAGGAATACGATCCCGATCGTCTTGCGGAGCTGCCGGGCGGTTGTCACGTAGTACTCGCGGGAATCGACGGTGACGCTCGTGTTGTCGACGAGGACGGCGAGGCGGCTTTGCAGATAGTGCTCGAAGATCTTCCGCTCGACGTGGCCCACGAGAACCTCGTCGTGCTCGTTGAAGTACTCTTCGCGCCAGGCCTTTCCGAAATGGCCCATTTCCCAGAGAAGGCGTCTGAGCTCCTTGCGATTGATCCTCCTGCGGTCCTTTGTGCTGAAGTAGGTGGCCGAGAAATGCGACTTGCCCGAGGCGGGAAGTCCCCCGACGAGAACGATGTCCAAGGCGTCAAAGAGTGGAAGGTCCATGATGGCCGGCTCCTCGAGAGATCCTCGATCCGAATCGAGGAAATGTAAAGAGCGCAGGCTCGGGGCGACCGTCCGCGCCGTGCCGGAGGATCCGGCCTGGACTCTCGAGCCTCCGCGAGGCGATCCCGGAGGCTTCGTACGGTCAGGAGCCCCTCGCCCGCCTGCCCCGGTCTTCGGCCCTCAGCCGAGGATTTTCGCGGGGATGAGCCAGGCGAGCGTCGCGTCGGTCGAGGCCGGATCGCGGAGATCGAGGCGTACGAGGCTTCCCTTCCGACACTCGACCCTGCCGCCGCCGATCATCGCTCCGATCGTCGCGCTAAAGTCGGGCTCGTGCCCCACGAGCATCAGCTTCGTCGCGGATCGGCGGGCCTCGAGAATGCGCTTCATCTCGGAAAGCCCGAACCCCGGCGCAAGGCGCTCTTCGCGGATCAGGCGGCTTGAAATCCCGAGGCCGCGGGCCAGGATCTCCGCGGTCTGAAAGGCGCGGACGAGCGGGCTCGCGAGGATCTCCTCCGGTTTGAGGCCGAGCGCGGCGAGGGCCTCGGCCTCCCGCTTGATGCGCTTCGCGCCTTCGGAGGTGAGCGGACGGCTCTCGTCGTCGCCCGCCCAGTCTTCCTTCTCCACCGCCTCGCCGTGGCGAAGGAAATAGAGCTCAAAGGCCATGTGCTTTCCGCTCCTTTCGGCCGGAATAAGGGTATGCCCTGCGAAATCCGGGTGTCAACGCG
>JASHNV010000155.1 GCA_030041455.1 Spirochaetia bacterium
ATCGTCACCTTCGCGGTGGCGGTGAACATGCCTCTCACGTGCGATCCTCCTCGCGCGAAGACTGCCTCTCGCTGCTTTTCCTTAGGATAGCCCTCGGCCCTCGAGCGGTATTGGAAAAATGCGTCACGGCTCCTCCGCGTCCGATCGGGCCCGGCGCCGTGGTTTTCGGTATGCGGTCCGGCCTGCGAAGGGACTTCGGTCTCTTGAACGCCTCGTTGATCCGCCGCCTCGGCCATGGAGCTCGAGGGAGGTCGGCGCACGCCCGCCGGGGCACGAAGCGGACCGACGGATAGGCATGACCGAAATTGACCGCAGAGCGTCCGGTACACGTGACGATACGTGACTGGCCGGTGGTAGCCTTGCGTGCTCGGCGCTCGATCTCGTGGCTGTCGTGGTCCGGACGCACCGTGTGCCAGTCTGTTCCGGCATGAACGGAGCCCATGATCGCGCGCTCACGGCGCCGCAGGCTGCTCCGACTGCCTCGACGAATGCGCGTCGTCGTGATCGTGCCCACCGCCGTTCGACGAAATCGAGCCACGAGCGGGTCGGCGCGAGATGCACGGCGAACCGTCCCTTCCTTGCCTCAGGGAGCTCCGAGCCGGGGACCTCAGGGTACGAGCCCGCCCGGGCTGCGGCGTCGCCCCAACCGCGACGTCCGTCGCGACGGCGGCTCCATCTTCAGTTCGGAAAGTACTACACCGAGGCTCACCGGGCCGAATCCGGGAACGATATGGTCCCGTCCCAGCTATTCTCCACTTTCGCGGCCCGCGCCTCCTCCTCGGAAAACCAGTGCGTCGTCACGCTCTTCTGCTCCGTGTAGAATCGCACTCCGTCCATCCCCATCGCGTGAAGATCGCCGAAAAATGAGTTCTTGTGTCCGGTGAAGCCAAAGATCCCCAGCGGAACCGGAATGCCGACGTTGATTCCGACCATTCCGCCATGGGTCCGCTGCGCGAACTCCCTCGCATAGTAGCCGCTTTGGGTATAGATGACGCTGCCGTTCGCGAACTCATTCGCGTTCGCCAGCGCGACCGCCTCGTCGAAATCGCTCGCCCTCTTGATGGCGAGCACGGGACCGAATATCTCGCGGTGACCGATGGACATTCTGGGCTCCACGTGATCAAAGAGCGTCGGTCTCATGTAGTAGCCGCCTGAGTACCCGGGTACGCTGGCGATCCTGCCGTCGAGAACGAGCTCGGCGCCTTCGCACACCCCCTTTTCGATCCAGTCGACGACGGACTGTCTATGCCCCTCGTTCACGAGGGGCCCGAGCTGGCTCGACTTGTCGTACGCCGGGCCGATCCGCAGCTGCTTCATCGCCTCGCTCAGCGTGGCGACGAGCCGATCCGCGATCGCTTCCTCGGCGACGACCACGGGCAATGCCATGCACCGTTCTCCGGCGCATCCGAAGGCCGAGTTGATGATGCCTCGCGCGCTTCGCTCGAGGGCCGCGTCGCGCATGACGAGCGCATGGTTTTTCGCCTCGGTCAGCGCCTGGACCCGCTTGCCGTGGGCCGAGGCCATTGCGTAAATGTGGCGGCCGACCGCCGTCGAGCCGACGAACGATACCCCCTTGACGTCGGGGTGGGTCAGCAAGATTTCGGCCTCCGTTCGGGCGCAGGTGACGAGGTTGAGGACCCCGGGCGGAAGACCCGCTTCCTGCCAAAGCTCAAGAATTCTCATCGCGCTCTGCGGGACGAAGCTCGCCGCCTTGATCACGAGCGTGTTGCCCGTCGCGATGCAGAGGGGAGCCATCCATCCCATCGGAATCATCGCGGGGAAGTTCCACGGCGCTATCCCGGCAAAAACCCCGACTGGCTCGACGAACTGGGTGGTATCGTATCCGGGCGTGCAATTCATCAGAGCAACGCCCTTCATAAGATGCGGGATGCCGCAGGCGAACTCGACGACCTCGGTGACCTTGAGCACGTCACCCATCGCCTCGTCCCAAACCTTGCCATTTTCCGTGGCCACTAGGCGCGTAAGCTCCGTCAGATTCCGGTCCAGGAGCTCTTTGAGCCGAAACAGGACTTGGACCCGCTTGTTCGGCGGCGTCGAGGACCACATCGGAAAGGCGTCCCGCGCCGCCGCGATCGCCTCTTCGACCTCCGCCGCGGTGCACTGCGGCGCCCTCGCGATGACCTCGCCCGTGGAGGGATCGTAACATTCCGTAAAGGCCTTCGTTGAGGACTCTTTCCATCCGCCGGCGAAGTATCTCAACGTCTTCGGCTCGACACCCATTGCTTCTCCTCCTTTTCCCGACTTCTTGTCGCGCTCCCGACCTGCGCGCGCTCGCGGGGTCTCTATCCGTCGGAGTTCCGGCCCGTCCGCGACCGTGTTCCGCGCGCGGCCGGCCGCGCTTACCTCGCCCTTCGATCAATGGCTCTTCGGGCGGCCGAGATCACGTCGTCTACCGAGAGCCCCCATGCGTCCATGAGGCTCTCCGGGTCCGGGCCTGTCTCTGCGAAGGTGTCCTTGAGGCCCACCATCTCGAGGGGAACGGCCGGGCCGAAGCCCGCGATCGCCTCGGCGACGGCGCTGCCGAACCCTCCCACGACGGTGTGCTCTTCCGCGGTCACGAGAGCCCCGGTCGACCGCGCCGCTTCGGACACGAGGGTCGTATCAAGCGGCTTCACGGTCGAGAACGCCACGACGGAAGCGCGGATTCCGTCCCGTCCGAGACGCTCTGCCGCGGCAAGACAGCGCGCTACCATGGTGCCCGTCGCGAGGAGCGCTACGTCGGATCCCTCCGTCAGGACGGTCCCCTTCCCGATCCTCGGAAC
>JASHNV010000156.1 GCA_030041455.1 Spirochaetia bacterium
TGCTCGACCTCCTTGAAGTCCGACAGGAGGTCGCGGGAGCTTCTGCCGAGCTCCTCGAAGCGCTCGCGGATCTGGACCGTCGAGAGCGTCTCGGCGGTTCCGGTCTTCACGATCCGCGCGATCTCGGCTTCGATCTCTTTCTTTTTCCGCCTAAGCTCGGCGACGCGCTGCTCGGGATCCTCGGTGCTCTCCTCCACGAGCTCGCGCAGCCGCCTGAGAATGTCCTGGAAGCGCGACTCGGTGCCGACGAACTCGCGGGGCTCCAGGTCCTCGATCCATCGCAGGACGCGCTCCATCGGGGAAGTGAGCTCGTGGATCGCCGCTCCGCGGTCGTCGAGGTACTTGCGCAGGTAGCGGTTCTCGTCGCCGCACCACGTCTCGATGAGCCTGCCGGCGCGCTCAAGCGCGTCTCCCTCCCTCGCCTCGTCGTAGCCCGTGTCGACGAGGTACGCGGCAAGCGCAGGGACCAACTCGGCGTTCGAGACCGTGATACAGTGCCGCTCCTTGAACGCCGCGTGGAGGAAGCCTAGGATCAGGGCCGCGCTTGAGGCCCGAAGGACCTTCAGCGCCGGGTTGTCCTCCATCAGCGTCTTGATCGAGTAGAAGTCCATGGCCATGGCACCCGTATTATACGCCGCGGATATCCCGAGGCAAGCGGCCCGGACGGCTGCGGAGACGGCGCGGCGCGGAAGGCTCTCCGGATCCCGCCAAGCCCTCTTCCTGGATGCAGGCTTAGGAGGCGGGCTAACCGGGGTGGTAGAGGAGGCGTCCTTCGTCCGGGGGCGCGAGGAGCGCGAGGTAGCCCGGCGCCGCCGAAACGAACGGAAGCCCGCGGATCGCTCCGCTCAAGGGACTCCGCCCGTCGAGGAGGGTCATCATCATGGTGCCGCGAGCGCGCATGAGCCATCGAACCGATTCCCACACGCTCGCGGCGGCGTCGCTCCTTCCGGGGACGAACCAGAGGTCGCGGATCACGAGACGCTTCATGACGCCGTCCCCGGGCAAAACCCTGAGGACGGCGTTCGCGACGCGAAGCGCGCGGGGGATCCTCTCGATCGCCATCGGCTCGACGCTCCCCTCGTCGGTGACGCTCAGGCCGGCCACGATGGCGCCGCGCGAGTCGAGCGCGACGAAGTAGCGGCGAAGCCTGACGCCGAACGCCTCGGCGCCGTGCTCCGCCGCGAGACGCTCCGCGGTGCGAAGGGGGTAGAGGTCGTAGGCTCCGTAGAACGCGTCCTGGCGGGAGGCGATCTCCGCCCAGTCCGCGCCTTCCGCGGGGCGGACCTCGATCCCCCTCGTCGGGCGCGGCGGACGCGAGCGGGTCGTGCTCATCCTGGCGACCGAGACCCGCTCGATGCGGCTGCTCCACGACCGTGCCGCCCGGAGCGACCCCTCGTTGCCGGCCTGGATTCCGGCCACCACGATCGTCTCTCCGCCGAGTCTGCTCCGCGCCGATTCGATGAGCCACGAGTACATGCGCTTCGCGATCCCCCGCTTGCGGTAGGCCGGATGAACGCTGATGCCGAAAAGATAGGCGAAGCCGCGCGCGTCGCCGCCGTAGCGGCACCGGCCGAGGCTCGCGGCGCCCATCCCGACGATGCCCGCCCGTCCCGGCGCCTGCGCGACCACGCCGATCGCGTCGGGATGGAGCGCGACGAACGACTCATAGGGGTCGAAGAGATAGCGCGTGGAGAAGGCGACCGAACCGGTGTCGGGGCTCGCGCGATCGAGCGCCGCGATCGCCGGTCCGTCCGCGCTCTCCATCGGACGGAGCTCGGGCTCGGTCTCTCCGCTCATGCGCGGGCGCGGCGCCGGGCGGAGAAGTAGGCCTTCATGGGCTTGAAATAGCTCTGCTCCCAGCCGCCCCTCTCGTAGCCGGTTTGACCGTCCGGAACGCCCGAATGCCTGATCGTGATCCTCGTTCCGCCCTTCACGGCCGCGAGGACGACCTCTATGTGGGAATCGCCGTCCGAGCTCGTGAACTCGCTCGTGCGCCACGATTGAACGATCCTCCCGGGCCGCTCGAGCGCCACGTTCCGTCCGGTGATGTAGCCGTCCCACGCGGAGAACGTCGCTCCCATCACCGGGCTCGCGTTCGCCGCGCTGCCGGTCATCTCCGCGTGGGCTCGACTGTCCAGCCACGCGTCGTACACTTCCCGGGGCGTCGCGGGAACGGTGTCGGAAACTTCGAAAGAATAGGGCATGTACGCCTCCTTCGCGTTGCCTTGCCTTGACGATCATACACCGCCTGAGCGGGATCTACTCCCCCGAGACGACGCGTACGATCCCGTCCTCGGTTTCGAGGAGCATCGCGCCGTCGGCGTCCAACCCGAGAAGCCTCCCCGATCGAGCCGGCTCGGATTGGCGCTCGATCACCTCGACCTTGCCCTGGAGGCTCTCGAGGCGGCGCTCGACCTCGGGACGGGGGTTCGGATCGAGGTAGGCGGCGTGAAGGAAGGGAAGGAGGCCGGGAAGCGCCCGCTCGGGGGCGAGGTCCCTACCGGCGAGAAGGAGCGAGATCGCGGGCTGGCGAAGCCCCTCCCGGGGGAAGGAGCGCTGGCGGAGATTGAGGCCGATGCCCGCGAAGAGGAGCCCGCGGTTCACGGTGACGAGAATCCCGCACGCCTTCCTTCCGTCGAGGAGGACGTCGTTCGGCCATTTGATCGACGGCGAGAGCGCGAGCGACTCGAGGAAGCGCGCCACGCCGAGCGCGAGGCGGAGCGAAGGCGCAAACGCCGCTCGGGGCGAGCGGGCGCCTCCGGGATCGCTCCGTCCGAGCGCGATCGAGAAGAGGAGCGCCTCGCCGGGCTCGGCGTCCCACTTCCGGTCGGCGAAGCGCCCGCGCCCCGACGCCTGGTAGCCTCCGACGGCGATCGTTCCGGAGGGCTCGCCGCGGCGGACGAGCGCCGCGATGTCGTCCATCGTGCTCCCG
>JASHNV010000157.1 GCA_030041455.1 Spirochaetia bacterium
CGGGCTCGAGGTCGCGAATCTCGCTTGAGCCGATCCTCCGCAACCCGCGAAGGCCGTTTGCCTCTCCGCGGCGCTGAAGCTCGGAAAGAGCGCCGAGCTCCTCCGAGGAGGTCGCGATGACGAGCTTTCCGCATCGCTCGTGGGGTATGCCCTGCTCGGCGCAGAAGGCATACATAGCGGTTCGCCCCTCCGAGCAGGTCTTCGCCTTGAGCGAGCCCGGCTTGTAGTAGAGGCCCGAGTGAATGACCCCGCTGTTGTTTCCGGTCTGCTCGCGCGCGACGGCGTCCCGTGCTTCGATGATGACGACCGTGCACCGCGACCGCTCAAGGAGGGCCTTCGCGGTCGCGAGACCGATGATTCCGGCGCCCACGACCGCGACGTCGTACGTCACCCTATCGCCTCGTCCCTGCCGTTAGTTCCCGAGACTTTTCTTGAAAACGCGTATGTTGTAGTAGTGATCCTTGTCGAAGTTCCCGTACTCTTCGAGTCGGTCGAGAACGCTTTCGACGATGTCTTCAATGTCGTGCCTCGGGCTGAAGCCCAATAGGGTCCGTGCGCGTTCGATGCTCACTTTGTAGTTTCGGAAATCCTTGACGTCCTTGATGATGAGGCTGATTCTCTTGGATAGTCGCTCTTCGATGACCGACTGCACGAGATCGCCCACCTGTCCGACCGTGAAGTTGCCCGAGGCGATATTGAAAACACCGGATATCTGGTAGTCCGCCTGAATGGCGCGCAGGTAGGCCGAGACTTGATCGCGGATGTCAAGAATCGGCCGCCAGATCGAAGGATTGTTGACGACGATCTTTCCCTCGGTCATGGCGGTTTTGACCATCGTATTCACGATCAAATCGAAGCGCATGCGAGGGCTCCAGCCGCAGACGGTGCCGTTTCTGAGAGAGATGACCGAGAACCCGGCTTCCTGCTGATTCAATGTTCCCTGTTCGCCTTGGAGCTTCGAGATCCCGTACGGATAGCTGCTCTTCACCGGGGCCTCCTCGTCGTAGAGCCGATCCGAGGCGTAGCCGTACACGGAGCACGACGAGGCGAAAATGTAGCGCTTAACGCCGGCCCGCTTCGCGACATAGGCGAGGTAGGCGGGTAGAGCCGCGTTGTAGGAGAAGTTCTTCGACGGAGAATACTCCGCCATCGGATCGTTGGAGAGACCCGCGAGGAATATGACCTGATCGAAGCCCTCGAAGTCGGCCTCGGCGCAGTCGAAAAGATCCCTCCGGTCGACGGGAATCTCGGGCGGGAGAAAATTGCCGAACCAGAGGAGATCGATGACCTTGACGTCGTAACCCCTCTCGACAAGGCTTGGCGCGAGAAGCGACCCGACGTAGCCGGCGCCGCCCGCGAGAAGTACCTTCATGGATTGCCCCTTTCTTCATGGTCGTTTCGTAAGTCCGAGAGCGAGGCGGCGTAGCGGGCGGTGTCGAGCGACGTGTCCTTCGGCACGGAGAACGTTACCTCGTCCCTGCGGAGCGGCTTGAGCACGCGCCCCCCGGCGATGCTTTGGGCGTACTCCATGACGGTTCTCCGGGCCGCGCCGATATGCACGACGCCGCGAAGGTCCGACATCGCGAGGCCGACAATTTTCGAGGCCGAGACCGCGACAGGCTCCCGCGAGGTCCACTGGTCCACGAAGGCCTTTTCGTAGGGAAAGGGTTCCGGCCCAAACGAGAGCCGGACGATAAGGCTGTCGTCGATCATTCTGACCGCGGTCTCGCCGCCGAGCTTCGACCACGCGTACTTATTGACCGGCTTGACGGGATCGTCCTCGCGGTACATCCCGCTCTCGCCGTCGAAGACGTAGTCCGTCGAGATATACACGAGCCTGAGCCGCAAGGCGGCCGCCAGTTTGACAAGGTGCGCGGTCCCGATGATGTTCACGTCGAGCGCGAGAATCGGCTCCTGATCGACCCGCGGGGGAGAGGTGATCGCCGCGCAGTGAATCACGACCTCCGTGGGGTTTTCCCCGAGGAACGACCGCATCTGCTCGTAGTCCCTGACGTCAAAATCCTCGGCGCTCGGGAACCGCCCATTCGGCAAAAGCATTCGAAGATGCCTTCCAAGGAGACCCGATCCGCCGGTCACGAGAACGCGATCTCCGTCCTTCCCGGTCACGGCTCCCTCCGGTAGGGGAAGTTCCCGGCCCTCTCGTCGCTTCGCCACTCGCTCACCGTCGGGGCTCCGCGATCCTTGTCCGAGATCAAGAGCGAGGCTGCGCCGGCAATTTCGTCGAACCGCGCGCGAAGCGCGATGTCGCAGAGACTCCAGTCGATATCCTTCGAAAGCGGGGAGATCCCGGCTTCGGATTTGCCGTTATATTCTCCGCTGCACAGGTATTCGATGACGGAATCCCGCACAAAGAAGTTGCCGTGGGCGAAACCCGGCGGGATCCAAATCCATTCCGCCGCCTGAGCGGACGAATCCGCTGGCATGTCGTACGCAATGATGTGCCCGAAGGTCGGAGATCCGACTCGAATATCGAGCGCGAGGTCGACCATGTGACCGTAAACGGTCCGCACGAGCTTTCCCATGGAGGGATTCCACTGAAAATGGAGTCCGCGAAGCGTGCCCTTTCGTGAAAAGCTCTCGTTCGCCTGGACGATCTCCCAGGATCCGACGGCCCCAGCGGTCGCGGCGACGAGCTCGGACTTCCGAAACGTCTCCGTGAAATAGCCCCTGTAGTCCGAAAATCGCCCGTATCTCAGGACTCGGATCTCACCGATCTTCAACGCCGTGATGGCAATATCTCTCACCCGTTCATCCTTTCCCGGAAGTAGGCAATCGTTCGGTCGAGCCCGTCGGACAGCGGAATGCTGGGTTCCCAGCGCAAGAGCTGCTTCGCCTTCTCGATTGCGGGCTTCCTCAGGCGGGGGTCGTCGGCCGGAAGGCCCTTGTTCACGACGCGGACTTTCGCTCCGGTCTTCTGGATCACCTGGGAAGCAAGCTCTCGAATCGTAAATTCGACCGGATTCCCGAGATTGATCGGACCGGTTACGCCGTCAGCCGCGGAAAACATGCGAAGGAGACCCTCGACGA
>JASHNV010000027.1 GCA_030041455.1 Spirochaetia bacterium
AGCGTGTTCGTGCAGGAGCTCGACGACTCCACGGACTTCGGCTTCACGCCGACCTGGTTCGCCTATCAGACCGCCGCGAAGCGCGCGCTCGATTCGGCGTGGGACGGCAAGGAGACGGCCCAACAGGCCGCCGCGGAGGCGGCCTCGGCGATCGACGCGGCGCTGAAGGGGCAGTCCTAGCTCGTGACGGATTCCTGAGCACGGCGGACGGCCTCGAGGAGTCCGCCGTGCCAAAGAGCATGGTGCCGCGCGGCGAGGCGGGGAGGAGGAGCGCACGCGAGTCTCACGGTGCTTTTCGCGGACGAGCCTGCGGATGACCTCTCCTCGTTCGCCTGAAGGGCTTCGACGGCTTCACGACTTCGGATTACGAAAGGGAACGAAGCCGCTGTGAAATCGGCGCTCGAGGAAGCCGGAATGGAGGTGAAGCGCCTCCGGGGCCATCTGCCTCTTGGAATCTCGCCGCGCGGTCGGCAGCGTAGGCGCCTTTGACGTGACCGTCTAGAGCGACGTCGGAGCACCACGGTGCTTCTCCGCCGCGATACGCTCAAGCCATGTCGGACGGCGCCCGACCTCTTGAAGGAGCTCGTCGAGCGGGCGGCGGCTTCCGATGTTCGGCGCTGGACGTCGTTCCCGGGGATCACGGCAAGGCGCGCTTCCGCGGAAGCCGGTCGAGGAGATCCTTCCAATGCGTATGTGCGTATGCTCGAAGGAGACGATAGCGTGGAGGTGCCGGAGGGATTCTCGCCGCCTTTGACCGTCCCGCGGCGCTCCCCTCGAGTATCCGAGCGGAGCTGCTACGCGCGGATTTGGGAACGCGCAATGCGCTGGCGTGGGAGGGAGCTCTGAGGGGCTCCCCGCGAAAAGGAGAGCAGCTTGGCAACCGAAAGCACCGATCGATCGGCGAGCGGCCGGAGGCTGAGAAACCGGCGGGAGAGCCTGTGGGCCTACTTCTTCCTTTCGCCCTTCATCGCCGGCCTCGTTGTGTTCGTGGGAGGGCCCGTCGTCGCGGCGATCGCGATCAGCTTCACGAAGTGGGACCTCTTCACGAGTCCCGCGTTCGTCGGAATCGGGAATTACCTCGCGATGGCGCGCGACCCGCTGTTCGGAAAGGCGGTCCTGAACACTCTCTGTTACACCCTCGCGACGTTCCCGCTCGGCGCGGCTCCGGCGCTCGCTCTTGCGCTCGCGCTGAACAACCGGTTTCGCGGCGTCGCGCTCTTTCGCAGCCTTTTCCTGCTGCCTTCGGTCGTGTCGATCGTGGCGCTTGGGGTCGCCTGGTCGTGGCTCTTCAATACCCAGTTCGGGGTCGTCAACTACCTCATCCACGCCGTGGGATTGAAGCCGCCGGATTGGCTCGGAAGTCCGAGCCTCGCGCTTCCGGTAATCATTTTCGTCGGCACGTGGCGGAACGTCGGCTACGCGGTCGTCATCCTGCTTGCGGGTCTTTCCAACATTCCGAGAGAGCTCTACGAGAGCGCGGCGATCGACGGCGCCGGAAGGGCGCGGCGGCTGTGGAACATCACGCTGCCGATGCTCTCGCCGACCAACTTCTTTTTGACCATCATGACGATCATCTGGTCGTTCCAGGTCTTCGAGGTGACCTACATCATGACCCAGGAAGGGCCCGCAGGGTCGACCCTGACGGTCGTCTATTATATTTGGGAGAAGGGCTTCCCGGAGTCTCAGATGGGTTACTCCTCGGCGCTCTCCGTCGTTCTCTTCGTTTTCATGGTGGGCGTTTGCGCGCTCCTCATGAGGACGCAATCCCGATGGGTGCACTATGAGTGAGCGCGCCCGGGGACGAGCGCGGAAGCCGGGATCCGCCCTTCCGTCGATCGCGAGGGGTCTCAGGCGCTACCTCGTGCTGACCGTCGCGGCGCTCGTCGTGCTTTTCCCCTTCGTGTGGATGCTTTCCTCGGCGTTCAAGCAGCCGGACAGGGTATTCGCCTGGCCCCCTGAGCTCGTTCCGAGGCGCCCGACCTTGCAGAACTTCGCGAGCGCGTGGAACGACGCCCCGTTCGGGTTGTTCATTCTCAACAGCCTCAAGATCGGAATCCTTTCGACCGCCGGCCAGCTCCTCTCCTGCTCCATGGCGGCGTTCGCCCTCGCCCGGCTCAGATTTCGAGGTCGGGAGCTCTTCTTTCTCCTCGCGATCGCCACGATGCTGATGCCCTACCAGGCGCGGATGGTGCCGTTCTTCATCGAGATGGCGCGGATCCACTGGCTCAACAGCCAGCTTCCGCTGTGGGTGCCGTCGTTCTTTGCGGCCTCCCTCTTCGGCGGAGGGTATTGCATCTTCTTCCTCCGCCAGTTCTTTCTCGCCATCCCGGGAGAGCTGTTCGACGCGGCAAGAATCGACGGGTGCGGCTACGTTCGAGTCTACGTGAGCATCGTGCTTCCGCTGTCGAAGACGGCGCTCGCGGCCCTCGCCGTATTCATCTTTTGCTGGAGCTGGAACGATCTCTCGGGCCCCATCTTGTTCCTCAATTCCGTCCAGAAGATGACGGTCACGCTCGGCTTAAGCTTCTTCATGCTTGAGGCGGGGGCGAGGTACGCTCTTCTCATGGCGGGCGCCATCTTCACGATCATTCCGATGCTGGCGCTCTACATCCCGACGCAACGGCTCTTCGTCCAATCGATCGCCTACAGCGGGCTGAAGGGCTAGGAGGAGCGCATGAGCGCGAGGGCGAGAGCGCGCGAGGAGGACGCCATCCTCGCGCGCGTCGAGGACAAACGGAAGGAGGCGCTCGATCTGCTTCGGACCCTGATCTCCTTCGATACGACGAGCGGCGACCAGGGGGCGGTGGGGAAGGAGGGCGCGGCGCAGCGCTGGCTTCGCGATTACCTCGAGGACTTCGGGATGACGACCGCGCTCTTCGAGCCGGACACGGGAAGCATCGACTCGCTCTCGGGCTACACGGCCGGCCATGGCTACTCGGGACGCCCGAACCTCGTGGGCGTCCTCCCGGGGAGCGGCGGCGGCCGCTCGATCATCGTGAACAGCCACATGGATACCATGCCGTTCGGTCCGAAGGAGTTCTGGACCGTCGAGCCGCTCGGAGGGGCGATCCGCGACGGCAAGATCTACGGCCGCGGCGCGTGCGACGCGAAGGGATGCCTCGCCGCGGGGGTGATGGCGATTAAATGCCTGCGCGAGCTCGGGGTCGAGCTCGCGGGCCCGGTGATCCTCCAGAGCGTCGTGGACGAGGAAGGCGGAGGAAACGGCACGCTCGCCTGCCTCGCCGCCGGGTACCGAGCCGACGGCGCGATCGTCCTCGAGCCGACCTCCCTGTCTCTCTATCTCGGGCACATGGGCTGGATGTTCTTCAAGATCGTCGCGCGAGGGAGGTCGACCCACGCGGCGATAAAATGGAAGGGCGTGAGCGCGATCGAGAAGGGATTGAAAGCGATCCGGGCGCTGAGCGACCTCGAGCTCCGATGGGCCGCGCAGAGCCCGGATCCGCTCTTTCCGAAATCGACCGTCAACGTCGGGCAGCTGCGGGCCGGCACGGCGGGCTCGGTAGTTCCCGACGACTGCGAGATCAGGCTCTGCGTGCACTTCTCCCCCGCGGGGGACCCGCGCAGCCGCTCTCGGGAGATCGAATCGGAGGTTCTCGCGGCGATCAAGTCCGCGCAATCGGGCGACGAGTGGCTCGAGAGCCACCCCTTCGAGGTGGAGCGATACCAGGCGGGCGAGCCCTACGCGATCCCGCCGGCCCACGATCTTTCAGGCGCGATGGGGGACGCCATTCGGACGGCGACGGGCGCGGCCGCCGCGGCGTCCGGAGCTCCGTTCGGCTGCGATGCCCGGCTCCTCGCGAACGTCGGCGGAATCCCGACGGTGGTCGTCGGTCCCGGGAGCATCGAGCAGGCGCACGCGATCGACGAGCACCTTCCGATCGACGAATTTCTCGCCGGGATCAAGACGCTCGCGATCGGGATACGCCGGTGGGTGTCGCCGTGAGGCGGGGCCACGAACTCGGCACCCTCGCCGATCCCCGCGGCCGCTCAGGGTCCGGTTCTCCTGGACCGGCGGGCAAGGGAGATCGACTGTCTCCTTGAATCAGGCCGGTGGCCGGCTGTCTTGAGTGCGCGCAGTCGGAATCCCCCAGGCCCGACGACGCCCGAACGACGCGCGGCGCTTGGCGAGCTTGAGGACTCCTCGGTCTCATGGAAACGCGGCCTGGGAGCGACGTGTGCCCAGCCCGTATCCCCTGCCTCTCGCGGGCGGGACCATGGCGATCTCCCTCGACGAGCTTCTTGCCCGGGATCCCGTGGAGGAGCCGCCGCCTCGCACGCGCGAACGTGCGAGGCTCGCGGAGAATCAGCGCAGCACCACCGCCATGCCGTGGAAGGTGCGGAAGCCTGCGAGGAACGACGCCCAGGAGACCCAGCCTGGGCCGACGACCGGATTGACGTTCGAGCCGTTGCGGGCGCCGTCCAGCGGATCGTCCACGTAGAC
The DNA here is from genome assembly GCA_030041455.1 of Spirochaetia bacterium. GTDB lineage: Bacteria > Spirochaetota > Spirochaetia > DAHUYW01 > DAHUYW01 > DAHUYW01. The sequence goes on from JASHNV010000027.1 coordinate 4,463, forward strand.
GCCCCGCTCGCTCCAGCCCGCGACGACGACGGTATGCTCGTAGACGCCGCTTGAGGGTCGCGGGTAGGCGACGCTCCTCCCGTCCCACGATCGCCATCGCGCAAGGGGCGCCCACCGCATCCTCCCGTCTCGATCCCCGACCCACGCGATCACGGGATGGTTGCGCGCGATCGCGGCTTTCAGGCCCGCGACGGACAGGCCGGTTCCCGACCAGAGAACGGAGGCGCCGAGGCTCCGGGCCACCCGCGCGATGTTCGGCGCATAGGTGCCGTAGCCGGACCTGCCCGTGTAGGTCGTGCTGATCGATCCGGAATCGGGGTGGCCGACGAAGCTCGTGTTCGGGTCCCCCCAGTGCAGGACTTCGCCGCTCGAGTCGAGGACCGGCGGAGCGAGCGAAAGGCGCTCGGCGCGAAGGAGCCGACCCTGGGACACGTGGATATTCTCGTGAGCGAGCGCCATCTGAAGCGCGGCCGCTTCGCAGTCCTCGGTTTCCACCTGTCCGTAGTAGGGAACCCCCCGCACCCGATATCCCCCCGCCGCGCCTGAAGGCCCGGCCGCGACCTCGGGGCCGAGGGCCAGGAGCCCGAGAAGCGCCGCGACGAGGCGAAGAGCGACTGCCTGAGCGCACGATCGCATGGAAAACCCCCGGAATCCGCGAGGCCGGGAGCCTCGCGATCTGATACGCCGGTCAAGGACCGGCTCCCTGTTCAGTATCGGCCGAACCCCGGACGCGATCGCCCGGGTTCGAAGCCGCGGCGCCTCGGCCGGGATGGCGCGCTACCCGGCGAGCCTGAAGCGCACGACCTGCATCTTGAGATAGAACGGAGGGGTCTTCATGAGCACGAGGTCGGAGGCGAGGTGATAGAAGTGACGGTGGTCGTTCGCCGTGTAGACCGAGGCCGTTATCGCGGGAGGCTTCGCGAGGGTGACGGCTTCGCTACCCTCCGGGCTGAGGTCCGTAAAATACGTCGGATCCCATATGGTGACGTCGACTTCACGCGTCCAGGCGGCCGCGGGGACGTCGAGGGGCACGAAGAACCGGTAGATCATCGTGCTGTCCCGGTACGCCGCGGAGAAGTCGGTGACGGTCTTCGTCGGCACTTCCCGTCCGTCCACCACGACGGTCGTGAAGTACGAGTAATCCCTCAGATCGTCGAAGTACCCCTGCTTCAGCGCCGGAAGCTCCGCGGAATCGATCGTTCCGCCGGGGCCGGGGTGAAGGTTGAACATCTGGGCGATCTGCTCGGAGTGAACCTGATCGAACCGCCACACCTCGCTCAACCCCCGAAGCCCCTTCGAGCTGAACGAGAAATGGATCCGATAGGCGATGGTGATGACCGGATGGGCGGAGACCGATCCGGGAAGCAGGAGAGACCCGGCGAGAACGAGCGCCGCCCCGAGGCTCGGCGGAAGGAGCCTCCGCCGCATCCGCGCCGAGCGGGAGAGGCGCGCTCCGCGCGGAGCGCGCGCTGTTTGAGCGATCACCCTCGATCCTCCGGGAGGCGATAGCGAACCGGGGTGCCCCGAAAATTCCGATTCGCCTCCGCGTAGTCGAGCGCCGTCTCGCCGACTGCGCTCTCGAGGGAGGGGTTCGCCCCGGCCTCGAGCAGCAGCGAGACGACGCCGGGGTTTTTCCCGTCCTTCGCGGCCCACATGAGCGCGGTCATCCCGGCGTGGTCCTGGTCGTTCACGCGCGCCTTCGCCGCAAGGAGCGTGTCGATCACGGCGGGCACCGCGTTCGACCGAGCCGCCCACATGAGCGCGGTGCGTCCCTCCCGGTCCCTCGCCTCGACGCGCGCTCCGGAGGCGAGGAGCACCTTCAGGTCGCTCAGGCTCAGATAGAGCGAGCCCTGATCCTTGAGCCACGGCGCCTCGGAGACGGACGCCTCCGAGGTCACCCAATCCGAGCGCGTCACGGGAGGCGCGCAGATCGGGCCGCGCGGCACGGTCGCGAGCATGAGGGGCGTCGCGCCGTCGCGGTCTCGGTCCTCGACCGACGCGCCGGCGGCGATCAAGTCCCGCGCGATCCGAGGGTCGGGATTCACCATGACCGCCCACATGAGGGGCGTCCGTCCCTCCCCGTCGCGGTCCTCGACGCGGGCTCCGTAGGCGACGAGGAGCCGCACGATCTCGGGATCCCGCGCCTCCGAGGCCGCCCACATGAGGACCGTTCGTCCCTCGGCGTCGCGCGCCTCGACGTTCGCTCCCGCCCTCAGGAGAACCTCGATGACTCCGAGGTCGGTGTTCTCGTCGACCGCGGTCATGAGGGCGGTCCACCCCTGGTTCGAGCGGTCTTCGAGCCGGGCTCCCGCTGCGAGGAGGAGCTCGGCGACCGCCGGATTACTGCTGTTGTCCGCCGAGATCATAAGCGCCGTCATGCCGTTGTCGTCGCGCGCGTCGACGTCGGCGCCCGCGGCGAGGAGAAGCCGCGACACCCGGACGTCCGGATTCCATCCCGCCGAGAGGATGAGCGGGGTCATGCCCTCGGCGTTCCGCGCTTGGACTTGAGCGCCCGCGCGCAGGAGCTCCGCGGCGACCCCGGGATTCTCGTTCTTGAAAGCGGCGTACATCAGGGCCGACATTCCCGAGGAGTCGCGGTCCGCCACGCGGGCGCCTGAGGCGAGCAGCTCCGCGACCACCCCGGCGTGGGAGTTGCCCGCGCCGTACATCAGGGGCGTCACGCCGTCGACGTCGCGAGCGCCCACCTCCGCGCCCGCCGCGATGAGCGCGCGAGCCACGTCGGGATCGGCGTTCGAGGAAGCGGCGAGCATGAGGGGCGTGACTCCGGCGGAGTCCGCCCGTTCGATCTCGGCGCCGGCCGCGATGAGCGCCCGCGCGACGTCGGGATCCCGGTTGTACCGTGCGGCATACGCGAGAGGAGTCGCGCCGTATTGATCGACCGCGCGCACGCTCCCCCCGCCTTCGATGGCGGCGCGAACCTGCGCCGGGCTTCCGCTCCGAGAGGCCGCGAACAGCGCCGCGTCGCCCGCGGGCTGCCCGGACGCCGGGGGACCTCCGAAGACCGCGAGCGCGGCCATGAAGACGATACCCCCCGCCGGAGAATGCCGCAGGCTTCCCCGGACGACTCGCTCGCGGCTCCCGGTCCACGTCGATCGCACTTCACCCCACCTCCTGTGGCGACGCTTGGCCGCCTCAGCGGAGGAAAACCGGCCGACCGTCGCCGATCCCATCCTACCAGATTCGCGGCGCATGTTCAGCGTCCCGGGCGAGGAGCGCGCCGCCTTCGAGGCGGGGGCTTGATCTTTTCGTCGGATGGCGCCCCGGAGGCTCGACGCGAAGGGGCCGGACGCCGCCTCGATTGTCAGAGGCGGGGCAAGCGTATACACTTCGGCAACTCATATGGCGACAGTCGACACGGAGAAGGTGATTTACTCGATGGCGGGGGTGGGGAAGGTCTACGGGACCAAGTCGGTCCTGAAGAACATCCACCTTTCCTATTTTTACGGCGCGAAGATCGGCGTGCTCGGGCTCAACGGCTCCGGCAAGAGCACCCTCCTCAGGATCATGGCGGGCGCCGAGAAGGAGTTCCTCGGCGAGACGTTCCTGAGTCCGGGCTATTCGATCGGCTACCTCGAGCAGGAGCCGCTCCTGAAATCCGGCAAGACCGTCCGCGACGTCGTCGAGGAGGGAGTCCAGGAGACGGTCGACCTCTTGCGGGAGTTCGAGCGGATCAACGAGAAGTTCGCCGACCCGATGTCCGACGACGAGATGAGCTCGCTCCTCGACCGCCAGGGCAAGGTGCAGGAGAAGCTCGACGCTCAGGGCGCCTGGGACCTGGACTCGCGCCTGGAGTTGGCGATGGACGCGCTGCGCTGCCCGCCGGGGGAAACGAAGGTCGAGCTCCTCTCAGGCGGCGAGCGCCGACGCGTCGCGCTCTGCCGGCTCCTCCTGAAGAAACCGGACATCCTCCTCCTCGACGAGCCGACCAACCACCTGGACGCCGAGTCGGTCGCCTGGCTCGAGCATCACCTGTCGGAGTACCGGGGCACGGTCATCGCGGTCACCCACGACCGCTATTTCCTCGACCATGTCGCGGGCTGGATTCTCGAGCTCGATCGCGGCGAGGGGATCCCCTGGAAGGGCAACTATTCGTCGTGGCTCGAGCAGAAGGAGAGCCGCCTGCGCTTGGAGTCGAAGCAGGAGACCGAGCGCACGCGAACGCTCAAGCGCGAGCTCGAGTGGATCCACATGAGCCCGAAGGGCAGGCAGGCGAAGGGTCGCTCGCGCATCACCGCCTACGAGCAGCTCCTGAGCCAGGAGAACGAGAAGCGGAGCAGGGAGCTCGAGCTCTATATCCCCTCCGGCGCGCGCCTCGGCAACCTCGTCATCGAGGCGACGAAGGTCTCCAAGGCCTACGGCGACAACATCGTGATGGAGGACGTCTCCTTCTCGCTGCCGCCGGGGGACATCGTCGGCGTCGTCGGGCCGAACGGAGCGGGCAAGACGACGCTCTTCCGCATGATCGTCGGCGAGGAAAGGCCGGACTCCGGGACGATCCGAGTCGGCGAGACGGTTCGGCTCGCCTACGTCGACCAGAGCCGCGACGTCCTCGAGCCGGACAAGACGGTTTGGGAGATGATCTCGGAGGGCAACGACGTCATCCGCCTCGGAAGCCGCGACATGAACTCGAGGGCCTACGTGTCGCAGTTCAACCTCTCGGGAACCGACCAGCAAAAGAAGGTGGGCGCGATCTCGGGCGGCGAGAGGAATCGAGTCCAGCTCGCGCTGGTGCTGAAGAAGGCGGCGAACGTCCTTCTCCTCGACGAGCCGACCAACGACCTCGACGTCAACACGATCCGCGCCCTCGAGGCCGGCCTCGAGGGCTTCGCCGGGTGCGCGGTGGTCATCAGCCACGACCGCTGGTTCCTCGACCGGATCGCGACCCACATCATCGCCTTCGAGGGCGACAGCTCGGTCTACTGGTTCGAGGGCAACTACTCCGAATACGAGGAAGATCACCGCCGCCGGCTCGGCACGGAGCTCATCCAGCCCCACCGCGTGAAATACCGCCACCTCACCCGCGATTGAAAGCCCGCTACCGGTGCGAGAGGAGCGGCAGGAAGAGCGCGACGATCTCGACGGCGAAGAGAAGCACCACGAATATCTCGACGATCAGGAGCAGCCTTTCGTTCACGTCGACGCTCGCCATCGAGTAGATGGACTGCAGGGTCTCGAGCCTGCGGCGCACGCTGAGCTCCCACTCCTGGGTGTTGATGATCGAGCACAGGTGCGAGTAGATCTGCCCGAGGTAGTAGTCCCCGATGATCTTCGAGGTGTTCTCGAGGTTCTCAAGAATGAACAGCGCGTCGAGCCTGAGCGGCTGGAGGCTTCCGATTCTCTTCGCGAGACGCCGGGAGCGGTGGCTGCGCCGCATGAACACCGCCTGGATGTCGTCCTCCGCCTGGTCGAGCCACCGGTCGAGAAGCTTGTCGAGGGTCCTCAGCTCGAGCAGCTGGTAGTTGGCGAGCTCGGCGATGAGGAGGATATCGTCGTAGTCCCGGTCGGGGTCGACGATGAAGCAGCGGTCGAGGTCGAAGATCGCGATGTCGTTCTTCTTGAACGAGAAGGGATGATTCAGCGTGCTGTCGAGCTGGGAGCGGTGGAGCTCGATGTCGGGATTCTCTCCGAGAAGGAAGGTCGCGAGGTAATGCGAGTTCTTCCGCACGAACGCCTCCGGGTCCTGGATCCTGTCGACGAGACAGAAGGCGGTGTAGCTCTCGCGCTCGAAGATCTCGAACGAGTACTCGCCGGTGGTGACCGCCCCCTTGATCTGCCGAAAGAGCTTGAGGAAGCGCTCGTGCATCCATTTGCCGACCGTGGTGCGCTCGCCGTCGACGAGGAACTCGAGCCCCCGCAGGAGATGCAGCTGCGTGAGCTGGGTTCGCTTCGTCACGCGCGCGATCATCGAGATGACGCCGTTCTCGTAGATCTTGGCCTGCAGCTGCACGGACAGGAAGGTGTCGCCCTCTTCGTAGGCGCGCCGGTCGATCTCCACGAGGAGCGGGGTCGGGATCGAGAGGGACGCCGGGGTGTCCCGGGTGTTGAGAATGCGGATGTCGTGGGGAGCGGGAATGATCTTCGTCGTCTCGCCGAGATCGATCGACCTGCCGACATCGTACTCTGTGATGAAAACGACTTCAAATAGGTAGCGCATGAACGGGTTCCGGAGCGGAACGTGTACCCGACTCTATCCGCTTTGACGCCCGAAGGTCAACGCCTTCGCAGGCCGCTCCCTTCGGCCCCTGCAGCCAGGGAGCAATTTCAAAAAGTAGGTAGATTCATGCGACCTCTTTGAGGGTAACGAGGAAGTCGCCGAGAAATTGCCCGCTTTCGTATAGAACATCGACGTTGGACCACGCCGTTGGCGCCCGCTTGCGACCAGGACATGGCGCCCTGCTTCATGCGCCCGCCGATCACGTTCTTGTAGACGCTCTCGATGGTGCCACTTTCGATGGGCAGATGGAGGGCGCGGCAGCGGTCGTAGTGCACGCGTTTGGAGTATACTGAGTTCGGTAGACACGGACGGATGAGGTACCAGGCGGAAGGGGTGTAGGGGAAACGATGAGAGAAACGAGAACGTACAGCGCCGAGGCGCATATAGAGCGAGAGATCCTGGGAAAAGCCGTGGCGTACCTTCAAGGAATCACCGCGACGTACGCGTTCCTGAGGGCCCATCGAAGGCCTCTTCGCTCCACAGCCATTACGCCGCTTCGTCACTACTGTGGGCAGATTCGACCCCTCGCACGCCAGAACCGCGCTTCGGCCTTATAGCGGCCCTTTGGGGCTACCTTGTAGGGGCCCGCGATGTGGTCGGAGAATTTGAGGGTTTCACCCGAATTGGGTTCTCACGGTTTTCGCATTTCATATACGTGTATTCGGGAATTTGAAGTGGTGCCAGCCCGGCGGTTACCGAGGGTTGTTGTACTCCGGGAGAGAGCATTCGAGAGTGACGGCCCGGGCGACCCCTGGAACCTCCTGATCGGGCGCAGAAGGGCCTGCAACGTCATTGCCCCGAAGGAATGGGCGGCGGCGTGGCTGAGAACGTTCTGCAGCATCCAACGCGGTGGAGAAATTGTCGCTATGATCTCATCAGATTTTGCCGCAGTCTGAGCTACCCGACGTTTCGATAGTTTTTACCGCAGCGCGGGAAATGCGTAATTGCCTCACGCACGATGAATTACCTCAACGCTGGCCTCCGAGAATGTCGCCTTTCGCACGAACGATAGTGACGAAAGTTGCGAAATGATTATTCAATCTCGGTGAGTTCACGTCTCTTCGCATCTGTCGCTCGCCAACTGCGGGAAAAAGTACACGATCGCGGGATGTTCACCGAATAGAGCGCGGCATTGCCGGTTACAGGAGCGCGGGCGCCTACACCCACTCCCAACACACGAGGTCTCCCACGTTCACCTGGGTACCCTTCGTGCACGCGCCGTCACTCCATAACCCCGGCGGTCCCGCACGGTAGCAGACTTCACTCGCTGGGGGAGGCTGGTCGACCGCATTCTTCGTTATCGAGGCCCACCCGCTGCGGAGCCGCAGAATGTAGGCTTGACCGTTCTGATTATGTATTATACACTAATTATAAGGTTCCCGATGGTTGACTGCGAACCGGCTCCTCTCCATGTGTCCTGCATAGCTTCTGCTCCGGCATCGGGGACAACTTCATTCTGGGAGAAGGGCCATGAAGATTTTTCGAATCGTTACGCTCGTCCTGACTGGCACCTGCGTGGTGCTTCCGATCGCAGCCCAGCAGGTAGATGCCAATCAGATTGTACGCACAGGCAGCTTGAGCGACTTACAGGGTGTCCTGCCGACCCTCAACCTGCAGCCGAATGCAACCAACGGATGGACGTGGCTCATGGAAGCTGCCGAATACAACCCGAACGCCGATGTAATCACGGCGTTAATTCAGGCAGGCTCACCCGTCAACGCCGCGACAAGCCAGAATAATACTTCGGCACTGGCTCTGGCCGCATATTCCAATCCAAGCGCCGACGTTGTCTCAGCACTTCTCCGAGCGGGCGCCGATGTCAATGCCCGCAACCGATACGGTGCGACCCCGCTCATCCTCGCCGCTTGGAAGAACCCGAATCCGCAGGTGGTTTCCGTTCTCCTCCAGGGCGGGGCGGACGCGGATTTGCGAGGCTACAATGGCGGGACGGCCCTGAATGCCGCCAACCAAAACCCCGCCATGCAGAACACCGCCGCCTATCAGCAGCTCACTGAAGCGATGAGTGGCTTCTGCTTCTGGACAACCGGCAACTACAACATCGACATCTACTTGAACGGTTCGTACGTCGGCAAGTTGACGAGCCATTTCACTTCCGGTCAACCATCCTGGGGGCAGTCTGGCACGCTCCTCGTGAACGTCGATCCCGGTAGCTACACGGTTGTGGGCAAGCTTGAGAACGGAACGGAAGTTGGAGGCCCCGCGACCTCGTCTCTGATGCACCATATGCTCTTCCTGTTCCCCGATGATCTGGTGGCGCAAGCCGTAAGCCAGAGTCAGGCTTCAAACGCGTCCGCAGCGCTTGGCAGCCTCTCCTCGATCGCCCATTCCACCGCTTCCCTTACAGGAAACAACGCTTTCAATCAGCTGGGGAACATTTTCTCGAGCGCGCAGAAGCTGACGAACGCCTTGTCTGGCAATCAGTAGCAAATCGCCCACGCATGAACGGCTGGTCGCCGGTGCGGTGGGTTGTCAAGATCATTTTCGTGGCCGCCAGGACCTTAACTGGCGCAGGCGGGCGTCCGGAAACCGGCCCTTGCGGGATGTGGCGCCGAGGTCTGCGTCGTACACTTCTTCCAGCCCGTACTTGAGGTTCGCCTTGATCGCTCTTATCGCGTCATGCGACGATCTCTCTTTGGCCGGGATCCATAGGAGTCTTCCTGGAAGTCCGCCTCGAATATCGGTTCGATGACCATCTTACAGGCCGTCTGCACGACACGATCCTTGATCGTCGGTATCTCCGACGGGCGCATTTTCCCGTTCACCTTCGGGGTATGTAGACCCGCTTCACCGAAGCCGGCCGATATGTTTTCTCTTCCAGCTCCTTGCGAATCTCCCCCAGCAACGCACCGACTCCGCCGACAGTCTGTTCAAGCTTCTTGTAGGTCATTCCTTCGACTCGCGGCGCGCTCCCATGAGCCAGGCAGCGAGCGTACGCTTCCCTCAGCATGTAGGGCAGTCTCACCTTGTCGTACACCACGGAGAATCGAAAGTTCGCTTCCTGCGTGTTCGCTTTCGCTACGGCTCACGCACTGACTTCAAAGAGCTTCGACGGTCGCTGTCGCCAGGGCCGTCGTCTTCGTATCTTCCAGCCGAATGGCGAATTGGCTGGACCGGACTTAAACCGGCTGGTATTTCAAGCGCCTCGTGGCGCACGCAATTCTCAAGGAGTTTCATCTTGCGTGTCGCGACAAGAAAACCGCCGACCGCATCAAGGCGATTCTGTTGCTCTCCAGTAGGTTTAGCTATCGGCAGACGAAGGCCGGCGCTTCAGTCGACACGAGGCAATGAGGCGGAATGACGGGTATGAGGCTGAGGCATCGCAGGCCACTTCTCCGGCTGCATGGCCTATACTGTCAAGTTCCTCTGCCACCGCACCGCAGCGCGCGTTCGAAAACTTCGATACCGCTTCGGGAGCAGTCCCGTGTCCATCGAGAGAGGCCTCGTTCGAAGTTCCGGCTATCAGCCGAAAATTCACCCTTGGCGAATCTTCCGCGAGACCTTGGCCTGCGGAGGCGCCGCGAGGAAGCCGCGACCGATCCTCGGTGATTTCGGATCGAGCGCTCCATCGAGGCGGTGTCTCTCCTCGGCCCGTCCTTTCGGCAATCGCCTCGCGAAGTGCAACGAGCGCGTCGAGCTCCTGCTATAATGGCGGGATCCGCCCGATCGTCGAAGAGGAAGGATGTCGAGAGCCGCCATGTCCGCGCGTCCCGAGAGAAGATCCGGCCGACCGCTGCTCCTGCTCGCTCCGGCGACGCTCTTTGAGGGGTACGACACGCTCGTGCTCTCCCTCGCGCTGCCGCTCGTTCGCGCCCAGTTCAACCTGACGCTGCAGGAGTCGGGCTTTCTCGTCTCGACGGTCTTCGCGGGCTCCTTCGGCGCGTTCGTGCTCATGCCTCTCGCGGATCGAATCGGCCGAAAGCCGATCCTCATGGTGACCATCGTAGGCTACTCCCTCTGCACCTTTCTCACGGCCTTTACCGGCGGGATCGCGAGCTTCCTGGCCTGCCAGCTCGCCGCCCGCGTCTTCATGAGCGCGGAGAACGCGCTCGCGACGATCGTGATCGTGGAAGCGACGGAACCGGAGCGGCGCGGCCGGGCGCTCGGGGTCCTGAGCTCGATGTCCGCTCTCGGTCAGGCCGCCGCGGGGGGAGGCTTCCTCCTCGTTTTGACCCTGCACGGAAGCTGGCGCGCGCTCTACCTCGCGGGCCTGCTCCCGCTCCTCCTCTTCGCGCGGGCGCGGAGCCGGCTCTCCGAGACCGGACTGAAGGCCCTCCATCCGAGCGCGGTGCTCCGTAGACTCCCGCGAGACCGGCTCGTGGGCGCGACGCTCCTCTCCTTCTTCATCGCCGTCTATCCGGCCGCGATCACGACGCTCGCCTCCACGCTCGTCCTCGGCGAGTGGCGCCTCACGCTCTCCGCGATCCGTCCCTGGTACCTCGGGGTATGGATCCTCGCCGTGAGCGGCTTCTTCGTCTCCGGCCGTCTCATGGACCGCATCGGCAGGCGTCCGACCTCGATCGCCTTCTTCTCCGCGACGGCCGCGGCGGGCTGGACGGCCTTCACCGCCTCTTCGACTCTCGGCAGGGTCATCGGGCTCGGTCTGGTCGTCTTTACCGTCACGGGCTCGACGCCCTGCCTTTCCGCCTATTCGACCGAGCTGTTCCCGAACGGCGTTCGGGGGACCGTCGGGGCGTGGCTTCAGGGGATGGGGATCCTCGGCGCGACCCTTGCGCCGACGCTCACGGCGGGGCTCGCAGTCCGTCTCGGCTCGCTCGGCTTCGCGCTCGCCGTCGTCTCCCTCACCTACCTCGCGGGCGCGCTCGTGGCGCTCGTTCTCCTCCCCGAGACGCGCGGCCTGGGGGAGGACACGCGCTCGGCCGAGGCGCCGAGCGCACCGTAGCGGAGGGGAACTCGTTGAAGGCGCTCGCCCGCCTGCTCGGCTACTCCTGGCAGCTCCCGCAGAACCTCGCCGGAGCGCTTCTCTCGCTCTTCATGCGGCCGCGCTCGGCGCGGATCGCGCGAGCCGCAGGGATCGGCGCGGCTCGCGTCGATCTCCCGAGGGGGACGGTCGCTCTTCGCTGCTTCACCCGCCGGGGCGGAGTGAGCCTCGGTCGCTACCTTTTCGTCCATTTCCGAGCCGACGAAGCGCTCCTGCGCCACGAGCACGGTCATTCCCTGCAGTCGCGGCTTCTCGGCCCGCTCTACCTGCCGATCGTCGGGATCCCCTCGATCGCGTGGGCCCTCCTCTACCCGCTGTGCAGGCGGCTTCGGCCCCGCCTCGGCTACTTTTCGTTCTACACCGAGGCGTGGGCGGACCGCCTTGCGGGAATTGAGCGGCGCGAAGAGGACCGTCATGTTCGTCCGTAGCGGATACCGTGCTGAAGGCGGCGGCCGCGGGCGATCGGACCGGCCGCCCGCTTCGCCCTCTCATCGTGCCCGCTCGTAGGGGTTTCAAGCGGGGAAAAGCTCGAGGGAGGCATCGCCTGCGAGCCGGTGCCCTCGCCTCGGAGGACGCCCGGGAGCGGATCCTCCCCGATGCCGTAAGCTCCCGACCGCGTGTGCTCTGGCTCGCGGTACATTTTCCTCGTTTTCGGCTTGACTTTGTTGCCTCAGCATGATAGGAAGGTGTCAGGTATTGCGCAAGCTCGCAGAGGTTCAGTCTGGGGAGGACCGGCCTATTTCAAGCCCTTTATCATCATTCGCTTCCGTCTTTCCTTCAACAGCACGCGTGCCAGCCTCTTACACCGACATCGCAAAGCTCTTCTTGCTCCTCCTGGGGAAACGCGAACACCGAATAATGAACCGGCAGAAAGCCGCGCGCGAACCGTCTAGCACGATGCATCCGAAGTGTGGATGAAAAAGGAGAGGTGAGATGTCCAAGAAAATTTACGTGGGGAACATGAACTATGCTACCACGGAAGACCAGCTC
>JASHNV010000158.1 GCA_030041455.1 Spirochaetia bacterium
GCCTGAGGTCGCCCGTGTACCGCACCTGGCCCGAGCGCTTCGCGTGGGGATACATCCGCGAGATCGAGCATTTCGTGAGGGCCGTCCGGGGCGACGCCGACCCCCGGGCGACCGGCGAGGACGGACGCCGGGCGGTCGCCGCCGTGCTCGCCGCGAACCGGTCGATGATCGAGGGCAGGCCCGTCGCGCTTCGCGAGGTGCTCGAAGCCGCGCCGGGCGGGCGGGGTTGATCGGTCGTGCCCGGGGCGGGGAGGGTGCCACGCCGTCGTCGTCGCCGCCACGATCCCCTGGGCGCGCTCGATCGCAGGCGCGCCCAGGGGATTGCGAGCCCGGGAAGAACGCATCTCTCCCGGCTCGCGAGCGAGCGGTTCCCCGGGCGGAAGCCTTCGCGAAGGCTGTGGGTTCCTCACGATCGCTCCCGCTCGGTAAGAAAAGACGACCAAGCAAGGAGGGGCACGATGACGAGTCGACCGACGACCAGGCTCATGAAGTTTCCCGAAGCGCTCCCCGGGTCATACGACCGTCGAATCGAGCGGAGACTTTCGGCGATGCGGGGCCAGTTCCACGACGCCGAGGCCTACGAGAGCGGCGTCTCAGGAGGCGACCCCGTTCTCTACGAAGTCTACGAGTTCGGGCGGCCGGAGGTCGCGGGCGACCTCTTGAGCGGCGTCTCGGTTCTCCACGCCGGGCGGGTGGGCGACGAGTACTTCATGACGAAGGGGCATTTCCATCGCGTGATCGAGACCGCCGAGGTCTACTATTGCCTGCGCGGGCGGGGGGTCATGGTCATGGAGACGCCTGAGGGCGAGTCCTCGGTTCTCGACCTCGTCCCGGGCGGGATTCTCCACGTCCCGCCGCGCTGGGCTCACCGCACGGTGAACACCTCGGCGAACGAGGATCTCGTGACGCTTTTCGTCTATCCGGCGAACGCGGGCCACGACTACGCGTCCATCGAGGAGCGGGGCTTCCGCAAGCTCGTCGTCGAGCGCGACGGCGTTCCCGGGATCGTCGACAACCCGCGCTGGACGGGCAAGCCTCCGCTCGAGGGATAGCCCGCGACGGCGGGCCGCCTCCGTCCCCGGCGCCTACCGGATGAGATCGATCGCCATCCGCGCGAGGCTCGACTCCCGCTCCTCGTCGAGGCCGCTCACCCCGATCGCGCCGATCACGCGGCCGTCGTGGACGATCGGAAAGCCGCCCGCCCAGCCGGTGTAGCGCAGGTCGCCGTGGTTGGTCATCGGGAAGCCGCCCTGCCGGGACGCCTTCCCGATCTCCCCGGACTCCTGCCAGGTTCTCGCGGCGGTGAAGGCCTTGTTGATCGCGATGCTCACGGGAAGCAGCTGGCAGCCGTCCATCCGCAGGAAGGCGACGAGCTCGCCGTGCGAGTCGGTCACCGCCACGGCGGCGGCCTTCCGGTCCCGCTCGACTTCCGCCTGGATCCCGGCGATCATCTTCTGGGCCTCCGCGTGGGATATCTGAAGCGTCTGATACATTCGGTTCCTCCTTCCAAAGCCATGGACCTGGCCTCAAGCCGAGACGTGCGGTGCGCGCGAGCAGGCGAACGTCGCCGAGCGACGCTCGAGCACCCTGGGCTCGAAGCCCTGGCTCGAAGCCCGGCTACTCGATCGCGCGCTCTCCCGAGGGCCGCTCGTAGCTCTCCGCTTCCCGCACCGACGTGCGCTCGACGAGTCTCGGCGCGATCCAGGTGACGGTCTTCCTCTCGACGAGAGGGTAGCACACCTCGCGCGAGAGAATCGTCGCCGCGAGATCGCCGATGTACTCGCCGGGATGGTCGACCGAGGTGAGGGAGACGTTTCGCAGGTCGGCGAAGCTCGAGTTGTCGAAGCTGATGATCGAGAAATCCCCCGGTACCTTCTTCCCGAGATCGAGCGCGACATCCATGAGGGTCAAGCTCTCCTCGTCGCTCGTGCAGATGAACGCGGTGGGAAGCTCGCGCATGCCGGAGATCGCCTTGAAGGCGTTGGAATAGAGCTGGCCCCGCCGCGCCGGGCCGTCGTGGGCGATAATCCACTCCGAGGGCACCGTGACGCCGTTCCGGGTGAGCTCCTCGCTCGCCGCCTGCATCCGCAGGCGCTTCGGATAGTAGGCGCTGTCGTAGACGATTCCGATGCGCCGGTGGCGTTTCTGGAGGAGGTGGGAGGCGACGAGCCTTCCGCCTGCGAGGTCGTCAAGCAGGATGGAGGTGAACTCGAAGCCGGGGTACTGGGTATCGACGAGCACGATCCGAATCCCCTTCGACTCGAGCCGGCGGAGAAGGTCGGCGTTTGAGGGGCCGGAGCCTGAAAAGATCGGCTCGATGACGATTCCGTCCACGCGGCGCCGCTCGAGCTCGAGGAGAACCTCGCGCTCCTTCTGCAGATCGAACTCCGATTGATTCAGGAGCACCTGGAAGCCGTTTCTCGACAGGACGCGGTAGCAGCCGCTGATGATCCGCTGGAAGATGGGAGAGTTCGAGAAGAAGCAGACGAACCCCACGGTCATCGCGCGGCTCCCGCTCATCGACTTGCAGAAGGTCCCAATACCCTTCTTCGTCTCCACGTAGCCGGCGTGGCTGAGCTTCACGAGCGCCGTGCGGACCGAGTTCCGGCCGACGGCGAACTTCGTGCAGAGCTCGCCCTCCGAGGGCAGCAAGTCTCCCGGCATGAGCTCTCGTCGGCTGAGGCTCTCGATAACCCAGCGCTCCACCCGCTGGTACTTCTTGAGCTCGGTCAGGTCATCGTGCGGCGCGATCATGGATGGTCACCAACGTTCTAGCGTACGAGAAAGCGGGAAAGTGCGCAAGATGGAATGTTCCGACAGGTATTAAACGGAAGAATATGAAAATCGCGATAATGGTTTTCGTACCCGGCGGCCCGCCGGAACCGCGCCGCGCTCGGGTCTCGGGGGGAGCCGAGACGCTGGCTTCATCGCCGCGGCGCCTCGGGGCCGGGGCAGCAGCCCGCCGCCCGGAGCGCGGAGGCTCCGTCCTGGATCCGCGGCGCGCGCGCGCTTAAAATCGGGCGGGATCCGAAAGGTCGGCATTGTCCCGCTTTTGTTCGGGGCCTTCACCTTACGGCCGAGGAGAGCGGGTCCTATACTTCTCCCGTGAGACACGTCCAAAACCAGCCGCGCGGACTTGGGGAGCGAGCGGACCTGGAAAGGAGGTAGGGAAGGAGAGGTGACTCTCGCGCGCCGATACAGTCGCGGGGTCGGGCCTGTCTCTCGGGCAGGCGAGGGCCCCGCATCCCGTGGCTACGCTCGACCGGGGCGTTCAACGAGCGGGCGTAACGTTGCATGTCGCTCGATACGAAGAGCGGTATCAAGCTCATTGAGTTGATAAGGAGAGAAGCAGGTGAAGAATCTCAAATACCTTGCGGTCGTGTCGGTCTTTGGATTCATTGCCGCGGCCGCCTACGCGGGAGGCCAGGGGGAGAATGCGGCAGCGTCGTCCGGGCCGAGCGAAATCTCGTATATGGCGTGGTACAACACGACCGAGTCCGAAGCGGCCGACACCCAAAAGATCCTCGACAAATTCAACGAAGCGCAAAGCGGCGTTCACGTGAAGCTCATCTCGGTCAGCCGCGCCGACTACGAGGCGAAGCTCACCACGATGGCGGCCGGCAACCAGCTTCCCGACGTCGCGCTGATGCCCGAGCCCGAGGTGCTCGGCTGGGCGATCGCGGGAAAGCTCGCGGACGTCGGCGACGTCTTCAAGGGGGAGGACGTGCCGCTGAAGTCCCTCGCCTTTACCTACCACGGAAAGGTCGTCGCCTACAGCGTCGCCGACGAGGTCCTCGTGCTCTACTACAACAAGAAGCTCTTCGACGCGGCCGGTCTTCCCTATCCGCCCGCCACCGCCGACACCGCCTGGACCTGGAAGCAGTTCGTCGACGTCGCGACCAAGCTCACGAAGGACAAGAACGGGAATACTCCGAACGATCCCGGCTTCGATCCCGACAACATCGTGACCTACGGCGCCGACTTCAACCGGCTCGGCTGGATGTGGCCCATTCTCGCGGTCTCAAACGGCGGAGGCGTCATGACCCCCGACGGACAAAAGCTGCTGCTCGGCACCCCGGAAACCATCGAGGCGGCGCAGGCGATCGCCGACCTCTACCTGAAGGACCACGTGGCTCCCTCGCCGAGCGCGAGGGCCGCGATGCCCGCCCTCGACGTCACGCTCCTCACCGACAAAGTCGCCATGGCGACGAGCGGACAGTGGGAGATCGGCGTATCGCTGAAGAACTCGCTCGCCGCCGGCCTCGAGTACGGGGTGGGCGTCCTTCCCAAGATGAAGACCGCGGTAACCTACAACACCGGAGGCCCCAACGTCATCTTCAGCACGACGAAAAACCTCGCGGCCGCGAAGACCTTCCTCCACTGGTACAGCCAGGAGTCGAACAACTGGGGTCTCATAACCGGCGGGATCTGGATGCCGGTGTCGAAGAAATGGTACGCGAGCGACGCGGCGATCAGGAAATGGGCCGACAACCCCATCCATCCCCCCTTCGACGAGTACAAGACCGCGGTCGTCGACTACGCCATGAACAACGCCGTGCAGGTTCCCTGGTACTACTTTCCGAACTACAACCTGCTCGACGACCTCCTGAACTCCGGGATGGACGCGGTGTGGAACGGCGAGAAATCGGCGCACGACGCGCTCCTCTACGACATCCTGCCGAAGGCGCAGCAGATTTTCGATCAGAACAAGCCCTGAAAAAGCGGCACCCGCCCGAGCCCGGTCGAGCCTCCCCGCGCGGGGAAAAGCTTCCCGGGCTCGCGCGGTGCGCGCGCGGCCCAGGCGGGCGGATCGTGTGGTAAACTCCTTCGAGGAACTTAGGGAAGCGCCATCGTGAACAGGAAGCTCTACGCCCGAGGCGCCCTCGCCGCCTATGTCTATCTCGCTCCCGCCCTCGTGGGGCTCTTCCTCCTGACGCTCGTCCCGGTCGCGGCGGTCATCGTGATCAGTCTCACGAAGTGGTCCGTGCTGCAGCCGCCCCGGTTCCTCGGAATCGCCAATTACCTCAACATCTTCAGCACCGACTTTTACTTCGTCCACTCGGTTCTCGCGACGCTCTACTTCGCGATCGGCGCGGTGGTCGTCGGGATCGTCTATTCGTTTACCGTCGCCACGATGCTGAATCGCAGGATCCCCGGCCGGGGCTTCTGGCGTTCGGCCTTCTTCGTGCCCTATGTCCTGCCGGCGGTGGCGACCGCGGTGGTGTGGTCGTGGATGTACGAGACCGACTTCGGCGTGTTCAACTTCTTCGTGAACTCGCTCGGGTTTCACAAGGTGCCGTGGCTGCAGAAGAGCGCCTACGCGGTGCCGTCCCTCATCATCATGACCGTTTGGGGGGTGGGCAACTTGATCGTCATCTTCATGGCCGGGCTTCAGAACGTGCCGAGATCCTTCCTTGAAGCCGTGGAGATCGACGGCGGCAACGCATGGCACAAGTTCCGCCACGTGACCGTGCCCATGATGACTCCGGTGATCTTCTTCAATTTCATCATCAGCGTCATCACCAACCTTCAAGTCTTCGTTCCGGCCTACGCGCTCACGAGCGGCGGCCCGGGCGACTCGACGCTGTTCATGGTCTTCCTCATCTACCGGGAGGGCTTCATGCGGAACAACATGGGGTACGCGTGCGCCCTGTCGCTCGTCTTCTTCGTGTTCATCGCGCTGCTCACGCTGCTCATTTTCTCGACGTCGAGAAAGTGGATCTTTTACGCCGGGGAGTGACGGACGATGAGGCGCTTGAGAAACGGATCGAATATCGCCGTCACGATCGTGGTCTATGTCCTCGGGCTTCTCGTGCTGTTCCCCTTCTTCTGGATGGCGCGCTCCTCGTTCATGTCGAACATCGAGATCAACGCCTATCCTCCGCCGATCCTCCCGAGGGTCTGGCACCTGGAGAACTATCCGTACGCCCTCACGGTGTTCCCGTTCGCTCGGTACTTTCTCAACACCTTGACCATAACGGTGCCGTCGATCTGCGGCGCGCTCATGACGGCGACGTTCGCGGCCTACGCGTTCGCGCGGCTCGATTTTCCGCTCAAGCGTCTGTGGTTCACCCTCGTGATCGGCAGCATGCTCATGCCCGGCGCCGTGACGATTATTCCGATCTTCCTCGGCTGGACCTTTCTCGGGCTTTCCAACTCCTACGTCCCGCTCATCGTTCCCGCGTTTCTCGGCGGCGGCGCCTTCAACATCTTTCTCATCCGCCAATTCCTCATGACGATCCCGCGCGACCTCGACGAAGCCGCGACGATCGACGGCGCCGGAAGCGTCAGGATCCTCTTCACGATTCTCGTTCCCCTCATCACGCCCGTGCTGTTGGCCGTGGGGATGTTCACCTTCATCCTCTACTGGAACGATCTCCTCGGACCCCTGATCTATATCTCCGATCAGAACCGACAAACGATCTCGCAGGCGCTCGCGGCCTTCAGGTCCGGCTACGGAACCGACTGGAAGTCGATGATGGCCGCCGCGAGCATGTCGATTCTCCCCTGCGTCGCGCTCTACCTCATCGGACAGCGCTATTTCGTCGAAGGGATCGTCCTCTCGGGCCTGAAGTCGTAGGGAAGCGGACCTCGGCTCTCGGCTTGACAGAGGCCGTGAGTTCGGTCATGAATCAAAAGCCGGACGCCGACCTCCGGGCGCGGGGGGTGTTGTGCGCACGCAACCGGCCTCCGGGGGAGTCCGCACACCGTGAAAAGACAGGCGATTGTCGCGCTCCTCGGGGTCTTCCTCCTTGCCTCGGCGGCGTACGGCGAGAACGACCAGAAGATCATCAAGCTCGGGAGCGACGCCTACGCCGCGCTCACCTCGCTCTATCTCGAGCAGGGCCTCGCGCCGCCGTCGCAGTCCGGTCCCTATTCCGTCGACGAGTTCAGGATCGCCCTCGCGAGGATCGACCGGAGCGCGCTCTCCCCCGCCGGCAAGAAGACCTACGACTACGTGAAGAGCTGCCTCGTCCATCCCGTGAAAGGTCACGAAGGGAAAAACCTCCAGTTCAACTCCGACCCCACCGTGACGATCGGGTTCTACGGCCAGACGAACCCGGGGGCCCAGAACGACTCGAGCGAGCAGGGTTGGGTCGATCGCCCTCCGGCGATCAACATTCCCCTCGAGGCCTGGCTCTTCGACAGCGTCTACGCCGACGTCGAGCTCGCGGTGTATCAGGATCCCTTCGTCGCGCAGAACCTGACCGGAGACTCGGATCCGAGCGGCTTCACGGGAAACCCGACGAACCTTCCGCTCTCGATCTCCGAGCTCTACGAGGATCAGATGCCCGAGCGCGCCTTCATCTCCGGCGGCGGACCGCACTGGAACGTGGACTTCGGCCGCGACACCCTCTCGTGGGGGAACGGGCCCTTCGGCAATCTCATTCTTTCCGACACGCCGAGCTACTACGATTTCCTTCGCTTCACCACCTACTGGAACAACTTCAAGTTCACGGCCGCCTACATCGACCTGCCGCCCTACTTTCCCGGCATCAATACGTTGAACCCGACTCCCACACAGATCGCGGACGCGGAAACGGCGGACGGCACCACGAATCTGGTCGGCATCACCTCCATGACCAAGCTCATGTTGAGCCATCGCGTGGAGTTCCGCGTCTGGGACCGCGTGACCCTCGCGGTCTCGGAGGCGATCGTGATCGGAGGCATCGATCCGTCGCTCAGTCTCCTCAATCCGCTTGAGATCTTCCACAACTGGAACATCTGGGAGACGGCGAACGACATCGCCTCGGCGGAGATCTCGGTCAACCCCTTCAAGTGGCTCGACCTCTTCGTCCAGTACGCGCAAAACCAGATCGGAGGCTCGATCGAGATCTACTCCGGGGCGAACGACACGCCGTCGGCCGGCGGCGTTCTCGGCGGCGCGCAGGGCTCCTTCCCCTTGGGATCAGGCTACGTCCAGGTGGCGGCCCAGGTGACGGAGACCGACCCCTGGCTGTACATCGGCGGATCGCCCGGAAACGGCGCGATGCCGTGGGACACGATCGACTCGGAGCAGCGCTACCTCTCGAACTTCCTCGGAGGCGATCCGGTCGTCGCCACTCCCGTCGGGTGGCTCTACGGGCCCGACAGCCTCTGCTACAACGCGTCGGTGTCCTACAACGTCTACGGCCAGTACACCGCGGGCATCGAGTTCAGGTATCAGGAGCAGGGCTCCAACACCCTCGATACCCCGCACGC
>JASHNV010000159.1 GCA_030041455.1 Spirochaetia bacterium
CTTCGACCAAAATGTCAAGAAAAAGCGAAATTTTGTAGCTTTTACCTCGCTGGACTATGACGTTCTTGGTAAGGGTATAGTTCCCGACCCGAAAGACGATCGTGTGCTCCCCTTCGGACACGTCGACGGGAAGGAGCGGGACGAGGCCGATCCCGGTCCCGTCGAGCTCCACCTCGGTGCCGCGCGGCGCCTCGAAAATGAGCCGCGAGACCGGGCGAACGAGCGCGATGTCGATCGATGTCGTTCCCCCCTGGTCGATCCCGAAGGTTTGGAACTCCTCGCGATAGGAGTCGGAATCGACGCGGAGATGGTGGATCCCCGAGGAAAGCACGAGGCCGCCGTCCTCGAGCGGATAGGGCGTCGGCTGGTCGTCGATCGAAAGGCTGAAGGGCATGCTGGGCGGCTTGCCGCCGGCCTCGATCGTCAGTCGCAAGAGACCGCGGTCCTGAAAAATCGGCGTCGCGGAGACGGTGAACCGGATCGAGGTCGCCGACCCCGGAAGAGCCTTCGTGAGGGGAGCGACCGACAGGAGCAGCGGGAACTCGTCGACGCGCACGGGCGCCTGAAGCACCGTCGCGTCCGCCGACGGCTCGATCGAGTCCGCGACGATCGGGATGTCCACGAAGGCCCGCGTGGCGGCCGAAAGCACCGCGAAGCCCTCGGGGGTGGCCTCGTAGGCGCTCGAGGCGGCGGACGGCTGCGGGGCAACGCTCTTGTAGACGAACAGCGCGAGGAGATCGCGGTAGCGCCGCGCCTGGGGCGGAATGTCGACCCGAATCTCGACGCCGTTCAGGAACCGACTGTTCTCGCCGAGGCCGAGCGCGACGAGGTCGCCGATTCCCACCGCGGCGCGATCCGGTTTCGCGCCGACGGCGAGCTGCTCCGCGACCGGTCCGCGGATGTTCTCGGCGTTGAGGAGTCTCGGGGCGAGGAGCAGCGAGGCAACCACGAGCGTGACCGTCGATCTCGTCATTGATCACCCATCGGCAGGAGAGGGGCCGGATCCTCGGTCCGTCCCAGGTGCCGAATCTCGAAGTGGAGATGAGGTCCCGTGGAGAGCCCGGTGCTTCCGACCTTCCCGATGATCATACCGGAAGGAACGTAATCGTTCAACCGGACGCTCACCGAGCTCAGGTGGCCGTAGAGCGTCTGGTAGCCGTCGTCGTGCTTGAGGAGCACGAAATTCCCGTACGTCCGGTTTCTTCCGACGTACTGCACGACGCCGTCCCTGGCGGCGTAGACGTCGGTCCCCCACGGGGCGGCGAGGTCGATTCCCGAGTGGAAGGAAAGCCTGCCGGTAAACGGATCGATCCGCATTCCGTACTCTGAGGTCACGACGGCGTGGGGGAGGGGAAAGCGAAAGAGGATTCCGAGAAAAAAGGCGCGCTCAATCGGCTGGAACTGCGCGCCGGGGACGAAGTAGTATCTCGTGAGGCCGCTCGATTCGTACAGGCTCACGTCGACGCCCGTTGCCGGCGACTTTTCCCTCCATGCGGCCATCAAATAATCGAGCTCGGTCCTCGGCGCGCGCGGGATGAACAGTCCCGGACAGTTCGGAATGAGGAGCCGCGTGCCGACGTGAAAATCGCGGGGACGCTCGATATCGTTCGCGGTGGCGATCGCCTCGTAGGGGACGTTCACCTGCGCGGCGACCGAGTACAGGCTGTCGCCCTTGCGGGTACGGTAGACGTAGATTCCGAGCGCCGGGGCCGGCCGGCCGTTCAGGACGTCCTCGTAGTAGGCCGCGACGTCGCCTTCAAGCTGGCCGTAGACGACGTCGTCGTTCGTGAGCTCCGAGATCCGAGGGTAATGATTGTCGGCGAAAAGGGGCGCGCTCGCCTCGATGGCGATCGCGGCCGCGAGGAGGAAGCGGGCCGCCTTACGCACTTCCGTTCGTCGATGACCTTCGGGTCACGTAGAGCCGATATCCGAGCGCGACGACGTAGAGAACCGAGAGCGGCACCGCGGCTCCGAGAAACCCGATGAAATAGAGGACGAGGATCAGGTAGAGCGCGACGATCGCGACGACCAGGGTGAGCGCGCGGCCCGCCGCGCGCCGAGCGGCGGCTCTGCGGATTTCGCGGGGCCGCCGGGACCTTTCGACGATCCTCCGGACGGCGAGATAGGCGAGCCCGCCCGCGACGAGGCCGAGCGCGCACCAGGTGTACGCGCCGCGGAAGTGGGTCGACAGGTACCAGAGCGGAAGGACAATCGCGACGCCCGCCGCGAGCGCGAGCGCGGCCAGCGCGAGCGCCCAGAGAAGGCCGCGCAGGCTTCGAAGGTAGCCGCGCCCGATCTCGCGGAGGCTCTCGCCCGCCTTCCGGCCGCTCATTGGGCCGCTCCGAGCGTCTTCAAGGCCGCCCCGTACGCCGCGGCGTCCTGGGTTCGGCCGAGCGCGCTCGCGATCCGCTGGAGGCGTCCGAGCAGATCCTTCACCTCCGCGACGAAGCCGAGGCTCCGATACACTTCAAGCGACGCCTGGTAATCATCGTAGGCATCGGAGAGCGCGCTCGAGCGCTCGGCGATCGCGCCGAGCGCGAGAAAGTCTGAGGCGATCCCCGGGCTGTTCTCCATTTTCTGGTCGTTCGAGAGCGCGAGGGCGGCCTCGTCCTTCGCCTGCCCGAGCTCCCCCTGCTTCGCATAGACCGACGCGATCATGTAGTAGTCGGCGGCGCACTGCGCGTAGGCCTTCAAGGTCGTGTGAATCGCGAGCGCCTTGCCGAGGTTGTCGAGCGCCTCGGGGTAGCTCCCGAGCGCCTTGTCGGCGGAGCCGAGATTGTGAAGCAGCCGCGCCTCGATCGCCGACTGGTCGTCCTTGATCTGGGGGAGCGCTTCGAGGAAGCGGCTCTTTGCCTCCTCAGGCTTCCCCTCCTTCAACAGGAGCTCGCCGAGATCGTTCACCGACTCGGCGAGGAGCTCGGGATCCTTGAGCTTCTCGGCGAGATCGTAGGCGCGTTGGAAGTCGATGCTCGCCTGGTCGTTCCGCCCGGCGGCGAGGTAGACCTTGCCGAGGGAGTCGTAGGAGGTCACGATGCCGGGCACGTAGTAGACCGAAAGGTCGTCGTCGAGCGCCATGGCGAACAGGCGCTGCGCCTGCGGGTAGTTTCCCTGGTCGAAATAGGCGTTGCCGGATTGCGCAAGCTCGGCCGCCTCGTTCTTGACGGTGTCCACCTCGTCGACCGGTTTGGGAGCGCTCGAGCAGCTCAGGACCCCGAGGAGGAGGCAGCAGGCGACGAGCGCCGCGCCGGATCGGGCGATCCGCATCAGAAGCCTCCGTCCCGGTAACCGGCGCTCGTCCCGGGCTGCTCGATGCGAGGTTGGATCCCTCCGCGGATGAGGGGATTGTTGCGGATGCCTTCGAGAACCTCCTTCCCCTGCGAGAGGGTCTCGCGGCCCTCGTCGAGGATCCCGGTGATCTCAGGCTGCGAGGAGTTGAGGTAGGTGACGAAGTCGCTCAGCTGCTTGATCGTCGCGTCGAGGTTCGCGAGGGTATCGTCGATGTGGTCGTACAGCGCGTCGTTGTCGTTCAGGATCTTTTCCATCGAGCCCTGCGGCTGGAGCATACCCTGCACGGGGCCGTTCGGAGAGTTGGCGGCCGCCGCGAGGCGATCCGTGATGCTCTGAAGATCGACGAGGACCTTGTTGATCTGCGCGGTCATGTCGGAGGCGTTTCGGATCAGCGAGCCGGTCGGGTTGTCGGCGGCGCCGCTCAGGCCGCCGTTCAGGGTATCGACGAGCTGGTGCACCGACACGAGCGTCGCGTTCACGTTCTTCAGGATGGGGTCGACCTCCCCGACGATTCTCGTGACCGCGTCGCTGTTCGGCGGAATATCCACGAGGCCCGCCTGCACGAGCCGCCGTCCCTCGGCCGAGTTCAACGAGGGAATGAAGGAGCTCTCGGCAAGCGGGGGGCCGAGGTCCTTGCCGGGATGAAAGACGAGACCGCCTCCGATGCCGAGCGGACTGGAGACGAGCTCGAGCACCGAGTTCCTGCGAATCTTGTCGATGTACGTGTCGTAGACGCTGAAATCGATGTCGACCAGGTCGTTCTCGTCGAGGCTAATGCGATCGACGGCGCCTATCTGGAAGCCCTTGAACTTGATCGGCATTCCGACGCTCAGGCCGTCGCCGGAGGGAAACCGGCTCGTGAAGTGGTAGTCCTTCGCGAACCAGCGCTGGTTGATCCCGATGAGGATGAGCACGAGCGCGAGGAACGCCACCGCGACGAGCACGAATACGCCGACGATCTGCTCGGCGAACCGGATTTTGAACTTCATTTGCCGAAACCACCCCTCACCGCGGACTGCCTATCTTGCTCCATCTGATCTTTTGGTGTAAAGGGCCCCGCGCTCACAGGTGCGTGCCCTCGTCGAGGAGGTCGAGAATGTTTCCGTCGAAGGTGGACGCCTCGCTCAGCACGCGCGAGAGGAGCGAGATCACCTCGGCGTTCGTCGAGCGGACGACCTGAGCGAACGGGCCGCTTTCGAGCACCCGGCCGTTGTCGAGAACGACGAGGTTGTCGGCGAGCTGGGAGGTGAGGACCGGATCGTGGGTGACGATGACGATCGTCCGGCCTTCCCGCTTTTGATCGCGGATCATCTCGATCATCCGCTCCGCGGTGGGATGGTCGATCTCGCTGAGCGGCTCGTCCATGAAGACCAGGGACGGGTGGAGGGCGATGGCGCGCAGGAAGGAGACGATCTTCCGCTCGCCCGCGGACGCTTCGGCCGGCCTGCGGCTCAGGCTCTCGCGGTAGCCGACGAGCTTGACGAGGCTCTCGACCCGCGCGCGGACCTCCTGCTCTCCCATCAGCGGATCATGGAACGTGAGCGCGAGGCTGATGTTTTGGTACATGCTGTTGTTCGACCAGAGCGCCGAGTCCTGGAAGACGAAGCCGGTCTCCCGGCGGAAGAGAATGTTCTCGCGCTCGCCGAGGGCGTGGAGGTTCCTTCCTTTGTAGATCACCCGGCCGCTGTCGGGGATGACGAGCCCCGCCGCGACCTTCAGCAGCGTGGTCTTTCCGCACCCCGAAGGCCCGAGAATGACGGTGGTCTTTCCGGAGGGGAGGTTGATCGTGACGTCGTCGAGGATCGGCGCCGCGGAGCGCTTGAAGGTGACCTGCTGAAGCTCTATCGCGCTTTGCTGTTCCATGCCGCCTACCGCATATAGTAGATCAACGTGATGACCGCGTCGGCGACGATGCAGAGCATGAAGCTCTGCCCGACGGCCTTGATCACGACTTGCGGGATTTCGGTCGACGCCGATTCGACCCGAAAGCCGTTGAAGGTCGAGACGGCGGAGACGATGACGCCGAACACGAGGCTCTTCACGAGGCTCGAGAGGATGTCCGCCGTCTGCAGGCTCGAAAGAAGTCCTCGAAAGTACTCCGCGAAGGGAACGGGCTTGATGAGCTGGACCACGAAGTAGGATCCCACCAAGCCGAAAACGTTGAAGTACAGATTGAGAATCAGGAGCGACGCGGTGACGCCGAGGAAGCGCGGGGCGACGAGGTAGGAGATGGGGTTGATCCCGACCGCGACATAGGCCTCGATCTCGTGGGAGACCACCATGCTTCCGAGCTCCGTCGCGATCGCGGTACCGGAGCGGGCGATGATGATGAACGCCGTGAGAATCGGGCCGAGCTCGCGCGTGATGACGGTAATGAGGATCGTGTAGATGAGCTGTCCCTGGCCGATCTGCGGCAGGAGCGACATGCCCTGAATGATGATGACGACCCCGAGCGCGAGGCCGAGGACCGCGACGACGCTGAGCGCTTCCACGCCGGTGAAGAGAATCTGCATGGTGAGCACGCGGTACCCGACCTGACGGTGGCGGACGAAAAGGAACGACTCCCTCAGGACCTCGTAGAGGAAGCCGGCGGCGTAGAGGAGACCTCTGATCCGCTGAATAACCCGTCGCCCGAGAAGAGCCACCATCCTGGTCGTCGCTCCCGATTCGGATGATATCCGAATCGCTGGGAATGGTCAAAGCAAGCGCTACCGTCCGTCGAAGGCCGCAAGGTACTCGTCGCCGATCGGTCGGCCGTCGGCTCCGCGGCCGAGGTGGCGATCCGGCCGGTAGTCGCCGTGGAAGTCCGAGCCCGCCGTGACGAAGAGACCGAGCTCCGCGGCGAGGCGCGCGAGGGCGTCGGCCGTCTCGCGAGGCGCGTTCGAGTGGAAGGCCTCGACCCCTTCCATGCCGAGCTTCTTCCACTCGGACAGGAGCTCCCGAAGCTCGCCCATGCCGACGCGGAGCGTGAGGGGATGCGCGACGACGGCGCGGCCTCCCGCGAGCCGGATCAGATCCACGGCGTCGCCGACCGGGAGGTTCTCCCGCCTCGCGTAAAACCGCTTCCCGCTCGCGAGGTAACGGTCGAAGGCTTCCTGAATCGACTTCACGAGGCCTTGGCGGCGGAGGAACTCGGCGAAGTGGGGGCGGCCGACCACGGTGCCGACCGCTATCTTCTCGACGTCCTCGATCGTGACCGGGATGCCCGCCCGCTTCATTTTCTCGACGATCTTGAAATTCCGCTCGGTTCGCCTGTTTCGCAGGAGCACGAGCCGCTCTTCGACCGCCCCGTGCCAATCGCGGAGCCCCAAGCCGAGGACGTGCAGCCTGCCCGGGGAGAAGTCGGCCTCGATCTCGACGCCCGCGAGAAATCGGACGCCGTAGAGCGCGGCGGCGGCCTTCGCTTCGTCGATGCCCGCGACGGTGTCGTGGTCGGTGAGCGCGAGCGCCGAGACCCCTCCGGCGGCGGCGAGGGCGACGAGGTCCCGGGGCGCGAGGGTGCCGTCGGAGCACCGTGAGTGGGTGTGGAGATCGATCATGGGGGAGAGTAGAGACACGGAAGGATGGAGTGGTCAACGCCCCGAGGAGGGAAGTTTTCTGTACGCTTTTTTGTCCCCCACGCCGACATATAGAGGGGGTGGTGGCGCCGAGCGGCGTGTCTTGTTATATTTATCATTCATGGTCCGCATGGTATGATGTCTGCTGTTCCGTGGTTCCGGAAGGTCGATATTCACAGGAGCGAAGATGCCCAAGGCAGCGGCGTACAAGTCCAACTCGATCGTCTACTTCAAGGGCGACAACAACGACAAGGTCTTCCTGCTCAAATCCGGCAAGGTGAGCATGAAGTACAACGACATTGAGACCGGACAGGAGATGTACGACCTCATTCAGACCGGGGAGTTCTTCGGCGTCAAATCGGCGCTCGGCAAGTACCCGCGGGAGGAGACCGCCGTCGTGCTCCAGGACGCGAACATGATCGTTTTTACGGTCCCGGAGTTCGAGCAGGTCGTTCTCAACAACACCCGAATCATCATGAAGATGCTCAAGGTGTTCTCGAACCAGCTCCGCCGCATCCACAAGCAAGTTCAAGACGTGCTCTCGACCGACGAGCAGTCGGACAACTCGGAAGCCGGGCTGTTCGGCGTGGGCGAGTACTACCTCAAGTCCAAGCGCTACGCCCAGGCGCTCTACGCGTTCAGGCGCTACCTGACCTACTATCCCTCGGGCGCCTTCGCCCAGCAGGCGCTCCTCAACATCGGCGCGGCCGAGCGCTTCGTGAAAAGCGGCGGCGGTCAGCAGGCCGCGGCGGGGGCGAGCGCCGCCGCGCCCGCTCCCCGGCAGTCCGAGGAGGAGATGTCCGGGGCGGCGCAGCGCTTCTACAACGGCGTGAGCCTCTTTAGCCAGCAGAAATACAACGACGCGCTCGCGGAGTTCAAGGCGATCATCACCGAAGGGCAGGACGCCGAGTACGTGGCGAAATCGCTGTTCGAGGTCGGCCGCTGCCTCTACGCGGTCGGCGAGCTCGACAAGTGCATCGGGCATTACACGACCATGATTCAGCGCTATCCCAAGCATCCCGACATCGTGGAGGCGCTTTTCTACGTCGGAAGCTGCTACGAGAAGAAGGGCGACGCGGGCAAGGCGATGGGCTTCTACAAAAAGATTCTCTCCATGGCGCCCGAGGATGCCCCGGTGAGCCGCAAGGCTCGAAAGGCGATCGGCGCTCTTGAAGGAAAATAGCAATGGCACTTGATCTCTCAATGCTCAATCGCTTCGCGGTGACGTTTCAGAAAAACGACATCATGTTCTGCGAGCACGAGCCGGGCGACACCTGCTATCTGATTCAGACCGGCCGCATCCAGATCGTCAAGATCATGGGCGACATCGAGAAGATCATCGACATTCTCTATCCCGGGGAGATCCTCGGGGAAATGGCGATCCTCGAGGAGGCGCCGCGCTCGGCGACCGCCATCGCGCTCGACAAGGTCACCGCGCTCGAGTTCAACCGGGAGAACTTCGACGTCCTCATGCAGGGCAACCCCCAGATCGCCTTCAAGCTCTTGAAGCTCTTTACCAAGCGAATCTACGATCAGAAGCGCCGCTTCATGATCCTCACGCTCGACGACGTCCAGGCGCGCGTCGCCGACGTCTTCCTCATGCTCGCCGAGACGCAGACGAACGCGGACCCGAACAAAGACGAGCGCACCTTCAACACGACCATCGACGACATCGCCCACTGGGCGGGAATGACCACCGACAACTGCCGCCAGGTTCTCAACCACTTTGCCTCGCAGCGGCGCATCGAGATCTATCCGGACAAGATCGTCGTGAAAAACATCAACGATTTCGCCCGCTTCGTGAGCTCGAAGCGGAAGAGCAAGGTCGAGTAAGCACGGAGCGCGGCGGGACGCCGCCGCCCGGTCGCGCGAGGCCCGAAGCTCGCACGTTCTTCAGAGCACCTTGGCCGGACCGATGCGCTCGAGGAGGCCGCGGTACTCCTCGTCGCGCCCGATCCGTTGTACCTCGGCGAGGATCCTCTCGATCTCGGCGTCGATCAGGCCTGCCTGGGACAGGAGATTGAGCAGGCCGCGGTCGCGGAGATAGATCGCCGCGAGATAGCACATCGCGACCGCGAATCCGACCGCTTCCCCGACGGTCTTGCCTCCAATCGGCGTTTTCGAGCGGAGGCGGTCCTCCGCGTGGGGTAACGAGGCGGAGCTCTTCTGAAGCGCGGAAAGCTGGAGGGGCTGCTCGGAGTCGGCCCCGTCGGACGGTCGCGCCGTCTTTCGAAGCACGCCGTCAAGCCTCTTCGCGATCGCAAGAAAGAGCTCGGAGACGTCCTCAAGCACCTGCACCGACTCGATCTCGTTGGGCAGGGCGCCTCGTCGCTCCCCTTTGACGCGAAGGTAGCGCTCCTGGGAGAGCGCGCGCAGATCCGGGAGGAGCGCCTCCAACCTCGCTCGCGCTTCGCGAAGGCGCGAGAGCTCGGAACCGAAGACGGACGGTGCGAAAGCGGAGACGATCTTGCCGCTTTCGAGCGTGAACTTTCCCGCGAGGAGATTCCCGAACACGGCGTCGAAACGCCCGAGCAGCCTCGGGACGAACAGGATCACGTTCTTGCTGTCCGACTCGAAGTCAAGGCCCGCTTTCTTCCCGCTTCCCCGCCCGTAAAACGAAGCGAGCTCCGCGAGGTCCTCCCTCGCGGCGGACGCGACGGGCACGAACGCCCGAATTCGATCGAGCTCCGAGCGCCTGCCGGCGAGGGAGGTGACTCGCTTCGCAAGCTTGCGGACGTGGGCGTCGATCTCCTCCTGGAGCGCCTCGCCGCAGGCGAAGCTTGAATCGTCGATCATCGGCTCGACGTCGTTCAGGAGGAGATGGGTTCCCGAGAAGGAGCGGCGATACCTGACCATGTTCAGCGTGAGGAGGAAGTTGAAGAGGGAGGGAAGCTCGAACTCTCGAAACAGGATTCGCTCGCAGAGAACTCCCAGCCTTCTGTCCTTGTCCCGATCGCGACCCGGGAGCTCGGCAAGGACCTGCTGGAGCGCCCCGCCGACGAGCATCGAGTGCTCTTGGCGGGCGGCGAGAACGAAGAACAGGGTCTCGAGGATACGGAACCGGTCGATGAGATGAGAGTCGCTGAGGCGGAACGAGGACAGGTCCGCGCGAACGATCTCGACGCACAGCCGGTGGAAAACGCTGAGGAGGTTGTATTCCTTCTTGGAAAGCCACATCCACCCGCGTTCGAGCGCGATTCTGAGGGCGGGCAGGAGCTCGAGGGCGGATTGCTCGATCGACGGCGCGAAGTGCGTTCTCAGCCGCCCATCGAGCTTCAGCGCAGGAAGAAGGACGGTAGGGGAAAGCGTATGGGATCGATAGCCGAAACGGACGATTCGGGAGCGTTCCTTGAACAAGAACCGGACGAAACCCGTCCGTTGCTGGGACCGCTTCACCATCGTCACCATTTTGTTGAGGTCGAAGGGAAGACGGAAACCCCGCTCGGCGCCCTTCGCGGCGCCGGTATCCGTCCTGTCGGCTCCTCGAAGGCCGTCTTCGGCGGGCGAGGTGATCCCGGAAAGCGCGTCCCCCTCCGGTCGTGCGAAGTCCTGCTGATCCTTTGGCTGCTCCATTCCTTCGGCGCGAGCGACCCGAATCGCGGACGCGCCGCTCACGCGGGGATTCTATTCCTCGGGATCGCGCAGTGCAAGGGCGAGCGCGGACTCACAAGCCCAGCGAATTGATGAGGCTGAGCACCGCAAGGGCATAGGTGCTCCGCGCTTGCTGGAGCGCGACCTGCGCCGTCGTCAGCGCCGAAAGCGCCGTAAGGACGTCGAGGTTCGTGGCGAGGCCGACCGCAAACTCCGAGCGCTCCAGGTTGTACTGGCCCTGCGCGGCGTCGAGACTTTGGGAGGCGAGGTCCTGACGGTTCTTCGCGTCGGTGACTCCGAAGAGCGCGTTGTCGACGGCGATCGTTATGCTCTGCCGCTCCTGGTCGAGCTGCACCGCGTACGACCGAATCTGATCGTTCGCGGCCTGGACCTGGGCGACGCGCAGTCCGCTCTCGAAGATGGGCTCCGTCACCTCGCCGCCGACGGAATAGGTGCCGAGATTCGAGTTCGCGCTCCAGTCCTGCAGGAGGCTCACGCCGGCCTGCGCCGAGACGATCGGAAGGAATTGCGCTTTCTCGAGCCCAAGGTTCACGTCCGCCGAGGCGCCTTCGAGCTCCAGCGCTTGGAGCTCCGGGCGGTCGTCGTAGGCGATCTTCAGCGCCTGCGCCTGGTTCAACGTCGGCGGAGCAGGCGGCGGCACTTCGGTCACCTGGTAGAGCTTGTCGATCGGCCAGCCGATCGCGAGGGAAAGCGTCTTGCGATCGGTGTCCACGGTGTTTTCGGCGGTTCGGACGTTCAGGCGCGACTGAACGAGGGTGACCTGCGCCTGGAGGACGTCGAGCGCCGTCGCGATTTGGGCGCTGAGCTCGGCCTGTACCCGTTTCAGATTCTCGTTATTCTCCTCGACGCTTGCGATGTCGGCCTGGACCGTGTTTTCGTCTCCGAGCAGCGTGTAGTAGTCCTGTTCCACCTGGTATTTCACGGTTCTCAGCGCCGCGTTGTAGGTAACCTGGGCGTTCTTCAGCGTATAGGCGCCTTGCGCTATGGTCGCGGCGGCCCTGCCGCCCGGGTAGCCGTCGAAGACCTGCTGGCTGCCGGTCGCTTCAAAGAGCGTGAGCTGGTCGCTGAGGGTGCCCTCCTCGGCGAGGTGGTGCGCGCTCACCGACGCGCTCGTGGACGGTCCGCTCAGCGTCACCGCCCCGTTGACGTTCTCTCCGATCGAGTCGTCGCCGTCCTCCAAGGTGCTTGCGACGGTAGCCGGGGTGGTCACCTCGGCGCCGACGTCCGGGAGGTTGCCGGTGTGGGCGTACGAGCCGGTCCCGTTGAGCGCGAGGCCGTTCGACGCGCGGACCTGCGCAAACTGCGCTTGCGCCGAGTCGAGCGTCGCCTTCGCAATCAAGATGTTCGGCGCGATGGGGGTTGCCGCCTGCACGCACTCGTCGAGCGTTACGCTCGGATAGGAGGCGTAGGCCGGCGGCGGTTCGTTCGCCGTGCTGACGGTTCCCGCGGGGGGCGAGGCGAGGAGGGGAAGCATGGAGTGCGGAATGGGCGCTCGATGACCATGCGAGTAGGTATACGGGAATTGCTGGCCGAGCGCCGCGCCGGCGACCGCCAGCTGAAGAACGACGACGATCGATACGATGAATGCCCTGTTCGCGGCCATTCCCCCTCCTTTCCGCGGGTTTTAGACGTACGATGAGACGGCGAAGTTCCGACCCTCGGGAGGGAAACTCCCCGCGGGGTGTACCTGTCTAACCTACGTCGGGCAAGCTGGTGACCATGAGACGCGCGCTTCTCGCTCTAATGATACCGCTCTTCGGCGGGGTTTGCCAAATCCCGGCGCAGGAGGTTTCCGGCACCTTCGGCGAATGGTACGCGGTCCGCAGCTATGACCCCGGTTCCCGCGTCGCCGAGTTCTCGTTCACCGCGGACTGCACGGGCCATCCGAGCCCCTGGTCCGCCGACCACCCCCCGGCGCTGATCGTATTCTTTTCGCTCGCCGAGGACAATCTGCGCGCGAGCGTGGAGACGAAGTGGAAGCATCCGGTGAGCCGTCTCATGCGTCCGAATATCCACTATTTCTTCGGGGCCGACCTCGGGCCTGACCTCTGGATGGTGACCTCAGGCGGAAACCTCCTCCAACCGGACACGGTACGTACGCTTCTCTTCGTCGAGGCGCTCCTCGCGCGGGATACGTTCAAGGTCGAGACGATCGCAAGCGACAACCGGCCGATGAGCGCGGTGTTTCGCACCTCCGGGCTCGAGGAGGCCATCCGCCACTTCCCCGAGCTTGCCCGTCACTTCGGGCTCGTTCCCTGGCTTTGAAGTCCGCGGGGAGATCGATCCTCGGAGCCCGGTCGCCGGGGCGGGAGCGCCTGACGCGGCGCTTCGTCGGAGGAGCCGATCGGGGCGACGCTGTTTCATGAGCACTCGCGACGCGGTTGCCGCGCTGTCACGAGATTGGGAGTCCGTCGGACTTGGTGTCACCCGAGTCTCTTCGCGGGGATTTCTCCGTGGATGGTTGGCTGGCAATCGATAAGGGGGAGCAGGATAATGCTTCGAAACGAGCCTGCGAGATTTATCCTCGGGTCGTGAGACCGAATCTTCGAAGCCGGCGTTCCGTCGCGAAAAAATGAATCTGAGACCGACCACTGTGAAACCTTTCATCGTCGGTCGCTAGTATAGCGTCGGCTCATAACAAGCTGGCTCAAGAGACGGGGTACATAATCTTAGTCGGGAATAAGAATCTTTTGTTTGTCTACGGTAATCAGCCGGACATCGTATGCTCTCGCCAGGCGGTGCACGACATCACCGCCGTCGGCGTAGGACACCACAGCCGCGGCAACATCGGGCGACACGAGCCCGAGACTGCTCTCGGCCGCAGCCAGAGATCGATACTTTATCGCCTGGTGCACTCCGACCAGAATCCCCTCCGCAGTGTCGAGCTCGGCCTCGACCACTGTTCGGAGAGGTCCGTGATTGTTGAATATCAGGTCCACGCGATCTCCTGTGACGAATTCATGTTCAAGCTCCGGCGTCGCCTGGGGGCTTAGTTGCAGGAGCTCGGGATGGTAGGATGCGTAAATCTTTAAGCGTCGGTGCGCTTCCGATTCACCGCCAATTCCGTACGCTCCTACGTGACCTTTCACGTGTTGGACAAGAGATTTCTGTGCGACCACGTCGATGTTGTCAAGTTTTACGATGCGGTCGAGGAAAGTCGATCCGACGAGCGGCTCGTCGCCCCAGCGAAAATACGCTTGCTCCTCCCTGCTGTGGCGGTCGTACACATGGATGTTGGCCATCCAATCATTGTGATCGCGGTGATCGCGTCCTTTGGGCGCGCCGAACTCCAGAACCCAGTCACGAACTTGGAGAAAGTCACAAATCAGGTAATGATCGATCCGGTTCCGGTTGAGGTGAGGAATCGCAAACGCGTACCAGTAGAAACTTTGATCATTTATGCGGGGTTCTTCAAAGGTCCCGTTGAACCAGGACAAGTTGATAGGCACGTGCCAGCCGGAATAGTGATGGACCACTCGAGCCGTTTTGCCGGCAACGATGAGTTTTCCGGGATCGGAAGGATCCGGACTCGCCGGATCGACGAGCGCCAAGCGGCGTGGACCGAGGTCCCGAGTTATTCCGTCGAGCACGAGTTTCTTCGCATTCGCTACGGTCATCTTGGCCTCTTCTGTCAGAGGAGACACGAATGATTCAAGCAGATTTCCTTTTTGACAAAGTAGTTCTCGGCGTACACCGACAGTGCCGTATTTCCGAGTTTTGACGACGTATTCGGTTATAAAAGATCTCGATGTATTCCCGGATCTCCGCCGTGGCTTCGGCGCGAGTACGGAAACGTCGCTGAAGGACGAACGCGTCCTTGAGGTGAGCCCAGGAGCCATCGTACCGCAACCGTCCGTGTCTACCGAACTCAGTATACTCCATGCCAAGCAAAAAGCGATGAAACAGCATCTTATGGTGGGTTTTTCGCGATAGAGAAGCGAGAAATCGCGCTACTGAATGAAAATGAAGCAAAAAAACAGCCAGAAAAGGGAATTGAACCCTTGACCTGCTCATTACGAGTGAGCTGCTCTGCCCCTGAGCTATTCTGGCGAAATGCGCGGACAGGATAGCGGGAACCCGCGGGAATTTCAAGCTGTCCTGCGGGCTCAACCTTTCTTCCCCGCCACCGATAATGACTGGAGAGGGGACTCCGGGAGGATAGGGATGCTTCGAGGCATTTACACGGGCGCGAGCGGCATGGTTGCTCAGATGGAGAAGATGGACATTCTCGCCAACGATATGGCGAACGTCGATACCACCGGATACAAGCGGGACACCGCGGTTATGAAGTCGTTTCCCGATCTCCTGATCCGGCGCACGAACGACAACGGGGTTTACAAGTTTCCGTTCGGCTCCGCGGACATCGCGCCGATCGTCGGGAAGCTCGGCACCGGGGTCGAGCTGAACGAAAGCTACACGGTCTTCGAGCAGGGGGCGTTGAAGCAGTCCGACGACCCCTTCGACCTCGCCCTCGACGGAAGTGGCTTCTTCACCGTCCAGACCGAGAACGGCGAGCGGTACACCCGCAACGGAACCTTCCTGATCAACAAGGACGGGCTCCTCGTCGATCAGGCCGGCGAGCCGGTGCTCGGCGAGCACGGCCTCATCTACCTGAAAAAGAACAATTTCGTCGTGGACAAGCAGGGACGGATCTACCAGAACGCGGACTTCGCCGGCGACCCGAATCGCCTCGTGTCGATCGAGGAGAACGACTGGCGCAACACGCAGCTCGTCGACACGTTGAAGATCGTGGACTTTCCCGAGAAGCGCTACTTGAAAAAGCAGGGCGACTCGCAGTGGCGCGCGACCGCCGAGTCCGGTCCGCCCGTGCAGGCGGATCTCGGCGGCACGACGAAGGTCGAGCAGGGCTTCCTCGAGGCTTCGAACGTGAACCCGGTGACCGCGATGGTGAACCTCATCGAGGTGAACCGAGCCTATGAAGCCAACCAGAAGCTGATTCAGGAGCAGGACGAGCTCGCCGGACGGCTGACGAACGACGCCGTGAAGGTATAGGAGATTCTAGATCATGATGAGATCACTGTGGACCGGCGCGTCCGGGATGATCGGCCAGCAGTTCAACATCGACACGATCGCGAACAACCTGGCGAACGTGAACACGACCGGCTTCAAGAAGAACCGGGCCGATTTCGAGGATCTGCTCTACCAGACGACCCGGGAGGCGGGAACTCCGGCGACCGAGCTCACCGTCTATCCGACGGGGATCCAGGTCGGTCATGGCGTGAGGGTCTCGGCGAGCCAGAAAGAGTTCGACCAGGGACCGCTTGAGGCGACCGGAAACGTCTCGGACATGGCGATCGAGGGCGAGGGGTTCTTCCGAGTCCTGAATATCGACGGGACGTACGCCTACACCCGCGACGGCTCGTTCAAGATCGACAGCAACGGCCAGCTCGTGACCGCCGACGGCTACAAGGTGCTGCCCGAGATCGTGCTTCCCCAGAACTTCGTGCGGGACAGCGTGACCATAACCCAGGACGGGAGAGTCACGACGAAGGTCGACGGAAGCGACACGCCGGTCGAGGTCGGGCAGGTCGAGCTCTACCGGTTCGTGAATCCGGCGGGTCTCCAGGCGGTCGGCGAGAACCTCTACAAGGTCTCCGCCGCGTCGGGCGACGCGATCGCCGGCCGCCCTGGGTTCGACGGGATGGGCAAGACGATCCAGAAGTTCTTGGAGATGTCCAACGTGTCGGTCGTGAAGGAGATGGTGGACATGATCGTGGCGCAGCGGGCCTACGAGATGAACTCGAAGACGATTCAGACGTCCGACACGATGCTCGGAATCGCCAACAACCTCAAGCGGTAGAGCCGGGGTTGTCCGAAGGCCGCGGTAACGCACGATGATCAGGCCACCGGCCGGAAGCCGCATCGCTCTCCTCGCCGCGGGGATGTTCGCCTCGTCGCTCTCAGGCTACGCCGGAGAGCTCTACCTCGCAGGCGGCGTGATCGACGAGACGGCGGTCCACACCTTCGCCGACATCTGCCTCGCGCCGAGAGCGACCGACGACGAGACGCTCGCGGTGCTGCGCGAGCCCCTTCCGCAGCTCGACAGCCTTCCTTCGCTGATTCCGCCGCGGGTCGTGAAGAGCCTCCTCGCGGCAAAGCTCTCCGAGTCGTTTATTCTCGTGGGATCGCGCTTCGTCTACATACCCGACACCGTCACCGACCCCGGCGAGCGGACCTTCTACGTGCAGCTGCTTGAGCACCTCGACCGGTCCTTGGGCGACAAGACGGTCCGCGTCGAGGTCTCCATCCCTTCGGGGGAGGATCTTTCGGGAATCGAGCCGGGGAGCGCGCTTTCCTTCCAGCTCGACTCCGGGGACGAGAGCCCGCAGACGCTCATCCAAAACCGCTACGTCACCTTCGGCTCAGGCGGCGGGGCCGACCTTGAGACGATCCCCGTCACGATCTCGGCTTTCGGCCTTGCGCCCTTCGCGCGCCACGACCTGAGCGCGGGCTCCTCGATCGACCGGGGGGACGTCGTCGAGCGGGAGGTGGACCTTTCGAGCATCGAGGGCACCCCGGCGCGGATCGGCCACGGGAGCTACGACGTCGAGCAGGAGGTCCCCGACGGAGGGGTGCTCCTCTCGGGAGCGGTGCGCGAGCACGACGCGGTGAGCGAGGGGAGCCCCGTCATGCTCACCTTCGAGCACGGCGCGGTGAGCGTGAGCGTTCCCGGCACCGCCTACGGGGCCGGCGGGCTCGGCGACACGATCCCGGTCGCCACGCAATCATCCGCGCAGCGCTTTACGGGCGTCATCGAGAGCCCGTCGGAGGTCATCGTTGCAGACTAGGGTACGGTCTTGGCTCAGAGCGGGCATGGTCGCCGCGTTCGCGTGGATCTCGGCCTCCCTCGCCTGCGCGCAGGCGGCTCCCGCTCCTTCCCCTGCCGCAAGCGCGCAGGCGAGCTTCACGGTCCGGCTGAAGGACCTCGCCTACGTCCAGGGCGTGCGCGACAATCAGCTCACGGGGTTCGGCCTCGTGACGGGGCTCGCGGGCAAGGGCGACGGCGCGGGATCGAAGCTCCTGCAGCGGGTCGTCGCGAACCTCGTCACGTCGTTCGGCGTGCAAATAGCGGAGGCGGATCTGAGGAGCCGCAACTGCGCGGTCGTCATGGCGACCGCCGACCTTCCGGCCTTCGCGAGGCCCGGAGACACGATTCCGGTGGTGGTGTCGAGCGTCGACGAGGCGACCGACCTTTCGGGGGGCGTGCTGCTCCAGACGAATCTCAAGGCGGCGAACGGCCAAGTCTACGCCGTGGCGCAGGGTCTCGTCTCGGAGACCGCCGTGAACGGAGTCGCGACCGTCGGCACGATTCCCGCGGGCGCGATCGTCGAGCAGGGGGTGAGCGCGCCGATCGTGACGGGAGGGAAGGTCTCCATCGTGCTTCGAAACCCCGATTTCATCGACGCGAGCGACGCGGAGTCGGCGATCGCGAAGGCGTTTCCGAAGGCGCAGGTGAGCGCGGTGGACGCCTCGGTGATCGAGGTCGGGATCCCCGCCGACAAGAGCGGGGATCCCGTCGGGTTCATCGCGGCGCTTGAATCCCTGACGATCAGCCCCGACCTTTCGGGCAAGGTAGTGGTCAATCCGCGAACCGGCGTGGTCGTCGTGGGGGCGAACGTCCGCATCGGGAAGGTGGCGGTCTCGTACAAGGATACGCGCGTCGCGATCGGGGCGGACATCACGAGTCCCTACTACGGCCTCGGACAAGCGAAGAACCCCTTCGTGATCGCGGACACCGCCACGGTCGACGACCTCGTGAAGGTCCTCCAGGACGCAGGCGTTTCGAGCGACACGATCATCGAGATCCTGAAGGCGATCGACCGGGCGGGCGCGCTGTACGGCAAGCTCGTGGTCATGTAGCGCCCGTGAGACGAGAAGGAGAGACAGGCATGGCGATCGATAATCCCGCGCTGATCGGCTACGACAACCTCCCGGTCCGAGCGCCGGTTCCCGGCGCCCCGCGCGGCCACTATGACAAGAAGCTCTACGACGCCTGCGTCGACTTCGAGGCCATCTTCGTCAAGCAGATGCTCGACTCAATGCGAGACACGGTCGAGAAGAACGGTCTGCTCGACGGGGGGTTCGCCGAGGGTATCTACGAGGATATGCTGTACGAGAAATACGCCGAGACGATGGCGCACAGCGCGGACTTCGGCATCGCGAGGCTTCTCTACAACCAGCTTGCGAAGCCGAGGGTATGATTTGCGGGACGCCGAAGCCGGGATTCGATATGATAAATCATACATTTCCGACCCGCCCGCATCCTCCGCCCCTCGGAGGCCTGAAGGTAATTCGTTAGCTCTCTGAGAGTTGCTGTTTCCCGCCAATTCGATAAATCCATTCCGAGCGATGGCACGGTTCCTGCTGAACTTAGGTCGAGGAGCCCCGCCATGAAAACGATGAGGGATAGGAGCGAAGACTCTCTCCGGGAATACTTCGATCAGATCAAGAAGACGCCGCTCTTGACCTTCGAGGAAGAGCTGAGCCTCTCGCGGCGCATTCAGCGCGGCGACGAGGCCGCGCGCGCGACGTTGATCGAGGCGAACCTGCGGCTTGTCGTGAAGATCGCGAAATCCTACGTCACCTCCGACGTGGGCTTTCTCGACATCGTCCAGGAGGGCAACCTCGGCTTGATCAAGGCGGCCTCCAAGTACGACTACCGGCGGAACGTGCGCTTCTCCACGTACGCCGCCTGGTGGATCAAGCAGTCGATCGTGCGCTCGCTGTCGAACAAGAGGCGGGCGATCCGCCTTCCGCACCGCAAGGAGGAGGCGTTGAAGAAGATTCAACGGACCTACTTTACCCTCAGCCAGGAGCTCCTGCGAAAGCCGTCGGTCAAGGAGATCGCCGGAGAGCTCAGGATGAGCGAGAGCGACGTCGTGGCCGTCCTCAGCGTCTCGAGCGCCGTCGCGTCGCTCGATACCTCGCTCGGCGGCGACGGCGGCACGCTCCTCGACCTCTGCGCGGACAACTCGTACAATCCGGACCGCGAGCTTTTCGACAACGACATTCGGGAGGAGACCCGGCGCTTTCTCGAGCACCTGCTCGAAAAGGAGCGCCAGATCCTCCTCTACCGCTTCGCTTTCTACGGCGGGAAGAAATACACGCTGAAAAAGATCGGCGAAGAGCTCGGGATCTCCCCGGAGACGGTGCGCCAGATCGAGATGCGAGCGATCAAGAAGCTCCGCGAGCACGCCGAGGAGCTGCGGGAGTACGTCTACAACTGAGCGGGAGGCTTCC
This sequence comes from Spirochaetia bacterium, assembly GCA_030041455.1. GTDB lineage: Bacteria > Spirochaetota > Spirochaetia > DAHUYW01 > DAHUYW01 > DAHUYW01. The sequence goes on from JASHNV010000159.1 coordinate 19,719, forward strand.
GCGGGCCCGCGCTCCTTGACCAAAGGCCCCGCTTCCCGAAAGACTGTGATCCGTGGAACCCGCACGAAATCCCCCCTCGGCGAGGCGCGGCACGAGGCGCCTCTGGCCCCTGTACGCGCTTCTCGTCGCGATCGTCGTTCTCCTCATCGCCATCGCGGGCTCCCTGCCGAGACCAAACCCTCCGCCGGTCGCGCTTCCCGACCTCGGGCTCGGAGCCACGCCGCGAGGGGAGACGGCGGAGCGGAGCCGGGAGCCGTCGGGCTCGATCGAGAGGAGCCCGGTGCTTCCCCGGCTCCCTCCCCTTCCCGGGAGCTCCTCGATCCGGACGGCCCGCTCGGCCGCCCTGGCGGGCGCGCTCGTCTTCGTCATCGACGACGTCGGAAACAACCTCGACGAGCTCGAAGCGTTCCTTCGCATACCCGATCCGCTCACCTTCTCGGTGCTCCCGCGGCTCCCCGACACGAAGGCGGCCTACGAGCGGATCGTTCAAGCCGGAAAGCAGGCGATCCTCCACCAGCCGATGGAGGCCGAGAGCGCCGCGAGCCTCGGGCCGGGAGCGATCCTCGTGTCGATGGGGGAGGGAGAGATCGACGCCGCGCTCGCGGAGAATCTCGAGGGGATGCCCGAGATCACGTGGATGAACAACCATGAAGGATCGAAGGCCACGGCGGATCCCCGCACGATGGGATACGTTCTCGCCTACCTGCGCGCGCGGGGCATGCACTTCCTCGACAGCCGCACGACGCAGGACTCCGCCGTCGAGTCGGTGTCCTCGGCGCTCGGGCTCCGGTACTACAGCCGGAACGGTCCGTTTCTCGACGACCAGGTCGAGCGGAACGCGATTCTTTCCGAGATCGACGCGGGTCTCGCCGTCGCGCGGAAGGAGGGATACGCGGTCATGATCGGCCACGTGTGGGACCGGGAGCTGCCGGGAATCTTGAGCGAGCGCATTCCCGAGCTCCGCGGCGAAGGCTTCAGGCTTGAGGAGCTCTCGGCGCTCGGCGACGAAGGAGGGACAGCGCAATGAACGTGCTCGGCATCGAGAGCTCCTGCGACGAGTGCTCGGCTTCGGTCGTCCTCGACGGGAAGAGGGTCATGAGCAACGTCGTGGCGACCCAAATCGAGATCCACCGTCCCTATAGCGGCGTGGTCCCGGAGATCGCCTCGCGCACCCACACCGAGTGGATCCTCCCGGTCGTGAAGCGGGCGCTGTCCGACGCGGGCGTGAGCGAGCGGGAGATCGACGGGATCGCGGTGACGAGCCGCCCCGGGCTCGTCGGCTCCCTCCTCGTCGGCCTTTCGTTCGCGAAGGGCTACGCGTACAGCCTGGGGGTGCCCTTCGTGGGGCTCGACCACATGCTCGCCCACCTCTACGCGCCGCAACTTGAGCACGACATCGAGTATCCGTTCGTCGGGCTCCTCGTCTCCGGCGGGCACACGATCCTGTGCGTCGCCAGCGGGGTGGACGACGTCGCGGTCATGGGAACGACGATCGACGACGCGTGCGGGGAGGCGTTCGACAAGGTCGCGAAGCACTACGGCTTCGGTTTTCCCGGCGGGGTCGCGATCGACCGTCTCGCGCGGGGCGGAGACTCGCGGGCCTTTTCGTTCCCGCTTCCCTCCCTGCACAAGGGCGACCATCGCTACGACGTCTCCTATTCAGGGCTCAAGACCGCGACGATCAATCAGCTCGACCAGTTCTGGAACCCGGGCTACGAGAAGAGCGCCGAGAACATCGCCGCCTCGTTTCAAAAGGCGGCGGTGGAGATTCTCCTCTCGCGCCTCGAAAAGGTCGTGGAGGACACGGGCCTCAAGCGGGTCGTGGCCGGAGGGGGCGTCGCGGCGAACTCCCATCTGCGGGAGCGTCTCGCCGCGCGCTCGGACCTCGACGTCCGCTTTCCCTCGCTGAAGCTCTGTACCGACAACGGCGCCATGGTGGCGGGGCTTGGGTACCACTACCTCGCTCGCGGCGAGCGCTCGGGCCTCGGCGAGAACGCCTCGGCGCGCGTCGCGCGCTTCAGACGGACCTATCCGTAGGGCTCGATCGGGAGCCATCCGACCTCTCCTTGCGCTCGAAGACCGCGCGTGCATGTTGACAACCGCCGGGACGGCGACTACAGTGTGCCGGTGAAAGCGGAGCTCGACCTCGACGCCGCGATTCGGAAAGTCCCCGATTTTCCGAAGCCCGGGGTGCTCTTCTACGACATCACGGGGCTGCTCATGCGGCCGGACGCCTTCGGCGCGTGTATCGATCGGTTTGAGGGTCTCTACGGCGAGCGGCGCTTCGACGCGATCGCGGCCGTCGAAGCGCGCGGGTTCCTCTTCGCTGCGCCCTTTGCCGTCCGCAGGGGGCTTCCGCTCATCCTCGTGCGTAAGCGCGGCAAGCTTCCCGGAACGACGATCGGGAAGCGCTTCGCCCTCGAGTACGGCACCGACGAGATCGAGGTTCACGTGGAGGACGTGAAGCGCGGCTGTCGCGTGCTCCTCATGGACGACCTGATCGCGACGGGTGGCACCCTGCGCGCCGCGGTCGACCTTCTCCGCGAAGCGGGCGCCGAGGTGCGGGACATCGGCTGCGTGATCGGGCTCCCGTTCCTGCGCTACGCGGAGCGCTTCCCGGACGTCGCCGTTCGAACCCTCATCGAGTACGACGCCGAGTAGCTCCGCGCTCCCGCGCAACTTGACAAAGAAATGACCTCCGGCTTACAGTACGCACACATGCCCGGTTGTGTAATGGTAGCACGAAAGACTCTGGATCTTTTTGTGGGGGTTCGAGTCCTCCCCGGGCAGCGCGGTCCCTTCGTCTATCGGCTAGGACAGGAGATTCTCATTCTTCAAAGAGGGGTTCGATTCCCCTAGGGACCATCGGGTGTCCGGGAGCTTCCCGGGCTCCTCTCGGCACATCCCGGCGAGCGCGCCGGTCTTTTTTTTTCTTACGAACGGCTCCCGAACGAGGAACGAATCATGTCGTGCTTTCTAGTCCTGGAGGATGGAGCGACCTATCCGGGTAAAGCCTTCGGCTATCCCGCTCCGCGCACCGACGAGCTTGCCGAGATCGAGGCGCTTCGCGCGGTCGGCGAGGTCGTCTTCAACACCGCGATGGGCGGCTACCACGAGATCCTCACCGATTCGTCCTACGCCGGGCAGCTCGTGACCATGACCTACCCGCACATCGGCAACTACGGCACCGACGACGAGTGGTCGGAGACGCTTTCGGTCGACCGGGGAACGATCCCGGGCATCAAGCCGGCCGGCATGATCGTCCGCTCGCTCTACCGCGGTCCGGTGCCCGACGGACGGAGCACGCTCGACAGCTTTCTCCGCAAGCACCGCACGCCGGGCATCTCCGATCTCGACACCCGCGCGCTCACCCTGCGCATTCGGGAGAAGGGGAGCCCGAAGGGCGTCATCGTGCGCTCCGATTCCCGGGAGGGGGCGCTCTCCAAGACCGAGCTCAAGCGCTGCGTCGACATGCTGAGGAGCTTCCCCGACATGGTGGGCCGCGACCTCATCGGGGAGGTCGGCGCGCTCGGCCCCGAGGAGGAAAACGCCGCGGGCGGCCCCCATTTCCTCCTCGTCGATTGCGGCATCAAAGCGAACATCGTGCGCGAGCTCGTCGCGCTCGGATGCAAAGTGACCGTCGTCCCGAGCGGCGAGAGCGCCGAGGAGATCCTCGCCGCGAGGGCCGACGCCGTGCTCTACTCGAACGGCCCCGGCGATCCCGCGGTGCTCGACTTCGCGATCGAGCAGGTGCGGGGGCTTCTCGGAAAGACCCCGGTCTTCGGCATCTGCCTCGGCCACCAGCTCGTGTGCCTCGCGCTCGGCGCGAGCACGTACAAGATGAAGTTCGGCCACCACGGCGTGAACCACCCCGTTCGCGACGAGAAGACCGGGAAGGTCTTCGTGACCTCCCAAAACCACGGCTTCGCGGTGGAGGAGAGCACCCTCCCCGACGGAGCCGACGTCTGGTTCAGGAACGCCAACGACCGCTCGATCGAGGGGATCGCTCACCGCAAGCTGCCGGTCATGACCGCGCAATTTCACCCGGAGTCGGCGCCGGGGCCGCGCGACTCGGCGTGGATCTTCAAGGCGTTTCTCGCCCGGCTCGGCCGGTAGTCGGGGAGGGGGAAGCGTGCCAGCGCGAAAGGACCTGCGGAAGATCCTCATCATCGGTTCCGGCCCGATCGTCATCGGACAGGCCTGCGAGTTCGACTACTCGGGCACCCAGGCGGTGAGGGCGCTCAAGGAAGAGGGCTACGAGGTGATCCTCGTGAACCCGAACCCCGCCACGGTGATGACGACGCCGGGTATCGCGGACAGGATCTACGTCGAGCCGCTGAAGGTTCCCTACGTCGCGGAGATCCTGAAGAGCGAGCGTCCCGACGCCGTCCTTCCGACCATGGGCGGGCAGACCGCCTTGAATCTCACGATGAGCCTAGCGGCCGAGGGTCTCTTCGCGAAGTACGGCGTTGAGGTCATCGGGGCGACCGTCGAGGCGATCCGGCTCGCCGAGGATCGCGGCGAGTTCAAGCGCGTCTGCCAGAAGATCGGGCTCGACGTTCCGCGGTCGGTCATGACGAAGGACGCCGCGACCGCGGTGAGCTTCTCGAGGGAGCAGGGGCTGCCCCTCGTGATCCGACCGAGCTTCACCCTCGGCGGCCAGGGCGGCGCGATCGCCTATTCGCGCGACCAGCTCGAGTCGCTCGTCGAGCGCGCGCTCGACGAGAGCCCGGTCCACGAGGCGCTCATCGAGGAGTCGCTCCTCGGCTGGAAGGAGTTCGAGCTCGAGGTCATGCGCGACAAGGCGGACAACGCGGTGGTGATCTGCTCGATCGAGAACATCGATCCGATGGGCGTCCACACGGGGGACAGCATCACGGTCGCGCCGGTTCAGACGCTCTCCGACCGCGAGTACCAGGCGATGCGCTCGGCCTCCATCGAGGTGCTCCGGGCGATCGGCGTCGACTGCGGGGGCTCGAACGTCCAGTTCGCCATCAACCCCGAGACCGGCCGCATGGTGGTCATCGAGATGAACCCGCGCGTGTCGCGCTCCTCCGCCCTCGCGAGCAAGGCGACGGGCTTTCCGATCGCGCGGTGCGCGGCGCGTCTTGCGGTCGGCTTCACCCTCGATGAGATCGTGAACGACATCACGGGCAAGACCGTTTCCTGTTTCGAGCCCGCGCTCGATTACTGCGCGGTGAAGGTGCCGAGGTTCGAGATGGAGAAGTTCCCCTCGGGCTACGAGCAACTCGGAACGCAGATGAAGTCGGTCGGCGAGGCGCTCGCGATCGGAAGGACGTTCAACGAGGCGCTGAACAAGGCGATTCGGGCCGCCGAGTACGGCTACGAGGGAATCCAAGAGCTCGAAGGCGTCGACGACAAGCTCGAGATGATGCTCACGAACTTTCACCCCCTGCGCATCTTCGCCGCCTACACCATCCTCAAGCGCGAGGGCTCGGCGGCGATCCCCGAGCTCCACCGGAGGACCGCCTACGACCCGTGGTTTCTCTCGGAGATGATGGACCAGGTGCAGCTCGAGGAGCGGCTTCAGACGCAGAGGCTCACGAAGGACCTCCTCCTTCGGGCAAAGCGCGAGGGGCTCTCCGACCGGAGGATCGCGAAGCTCGCGCGGAGGACGGCCGACCACGTGCTCGACCTCCGCGAGCGCACTGCGGTTTTCCCCACCTACCACGTGGTCGACACCTGCGCCGGGGAGTTCGCGGCCGAGACTCCGTACTTCTACTCCACCTACGGCGAGAGCGACGAGGGGGAGCCGCTTCGGGGCAGGAGCGTCGCGATCGTCGGAAGCGGCCCGAACAGGATCGGCCAGGGTCTCGAGTTCGACACGTGCTGCACCCTCGCCTCCTTCGCCTATCGGAAGGCGGGCGTGAAGACGATCTTCATCAACTCGAATCCCGAGACGGTCTCGACGGATTTCAACGTCTCCGACCGGCTGTACCTCGAGCCGGTGACCTTCGAGCACGTTCGCGAGGTTCTGCGCAAGGAGGGCGTACGGGACGTCGTCGTTCAGCTCGGAGGTCAGACTCCCCTCAACATGTGCCGCCAGCTCGAGAAGCACGGCATGACCATCGTCGGAACGTCGGTCGAGGGCATCTACGACACCGAGGACCGCGGGCGCTTCTCGGAGCTCATGAAGCGGCTCGCGCTCCGCCAGCCCGACAACAGGATGGCGTCAAGTCGCGAGGAGGTCGTTCGCTCCTCGAAGGTCGTCGGCTACCCGGTGCTTCTGCGGCCCTCGTTCGTCCTCGGAGGCCGGCACATGTTCATCGCCTTCACGCCCGACGAGCTCGGGGAGTTCCTCAAGAAGGGCATCTCCGTGAGCGCGGAGAGCCCGGTTCTCGTCGACAAGTTCCTCGAGGACGCCTTCGAGTACGACCTCGACGCGGTGAGCGACGGGGAGAACGTCTACATCGCCGGGATCATGCAGCACATCGAGGCCGCGGGGATCCACTCGGGCGACAGCGCCTGCGTCTTCCCGCCGTTCAAGTCGTCGCCGGGGATCCAGGAGGAGATGGCCGAGGCGGCCGTGAAGATCGCGCGCGCGATCCGCGTGCGCGGCTTCCTCAACGTGCAGTTCGCGGTGAAGGAGGGGCTTCTCTACGTCCTCGAGGTCAACCCTCGCGCCTCGCGGACGATTCCCTTCATCTCGAAGGCCTCGGGGGTGAATCTCGTCGACGCCGCAGTGCGGGTCTGGTGCGGCGAGAGCCTCGAGGATCAGGGCCTCGCGGCGAACGGGCGAGGCATCGGAAGCTGCATCACCGGCTGGGCGGTGAAGGAGGCGGTCTTCTCGTTCGACAAGTTCAGCCAGCTCGATCCGCTCCTCGGCCCCGAGATGAAGTCGACCGGAGAGGTGATCGGCACCGGCGAGACCTTCGGAGAGGCCTTCGCGAAGGCGCAGGCGTCGGTAGGCAACACCCTTCCGGTGGGCGGGCGCGTGTTCGTGTCGGTTCACGACCTCGACAAGCCGACCATTCTTCCCGTCGTGAAGCAGCTCGCCTCGATGGGCTTCGCGATCGCCGCGACGCGCGGAACGGCCGACTTCCTGTTTCGAAACGACGTGTTCGCCGAGGTGATCTTGAAGGTCGACGAGGGCCAGCCCAATCTGCTCGACTACATGCGAAGCGGGCGGATTCAGCTCCTCATCAACACGCCGCTCGGGCGCTACTCGCAGAAGGGCGACGAGGAGCTCAGGATCGAGGCGGTGCGGAGGAAAGTGCCCTACACGACGACGACGTCCGCCGCGTGGGCCGCGGTCCAGGGAATCCAGTACCTCATGGGCCGGGAATACCGGGTGCGGCCCCTTCCGTCCGGGCGGATCGCCATCAACGCGTGATCCCGGTCCGGCAAGCGGAAGGGAAGGCGCCGCGCCTCAGTCCTCGAGATTGTTGTAATAATACTCGAAGCTGTCGATGATCGCCTCCCAGGAGGCTTCGATGATGTTCTCGGAGACCCCCACCGTGTCCCAGGAGTCCTTGTGGTCGGAGGAGGTGATGAACACCCGCGTCTTCGCGGCGGCCCCCTCCTCGGGATTGAGAATACGGACCCGGTAATCGGTGAGGGTGATCCGCTTGATGAAGTCATGGAAGGGCGTCAAGGCGTCGCGTAGCGCACGGTCGAGCGCCTCCACCGGGCCGACCGCGACCCCGGCGCCCATGATCTGCTTGCCGTGGGAAGTGAGGAAGATGCGCCCGACGGTCTTCGACGGGGTGTCGCCGGTCTTGTAGGACTCGAGGTGGTAGTTGTTGAGCTGGAGAAGCGGGCGGTATCGCTTGATGGTCTTTCGTATGAGGAGATCGAAGGAGGCCTCCGCGGCCTCGTACTCGTAGCCGTCTCGCTCCCGCGCTTTCAGCAGCGCGATGAGCGAGGCGACCTCCGGAGAGTCCTTGTCGTAGTCGCCGTACCTCGACATCGTTTTGATGATCGTCGACTTGCCTGCGAGCTCGGAGAGGAGGATCCTCCGCTCGTTTCCAACGAGGTCTCCGGAGATGTGCTCCATGAGCTCGGGGGCCTTGAGGATGACGTCGGCGTGCTGGCCCGCCTTGTGACTGAAGGCCGCCTCTCCGACGTAGGGCTGGCGCTTGTCGGGGATGATGTTCGCCTTCTCGGCGACGAACCTCGATAGCTCGGTGAGCTCGGAGAGGGAGCGCGCGACCTCGGCTTGGTACTGCGTCTTCAGGACGATGTTCGGAATGATCGCGCAGAGGTTCGCGTTGCCGCACCGCTCTCCCCAGCCGTTGATGGTGCCCTGGACCTGCACCGCTCCGCAGTCGATGCCGGCGAGCGAGTTCGCGACCGCCGTTCCGCAGTCATTGTGCATGTGGACTCCGAGGGGCTTCAGCCGCTCCTTGGGGAGGCCGCTCATGATTCGCGCGACGTCCGCGGGAAGGGTCCCGCCGTTCGTGTCGCAGAGAACCAGCGCGTCCGCGCCGGCCTGCGTGCCCGTCTCGAGCACGCGAAGCGCGTACGCCGGGTCGTCCTTGAATCCGTCGAAGAAGTGCTCGAGATCGAAGAAGACCTCCTTGACCTGCGACTTCAGGTGGCTGATCGAGTCGTAGATCATCGCGAGATTCTCCTCGATGTCGGTCTTCAAGACCTGCAGGACGTGCGCCTTCCAGGTCTTGCCGACGACGATGGCCGCGGGCGTGCCTGAGTCGACGAGCGCCGCGATCTGAGGGTCGCTCGAGGCCTTCCCGTGGGGCTTTCGCGTGGAGCCGAACGCGACGATTTTCGCGTGCCGGAAGCGCTCCTTCGCGACCTGCTCGAAGAACGAGGCTTCCTTCTCGTTCGAAAGGGGAAAGCCTCCCTCGATGTAATCGATCCTCAGCTCGTCGAGCTTGTGCGCGATGTCGAGCTTGTCGGCAAGGGTGAAGCTGACGTCGATCCCCTGCATTCCGTCGCGCAGCGTCGTGTCGTATATCGCGATTTTTCTCACAATCTCGTCGCCTCCCCGCGAAAAAAGCCGCTCTCGCAAGGGTCAGCTCCGGGCGCTTCGGCAGCCTGCGTCCTCAGGCAACCGCTTCGAGTGCGGCAAATGAGGATGGATATCGTGATCGCCCTCCGCGAGGGGACTCGATCGCTCAGGGGCCCCTGCGGTACGCCGGTGTGCTTTCCCGCACACTCTAACGGGGAGAGCGAAATCTTGTCAACCCTTCGACGGTTTCGACCGGTCGCGCGCTCGAGCTTGAACATCCTAGCGGCGGCGACTACACTCTTCAGGCAGGGGCGCTCGTCCGCCTCGCGGCGCAAGCGCGGGCTTCAGCCCGCCATAAGGAAACCAACGGCTCATGGTCACGACGCTCTCCGTTCGCGAGGGGAAGTCCGTCCCCGGCGACTCGTTCGTCATCCTCGAAGGCGCCCTCGGAGGCGGAAGCGAGACGCCGAAGGTCGGTCTCTCGCTCCTCGATGCCGGCGACATGTCCCGCGGCGGGCAGGCGCGCTCGAGGCTCCTCGAGCGGCTCGGCATCGACCTCGCGCGCCTTCGAAGCGCGAAGCAGGTCCATTCCACCCGGGTCATCCCGGCGGACGAGGCGCGGAGCCCGGAGGTCGAGGCCGACGGCATGGTGACCGCCTGTTCTCGCGACGTGCTCGCGGTGACCTTCGCCGACTGTCTACCGATCGTCCTCTTCGACCGGCGAAGCGGCGCGTACGGGATCGTCCACTCCGGCTGGCGCGGGACCGGCATCGCAGGAGTCGCGCTCGACCTCATGCGCCGGAGCTTCGGCACGCAGGCCCGCGACGTAGCGGCGCTCATCGGGCCGGGCGTCGGCCCGTGCTGCTACAGCGTCCCGGAGGAGCGCTGGCTGCGCTTTCGGGCACGGTGGGGCGAGGCGACGGGCGCCGAGCGGGACGGCCTTTTTTTTCTCGACCTTGCCGGGGCGAACACAGGGCTGCTCGAGCGGCTCGGAGTCGAGGAGATCCGGGTCGCGAGCGACTGCACGGCCTGCTCGGATTTTCTCGGCTCGTACCGGCGGCAAGGCGCCGATCGGTACACCCGCATGATTGCGCTCGTCGGCTCCTTCGGCTAACATAGATCCCCTATGAACGACGCCGCGCGCGAATGGATAGCGCTCGTCTGCAAGGCGCTCAACGGCCTGCGGGGCGAGAGCGGAGCGCCCATCGAGGCTGCCGAGATCGTGGCGGAAGTCCCGCCGAAGCCCGAGCTCGGCGACCTCGCCTTTCCCATGTTTCCCTACGCGAAGCGCCTGAGGAAGGCGCCGGGGCTCATCGCGGAGAGTCTCGTCGCCGAGCTCGAGAGAATCGGAGGTCTTCCGGGCAAGGTCTCCCCGGCCGGGCCCTACGTGAACGTGAGATACCTCGTCGGCTCGGTCGCGCGCAGCGTGGTCGAGGAGGCTCTCGCCCTCGGTCCGCGCTACGGCCGGACCGACCGGCTCGCCGGCGAGCGCGTCATGGTCGAGTTCTCCTCGCCGAACACGAACAAACCTCTCCATCTCGGCCACCTGCGCAACGACATCCTCGGCGAGAGCGTTTCGCGCATCCTCAAGGCGAACGGAGCCGACGTGTGCAAGACCGACCTGATCAACGACCGGGGAATCCACATCTGCAAATCGATGCTTGCCTACGAGCGCTTCGGCGGGGGACGGAGCCCCGAGTCGGCGGGGGTCAAGAGCGACCACTTCGTCGGGGACTTCTACGTGAAGTTCAACGAATGGGCGAAGGAAGACCCTTCGGCCGAGGAGGCCGCCCGCGAGATGCTCAGGCGCTGGGAGGCGGGAGACGGGCAGGTTCGCTCGCTGTGGCGCCGGATGAACGATTGGGCGATCAAGGGCATCGAGGAGACCTACCGGCGGACGGGAATCAGCTTCGACCGGATCTACTTCGAGAGCGAGACCTACGAGGCCGGCCGGGAGGAGGTTCTCAAGGGGATCGCCTCGCGGGTGTTTTCCCGGGATCCGGACGGCTCGGTCTGGGTCGACCTCACCGACGTCGGACTCGACCGAAAGGTGCTCTTGCGGAAGGACGGAACGACCGTCTACGTCACGCAGGACATCGGAACCGCGATAGCGCGCCGGCGGGACTATCCGTTCGATCGTCTCATTTACGTGGTCGCCTCCGAGCAGCACTACCATTTCAAGGTGCTCTTCAATATCCTCTCGAGGCTCGGCTTCCCGTGGGCGGAGAATCTCCACCACCTCTCCTACGGCATGGTCAATCTTCCGGAGGGGAAGATGAAGTCCCGCGAGGGGACCGTCGTCGACGCGGACGATCTGCTCGACGAGCTCGAGGGCATGGCGGCCGCCGAGATCCGCGCGAAGGGCAGGGAGGAGGAGGTCGGAGACCTCGCCGCCACGTCGCGGGCGATCGCCCTCGGCGCCCTGAACTACTATCTGCTCCAGGTGTCGCCGTCGAAGGATATGGTGTTCGATCCGAAGGAATCGATCTCCTTCGTCGGCAATACCGGACCCTACCTGCAGTACATGGGCACGCGGATCTCGAGCATCATGAGAAAGCTCGACGAGCTGCGGAGCCCGCTCGGGGAGGCGGAGTTTCGTCCGGAGCTCCTCGCGGCGGGCGACGAGTGGGAGCTCGTGAAGCTCGTCGGCGCGCTCCCCGACGTCGTCGCACGCGCGGGCGACGAGCTCAACCCGTCGCTTGTCGCGGGCTACCTTTTCACGCTTGCCAGCACCTTCAGCCGGTATTATCATGACACGCCGGTGCTCCATAACGACGATCCGCACCTGACGGCGACGCGGGTCGCGCTCGCGAAGGCGGTGGGGACGGCGCTCCGGAACGCGTTCGAGCTCGTCGGCATTCCGTTTCTCGAGAGAATGTAGGGAGGGGGAGGATGCCGCAACGAAGGGAATGTACGCCGTTCCGGTAGGAAGAGGCGTCTTCGGCCCGACGCCCCCGTAGGATCCAGGTCGCTTCGCTCGAGAATGCCCAAGGTAAACCTTTGTGGTATAAAGGTATAACAATCTTGGCATGACGATTGCAGCGTTAAGGTTTGGGGCACTGTCCCGTAGCGTCTCCTCGCAGGTGGGTAAGCATGGCATTCATCAAGCGTCCGACCAAGGCGGGTCTCTACGACCCGGCCTTCGAGCGGGAGAGTTGCGGAGTCGGCTTCGTCGCGCACTTGAAGGGCGAGCGGAGCTTCAAGATCATCCGCAACGCCGAAGAGATTCTCATCAACATGACGCATCGCGGCGCGGTGGGAAGCGAGAAGAACACCGGCGACGGCGCCGGCATCCTCACGGCCATGCCCTGGGAGCTCCTTGAGAAGGCGGGCGAGGAGAACGGGATCTCGCTTCCCGGCCGGGGCGCCTACGCGGCGGGGCTCGTGTTCTTCCCCCAGGACCGAGACGAGCGGGTCGCCTGCAAGCGGGCGCTTGAGACCGCGGTCGCTCGACTCGGGCAGCGGGTGCTCGGTTGGCGGACCGTGCCGGTCGACAACGCCCTCCTCGGTCCGACGGCCCGAGCCTCCGAGCCGGTCATCGAGGAGCTTTTCGTCGGAGCGGCGAAGGGTCTGTCCCGGGAGGACTTCGACCGCCGGCTCTTCCTCATCCGCAAGAACGCCACCCACGCGATTCGCGGGGGAGCCTCGGATCCGAACGATTTCTTCTATATTTGCAGCCTCTCGACGAAGGTGATCGTGTACAAGGGCATGCTCACGCCCTGGCAGCTCGTTCCCTATTTCAAGGACCTCACCGACCCGGACTATATGAGCCACCTCGCGATGATCCACTCGAGATTCTCGACGAACACCTTCCCGAGCTGGGACCGCGCGCAGCCGCTCCGCTTCATGGCGCACAACGGAGAGATCAACACGCTGAGGGGCAACGTCAACAAGATCAAGGCGCGCGAAGGCACCCTGAGCAGCCGCGTTTTCGGCGACGATCTCGCGAAGAGCTTCCCCATCATCGAGCCCGACCTCTCGGATTCCGGCTGTTTCGACAACACGCTCGAGCTTCTCTCCATGGCCGGGCGGAGCTTGCCGGAGTCGGTGATGATGATGATTCCGGAGGCGTGGCAGAACGACCAGGCGATGAGCGACACGAAGCGGGCTTTTTACGAATACAGCTCGAACCTCATGGAGCCCTGGGACGGGCCGGCGTCGATCGCCTTCACCGACGGACACTACATCGGAGCGGTGCTCGACCGCAACGGGCTTCGCCCGAGCCGCTACTACGTGACCGACGACGATCTCGTCGTCATGGCGAGCGAAGTCGGAGTTCTTCGGATCCCGCCGGAGAAGGTGGTCATCAACGGGCGCCTCCGCCCTGGACGCATGTTCCTCGTCGATTTCGAGGAAGGCCGAATCGTCGGCGACGAAGAGATAAAGGAAAAGATCGCGCGGGCGAAGCCCTACCGGTCCTGGCTCGACGCCCAGCAGATCCGCCTCGCGGACCTTCCGAGCCCGGTCCCGGGAGCCGGACTCCGCTCGGAGACCCTCTCGGAGCGGCTGAAGCTCTTCGGCTACACCCTCGAGCACCTCGAGCTTCTCATGCGCCCGATGGCGGAGAAAGAGCAGGAAGCGCTCGGTTCCATGGGGAACGACACGCCGCTCGCGTGCCTCTCCCTCAAGCCGCGTCTCCTCTACGATTACTTCAAGCAGCTCTTCGCGCAGGTTACCAATCCGCCCATCGACTCGATTCGAGAGGCGAACATCATGAGCCTCGAGAGCTTCATCGGGCCGGAGCGTAACCTGCTCGATTCGTCGCCGGAGCATTGCCACCGCCTCCACCTCGCGGAGCCCGTTCTGTCGAACGAGGAGCTTGAGAGGATCAAGAACATCGACCATCGGGGCTGGAGGGCGAAGACGATCGACATCACCTATCCGCTCGACGCCGGAGCGGCGGGTCTCCGGGCGTGCATCGATCGGCTGTGCGCGGAGAGCGAGCGGGCGATCGACGACGGCTACAGCCTCATCGTCCTCACCGACCGCGCCGCTTCGAGGGATCGGGTGCCGCTCAGCGCGCTCCTCGCGGTGGGCGCGGTTCACCAGTACTTCGTGAAGGGCTCCCGGCGCTCGGAGATCGGAATCGTCGTCGAGTCAGGCGAGCCGCGCGAGGTGCACCACTTCTGCATGCTCGTCGGCTACGGCGCGGACGCCGTGAACCCCTACCTCGCCTACGAGGCGATGTGGCAGATGCGCCGCGAAGGCTATCTGCCCGACGGTCTCACCGACGGCGACATCGTCGATCGCTATCGGCACGCGCTCGCGAAGGGCCTGCGCAAGGTGTTCGGGAAGATGGGCATCTCCACCCTCGAGAGCTACAAGGGGTCGCAGATCTTCGAGGCGGTCGGCCTCGGCGACGAGGTCGTCGAGCGCTGTTTCGCCGGAACCGCGAGCAGGCTCCAGGGAACGGGTTTCGACATCCTCGCCTCCGAGACGCTCGAGCGCCATGCGATCGCGTTTCCGAAGGGCGACGTCATGCCGGGCTTCGACAGCTACAACCCGGGCGACTACTATTGGCGAAAGGGCGGCGAGCGCCACATGTGGGACCCGGAGTCGGTCGCCGACCTCCAAATCGCGGTGCGACAGAACAACCGGGAGGCGTTCGTCCGCTTCCGCAACAACCAGAACCAGCGGACCAAGGAACAGGCCACGCTTCGCGGGCTCTTGAGGTTCAAGAAGGGAACGCCGGTGCCGATCGAGGAGGTGGAGAGCGCCGCGAAGATCATGCATCGCTTCGCGACCGGGGCCATGAGCTTCGGTTCCATCTCGCAGGAGGCGCACGAGACGCTCGCGATCGCGATGAACCGCATCGGAGGCAAGTCCAACACGGGCGAGGGCGGCGAGATGTCGGAGCGCTACGTCCCCCTCCCGAACGGCGACTCCAGGCGCTCGGCGATCAAGCAGATCGCCTCGGGGCGGTTCGGCGCGACGATCAATTTCCTCACGAACGCGACCGAGATCCAGATCAAGATGGCGCAAGGGGCGAAGCCCGGGGAAGGCGGCGAGCTGCCCGGCCACAAGGTCTACGAGTGGATCGCGCGCACGCGCCATTCGACTCCCGGGGTGGGGCTGATCAGCCCGCCGCCTCACCACGACATCTACTCGATCGAGGATCTCGCGCAGCTCATCTTCGATCTGAAAAACGCGAATCCCGAGGCGCGAATCAGCGTGAAGCTCGTCTCCGAGCCCGGCGTCGGCACCATCGCGGCCGGCGTCGTGAAGGGCCACGCCGATCACATCCTGATTTCCGGTCATGACGGGGGAACGGGCGCCTCGCCGCTCACCGGGATCCGCCACGCCGGAAGCCCGTGGGAGCTCGGAATCGCCGAGACGCACCAGACCCTCGTGATGAACGACTTGAGGAGCCGCGTCGTGCTCCAGACCGACGGCCAGATCAAGACGGGCCGCGACGTGGTGATCGCGGCGATGCTCGGCGCGGAGGAGTACGGCTTCGCGACCTCCGCGCTCGTCGCGCTCGGCTGCATCATGATGCGAAAGTGCCACCTCAACACGTGCCCGGTCGGGATCGCGACCCAGGACCCGGCGCTCCGCGAGAAGTTCACCGGCAAGCCCGAGCACGTCATCGCCTTCCTGCGCTTCGTCGCCGAGGACGCGCGCGAGCTCATGGCGGAGCTCGGCTTTCGCACGGTCGACGAGCTCATCGGGCGAACGGACATGCTCGAGGAGGACCCCGAGACGTTGAGCGAGAAGTCGCGCTCGATCGACCTGACGGCGGTCCTTTCTCCGGCGATCAAGCCGCGTCCGGATACCGGGGTCTGCTGTTCCATCTCCCAGGACCACGGCCTCGAAAAGGTGCTCGACCGCAAGCTCATCGCCTCCTGCAAGAACGCGATCGAGCTCCAGGAGCGGACGGAGATCGAGTTCCCGATCTTCAACACCGACCGCGCGACCGGCACGATGCTGAGCCACGAGATCACGAAGCGATACGGCGAGGAAGGGCTGCCGGAGGAGACGATCCACGTGAAGCTCTTCGGCTCCGCGGGCCAGAGCTTCGGCGCCTGGCTCGCTCCGGGGGTGACGCTCGAGCTCGAAGGCGATTCGAACGACTACGTCGGGAAGGGACTGTCGGGAGGCCGCCTCGTGATCTACCCGCCGCGAAGCGTCACCTTTGTCCCGGAGGAGAACGTCATCATCGGGAACGTCGCGCTCTACGGGGCGGTGAGGGGCCAGGCCTTCATCCGCGGCGTGGCCGCCGAGCGCTTCTGCGTGCGGAACTCCGGCGCCCAGGTCGTCGTCGAGGGGGTGGGCGACCACGGGTGCGAGTACATGACCGGCGGGCGCGTCGTCGTCCTCGGCCGGACGGGGAGAAACTTCGCCGCGGGAATGAGCGGCGGCATCGCCTACGTCTGGGACCGCGAGGGCTCCTTCGCGAGCCTCTGCAACCTGGAGATGGTCGCCCTCGAGCCGCTCTGCGAGCAGGAGGACATCCTCGAGGTCAAGCAGCTGATCGGGCTCCACTTCGATCTCACCGGCTCGACCTTGGCCCGCGACGTGCTTGAGAGCTGGCGGGAGCGGCGCGACGAGTTCGTGAAGGTCATGCCGGTCGACTTCAAGCGCGTTCTCGCGGAATCGGCCGCCAAGGGCGCGCTCGCCGGAGCGGCGCTCAGGAGGGCACCCTGATGGGCAAGCCGACCGGGTTCATGGAGTATTCCCGCTTGACGGTTCCCGACCGGGAGCCGATCGAGCGGATCAAGGATTTCGGCGAGTTTCACCTCGAGATCAGCCGGGAGGAGCGAGAGCAGCAGGGCGGCCGCTGCATGGACTGCGGCGTTCCGTTCTGCCATTCCGCGTACGGATGCCCGGTCGACAACCTCATTCCGGAGTGGAACGACCTCATCTATCGGGGCCAGTGGGAGGCGGCCTACCGCCGCCTGCGCCAGACGAACAACTTTCCCGAGTTTACCGGCCGGGTATGTCCGGCGCCGTGCGAATCGGCCTGCGTGCTCGGCATCAACGAGCCGGCGGTCACGATCAAGCAGAACGAGGCCTACATTATCAACCTCGCCTACGAGAGGGGATGGGTCACGCCGCACAGGCCGGACACGCGCACCGGCAAAAGGGTAGCGGTCGTCGGGAGCGGGCCCGCGGGGCTCGCCGCCGCCGAGCAGCTCAACCAGGCCGGCCACACCGTGACCGTCTACGAGCGCGACGATCGGATCGGCGGGCTCCTGATGTACGGCATTCCGAACATGAAGCTCGACAAGAGGCTCGTCGAGAAGCGGATCGGCGTCATGGCCGAGGAGGGGATTCGCTTCGTGACCGGGGTCTTCGTGGGCCGGGACCTCTCGGCGCGCGAGCTCAGGGCCGCAAGCGACGCGATCGTCCTCGCCTGCGGCGCCACGAAGCCGCGGGACCTGCCGGTCCGGGGCCGCGGACTGAAGGGCGTTCACTTCGCGATGGAGTTTCTCCACGCGAACACCAAGAGTCTCCTCGACTCGAACCTCGCCGACGGAGCCTACATCTCCGCGCGCGACAAGCACGTGGTCGTGATCGGCGGAGGCGACACCGGCAACGACTGCATCGGCACGGCGATGCGGCACGGCTGCAGGAGCCTCACGAACTTCGAGGTGCTGCCTCGGCCGTCCGGCGAGCGGACCGACGATTTCCCGTGGCCGGTGTATCCGAGGCTGCTCAGATACGACTACGGCCACGAGGAGGCGATCGCGCGCTTCGGAAAGGATCCGCGGGAGTTCTCGATCGTGACCAAGGAGCTCGTCGGGGATTCCTCCGGACAGGTTCGGGGAATCGATACGGTCAGGGTGGAGTGGAAGAAGGACCCCCAGGGGAAGTGGGTCATGAGCGAGCTTCCCGGCACCGAGCGCCGCTTCGATGCCGATCTCGTGCTCCTTGCCATGGGATTTCTCGGGACCGAGGACGACGTCGTCGACGCCCTCGAGGTCGAAAAGGACGCGAAGGGCAACGTGAAGGCGGCCTACGGCCGCTTCGCCGCCTCCCAGGAGGGCGTCTTCGCGGCCGGGGACATGCGCCGGGGGCAGTCTCTCGTCGTGTGGGCGATCAACGAAGGACGCGCCGTCGCGCGCGAGGTGGACAGGTACCTCGCGAAGTCGAGCGTCCCCTGAGAACGCCGCGGACAGGAGCGCTCGAGATCTTGACCACGATCCCGGCGCGTGGTATACCTCTGTCGTTCCGGGCCGCCGGAAACACGGGCAAAGGTTGGTGAAATGTACGCACTCGTCGAGATCAAGGGCAAACAATACAAGGCGGAGAAGGGCTCGCTCCTGCAGGTCGACAAAATGGACAGTGTCGAGGGAGACATCGTCGAGTTCGACAGCGTCATGCTCTTAGGCGGCGAGCAGGTGAAGATCGGCACCCCGTACGTCAAGGGAGCGAAGGTCCGGACGAAGGTCGAGCGCCACGCCCGGGGCAGGAAGGTCGTGGTGCTGAAGTATCGCCGGCGAAAGGGCTATCGGAAAACCCGCGGCCACCGGCAGGAATATACGTTCATCCGCGTGGAAGAGATCATCGGAGCATAGGGAAGCGCGTCGTGATCCGCGTGGAGGTCCATGTCGCCTCGAACGGTCTCGCCTCCCGGGTGAGCGCCGAAGGCCATGGGCTTCGCGCGCCGTTCGGAGGCGACGTCGTATGCGCCGCCGCGTCGGCGATCCTGCGATCCGCCGCGCGCACCTTCGAGTGCGCGTCGGCGGCTCGAGTCTCCGGAGAGGCGCGCGAGGCGGGGCGCCTCGAGTTCGCCGTCGAGCTCGTCGGTGACGACTCGGCGGAGTGGGCGCGGGGCGTTTCCGACAGTCTGATCCGCGGGCTCGCGGATCTCGCCTCGGAGCATCCCGAGGCGGTGGCGGTCCGGATCACGTCGGCGAAGGAGTAGCAGGCATGGCTCACAAGAAAGGCGGAGGCGGCGCGAAGAACGGGCGGGACTCCCCCGGACAGCGCCTAGGCGTGAAGCGCTTCGGCGGACAGCTCGTGAAGGCCGGTGAGATCATCGTGCGCCAGCGGGGCACGCTCTTTCATCCCGGCAAGTCGGTGGGAATCGGAAAGGACGACACGCTCTACGCGATGGCGGCGGGCGCGGTGGTCTTCTCAAGCCGCCTCGGAAGGAAGTACGTCAGCATTGCTCCGGTCGAGGGTTGACCGGGCCGGACCGTGTTCGGCTTCGTAGACGAGACTACGATCGAAGTCTCTTCCGGCAAGGGGGGCGCGGGGTGCGTCTCCTTCCGGCGCGAGAAGTACGTGCCGAAGGGCGGCCCGAACGGCGGCGACGGCGGTCGGGGCGGTGACGTCATTTTTGCCGTCAAGAGGAATCTGAAAACGCTTGCTCATCTTCGCATGAAGCGTTCGCTCAGGGCCGAGAACGGCCAGCCGGGAAGCGGCAGGGACCGCCACGGCAGGGACGGCAGGAGCGTGACCGTGGAGGTGCCGCCGGGGACGATCGTTCGGGACGCCGAGACCGGCGCGCTCATACGGGATCTCTCCGATGAAGAGGGCGAGTGGTGCTTTCTTCGCGGCGGTCGCGGCGGCAAAGGCAACGCGCACTTCGCGACCGCCACCCACCAGACGCCGCGCTTCGCCCAGCCTGGGGAACCGGCGGCTTCCGCGCGGCTGAAGATCGAGCTCAATATCATCGCCGACGTCGGGATCGTCGGCTTTCCGAACGCCGGCAAATCGACGCTCCTCTCGGTCCTCACGAGCGCGCGGCCCAAGACCGCCCCGTATCCGTTCACGACGAAGGTCCCCAATCTCGGCGTCCTTCGCGTCGGCGACCGGGAGGTCGTGCTCGCGGATATCCCGGGCATCATCGAGGGCGCGTCGCGGGGCATCGGGCTCGGGCTGCAGTTCCTCAAGCACGTCTCGCGCACCTTGGTGCTCGCCTTCCTCATCGATCTTTCCGACGACTCCTACCTCTCCGCCTACGGAATCCTCACGAAGGAGCTCGAGAGCGACCGAGGCGAGCTCCTGCGAAAGCCGCAGATCTTGGTCGGAACCAAGCTCGACGTGGCGGGCACCGACGACCGGCTCGCCGAGCTCCGGGCGGCGATCCCCGGGAAGCGGATCATCGGGATCTCCGCGGTGACCGGCGAGGGGATCGGCGAGCTCTCCGCCGAGCTCCTGAGGTTCGGGGAGTGAGCTGATGCGCACGCTCATACTCGGGGGCACGTTCGATCCCGTGCACGTCGGACATCTCTTCCTCGCCGAGGAGGCGAGGCTCCGCCTCGGCTACGAGCGCGTCGTCTTCGTTCCCGCGAACGTCACCGCCCACCGAGCCGCCAAGGAGAGCGCGCCGGCCGCCGACCGGCTTTCGATGCTCGAGGCGGCGATCGGCGGCATACCGTACTTCGAGGTCGACGACTGCGAAATCAGCCGCGGCGGGGTGTCCTACACCGTCGACACCGTGGCCGAGCTTGTCGCTCGCGGCGGCCTGACCGGCAAGCCGGGCCTGATCATCGGCGACGACCTCATCGAGGGCTTCGCGCGCTGGAGGGAGCCCGAGCGAATCGCGTCGCTCGCCGACCTCATCGTCGCGCGCCGCGCCTTTCAGGAGGAGCGTCGGTTTTCCTATCCCCACGTCTACCTCGCGAACCTCGTGCTCCCGATCTCCTCGTCGGACATCCGCTCGCGCGTGAGGAGCGGTCAGGCCTACCGCCATATCGTTCCCGAGGCGGTTTTCCGCGACATCGAGCGAACCGGGCGGTACCGATGAGCGAATACCCCGCCGCGAGTCCGACCAGGGCGCGATTGGAGGACCTGCGGAGCTGCCTGCGCTCGTCGGTGTCCCTCGCGCGCTACGAGCACGTTCTTCGCACGGTGGCGGTCACCTGCGAGCTCTGCAGGGACTACGACATCGCGACCTCGCGCGGCACGATCTGCGCCCTCGGCCACGACCTCTGCCGGGAGTGGGCGGAGGCCGGTCTCCTCGCCTGCGCGGCGAGGGACGGCGCTCCCATAGACGCCTGGGAGGCTCGCAGCCCGCTCCTCCTCCACGGCCGATCGGCCGCCGTGGTCCTGCGCGAGCGCTTCGGCGTCGAGGACGAGGCGGTGCTCGACGCGGTGCGGTGGCACACGACCGGTAGGCCGGGCATGGGCGACCTCGCGAAGATCCTGTTCATCTCCGACTACGTCGAGCCCGGCCGCGAGCACGTCGAGGCCGCCTTCAGGAGGCGCGTCGCGCAGATGACCCTCAACGAGGCGGTCCTCGCGATCATCGACGATACGGTCCGCTACCTCGTTTCGATCGGGCGGGAGCCCGCGGCTTCGACCGTGGCGCTCAAGGCGGAGATCGAGCGAGAAAGGAGTCCGGCGTGAAGCGGGGCGGAAAGTTCGACCAAGGCGTGCTGCTCCTCGTCCTCATCGCGGTCATCCTCTTCGCGACCGGGATGTTCCTCTACACCCAGATCCGCACGGACAAGGTCTCCGAGCTGCTGAAGAAGGGGGAGACGCTGAAAGTCGCGCTCTACGTCGCAGACGGGGACAAGCTCTTGTTCACGGAGGTTTTCGTCTTCAATCCGACGACGGACCGCGCGGCGATCTTCGACATTCCCGGCAACGTGGGCTCCCTCATCGAGAGCCTGAAGCGCATCGACCGGATCGACGTTCTCTACAAGCGCTCCGACCCCTCGGCCTATCAGAGCGCGGTCGGGGGACTCCTCGGCACCGAAATCCCGTTCGCGCTGCAGATCGACATCCGCGACCTGCCGAAGCTCGTCGATCTGCTCGGCGGCCTGAAGCTGTTCATTTCCAACGCGGTCTGGCAGGTCGGCAAGACTCCGATGACGCTCCTCCCGTCGGGCGACCTAGTGCTTGAGGGCAGCAAGGTCAGGGATTATCTCACCTACCGCGACCCGGCCGACACCGATATCGAGGTGGTCGACCGGCAGCAGCGCTTCGTTCAAGCGCTCTTCAAGGCGATCGGCGCCAACGCGAGCATGCTCGGCAATCCCGAGGTTTTTCCCTATCTGAGGCTCTACCTGAGCACCGACATGAACCGGCGCTCGCTCGTGACCTTCATCGACGCGATGGCGAAGCTCGACACCGATCGCATGGTTTTTCAGAGGGTGCTCGGCGTCAAGCGCACGGTCGACTCCAAGGAGCTGCTCTTCCCGCACTACGGCGGGAGGCTCCTCCAGCAGACCTGGAGCCAGACGCTCGATACCCTCGCGAGCGCGGAATCGGCGAGCAATCAGCAGCTCGTGGCCCGCATCCAGATCCTGAACGGAACGCTCGTTCCCGGCCTCGCGCGGAGGACGAGCGAGATCTACGAGAGCTTCGGCTACATCGTCGCGGCGACGGGAAACGCCGACCGCCAGGACTACGAGAAGACGCTGGTCATCGACCGGCGCGGGGACATGGCGCAGGCGCAGCGGATCGCGAGCGTCATCAGGTGCACGCGAGTCGAGACCCAGACCGGGACGACGGGGGGCCAGACCCCCGGAATAGACCCGTTCGACGTCACGATCGTGATCGGAAAGGACTTCGATGGCAGATACGTCAACTAGGGAGACGGCCATCGAGATCGCGCGCTTGATCGAGGAGCACAAGGGCGTCGACACACGGGTCATCGACCTGTCGGGTCAGACGAGCTGGACCGACTTCTTCGTCATCAGCACCGTGTCGGGAAGCGGTCACCTGCAGGGCGTTCTCCGCCATCTGTACGAGTTCTTGGACAGCCGGAATCTCTCGCCGCGCAATCGTCACCGACGGGCGTCGGACGACGGCTGGATCCTCGTCGACTGCGGTGGGTGTATCGTGCACTTGATGGATAGGGAGAAGCGGGCGTTCTACGACCTCGAGAACCTCTGGTTCTCAGGCGTTCCGGTCAGTCACTCGTCGAAGTCGTCGTAGTCGAGACCGTCGTCATAGTCGTAGTCGTCGTCGAGATACTCTTCTTCGTCGAGGTCGTCCTCATCCTCGAAGTCTTCGTCGTCCTCGTCCGACTCGTCGGTGAGGTCGTCGTGATAGTCGTCCTCTACGCTCTCGTCGTCTTCAAATTCGTCGAAGTCGTCCTCGAAGTCATTCTCGTAATCGTCGAAGTTTTCCTCGTAGTAGTCGTCGTCATCGTGATCGTCTTCCGAGAAGTCTTCGTCGTCCTGCATCTGGTAGTGCAAGAGGTTCTCCTCTTCGGACTGCTCTCCGTCAAATGGCATGATATCACCCTCGGTTTCAAGAACGCGCCCGTTCTCTTTAGACTCAATCTAAGGGTATCAATTTGATAATGTCAACTCATTTATCGGAGTTTGTCGCCGTTTTTCGCAGGAAAAATCCGCTCCGCGCGGAGCTCACGGTCCGGACGAACGTTGACAGCTCGGCGGTTTTCGGTATAATTGGGCTGGACGAGGCTGTACCGTTCCTCTTGCGCGTGCGCGCGGAAGTTCTTTGAAAGCAGGCAGGGTAATCTTGGGCGGACGGCCGGGGCATGAGCACGCCCGCCGAATTCCCTGTCACGAGCTGATGTTCGCCGAGGTGAGTCAGTCTAAGATGGTATGATTCCGCTTGATTGCTGATCTTGACCATATTACAATACTTCTGCCGGATTCCTGCGGGAGCGAGGAGGGCTTATATGGAGATCACCGACATACGCATCAGGCAGGTCACTGCGGATGGAAAGCTCAAGGCCTACGTGACCGTGACCTTTGATGACTGCTTCGTCGTGCACAACGTCAAGGTAATCGAGGGAAAGAACGGCGCCTTCATCGCCATGCCCAGCAGGAAAACGAAGACCGGCGAGTACAAAGATGTCGCTCACCCCATCAACTCGAGCTTCCGCGGCCTCCTGCAGGAACGAATTCTCCAGGAATATCAAAAGGCGGGGCAGAATCCGGTCGCGGAAGGGGAATCGGACCTCGATGGAGACGAGCAAGAGTAGATCGGTTCTCACCATTGGGACGTCGGCAAGCGGTAAGCCACCGGTTTTTGGTACCGGCATTTCGCAGGTTCGAATCCTGCCGTCCCAGTCTCATCACTACGCTGTCCACAAAGAAGGAGCATGAGCATGGAGCACAAGACTCTCGCGGCGACCGGCAGGAGCGTCGGGTCGAAGGGGGCCAACACGAGGCTTCGCGGAAGCGGAAAGATCCCGGCGGTCGTGTACGGACGCTCCGCGAGCGCCTCGGTGGCGGTCGACGAGCACGAGTTCAGCCAGAAGTTCAAGCGGGTCTCGGAGAACACCATCATCGACCTGGCGGTCGACGGCGAGAGCCACGACGTCCTCGTCAAGGACTATCAGACGGACGCCATCACCGGACGAATCATCCACATCGACTTCTACGAGGTCGACAAGAACAAGCTCCTGAGAACCCACGTGCCGATCAGGGTCACCGGCACCGCCCAAGGCGTTCGAGGCGGGGGCGTTCTCGACCAGAACATGCACCAGATCGAGGTCGAATGCCTCCCGCGCGACATTCCCGAGCAGATCAGCGTGGACGTCACGAGCCTGGAGGTCGGAGATTCCATTCACGTCGCGCACCTTGAGGTCCTGCCCGGGGTCCGCTACCTGAGCGGCGCGGAGCAGGTCGTCGTCTCCGTGACCTACGTCAAGGAGGAGGTCGTCGCGGCGCCGGCTGCAGCCGTCGAGGGCGAGGAGGCCGCGGCGGAAGGCGCGGAGGAAGGCGAGGCGAAGGCCGAAGAGCCCTCCTCCGGCGAGGCGAAATAGCTGCCGCTTCTCGTCGTCGGCCTCGGGAACCCGGGAGCGCGCTACGAGTCGAGCCGGCACAACGCCGGCTTCATGACCCTGGATCTCCTGTCGAAGCGCCTAGGAGTCCCGCTCCGGAAGGCGCTGTTCAGGCGCTACGTGGCGGGGACGGGCCGAGAAGGCGGCGTGAAGGTCGTGCTTGCAAAGCCCCTCACCTTCATGAACAACTCGGGCGACGTCTTCGACGCGCTCGTGCGTCTCTCGGGGGCGAGCTCAACGGAGATCGTCGTGGTGTGCGACAATCTCGATCTTCCGCCGGGCGCCTGCAGGCTCAAGCTGCGGGGCTCGAGCGCCGGCCAGCGCGGCCTCCAGTCGATCATCGAGCGCGCGGGAACCGACGAGATCGCCCGGCTGTTCATCGGAATCGGCCGCCCCGCGGCGGGCTCCGTGATCGACCACGTTCTCGGGACTCCGCCCCCCGAAGAGGCCGGGCTCCTCGCGAGCGCGGTGGCCAGGGCGGCGGAGGCCGTCGTCAAGCTCCTCACGACCCCTCCCGACCAGGTGATGAATGAGATCAATCGGCGGAGCCGGGACCCTTCCGGAGAGAGTTGAGCGCGCGCTCCGGGCGCTTGGCGTTTCCGAGGGGAGCGGCGTCCTCGTCGGGTTCTCAGGCGGCGCGGACTCGACCTGCCTCCTCGCCGCCCTTTCGGAGCTCCCGGGCCTCCGCCTCCGCGTCGGCTGCTGCCATGTCGACCACGGATTGCGCGGCGAGGAGGAGAGAGCCTCCGAGGTCGAGCGCGTCCTCGCGACCGCCTCACGGCTCGGCGTCGAGACGGCGCTCAAGCGGATTCCGCCCGGCGAGATCGCTTCCAGGGTCTCCGCCGAGGCGCGGAGCACCGAGGAGGTCGCCCGCGCTCGGCGATACCGGCTCCTCGCCGAGGCGGCGGAAGCGATGGCGTTCGATTTCATCGCGACGGGGCACACGCTCGACGACCAGATCGAGACCCTCCTCATGCGGTTTCTCCAAGGCTCGCTCGTCTCCGGCCTCAAGGGCATTCCCGCTCGACGCGGCGCGATCATCCGCCCGCTCCTCGCGTGCAGCCGCTCGGAGGTCCTCGCCTACCTGCGCGATCGCGGTCTTGACTACTGGGAGGACAGCTCGAACGCCTCGCCCGCCTTTCTGCGGAACCGCGTGCGCCGGGAGCTCGTGCCGGTCGTCCGGAGGATCTTCCCCGGCGTCGATCGCGCGATGGGCCGCTTCGCGCGCGAGATGCGGGACATCGACGAGGCGCTCGACGACGCGCGCGTCCTTCGTTGGGAGAGCCGCGGCGGAGGCCTCGCGCTCGGCGCCGAGGCCTTCGCCCGCGCGCCCAAGCCGCTCAGGGTCCGCTCGCTCCTCAGGCTCTACGACGAGCTCGGCGCCTCCGGCAGGATTCCGAGCCGCTTCTTCGACCCGGTTCGCTCCTACCGCCTCGGCGCGCCGAGCGCTCCTCGAAGGATCCTCCTTCGCGGGTACGGCGCGGAGCTCGCCGAGGAGGCCGGGCTCGTCGTCTGGACGCCGCGTATTGTCGCAACGAAGAAAAAAGGCTATCTTATCTCGGTCGACGCCGGTATATGGTACAGAATCGACGATTCGCTTGCCTTCATGGTCGAACGGCGCGCCTCATCCCGGGGAGCGGTCTCGGCCTCCGGACCGCGCGGGATGGTCGTGAGATCGAGACGGGCGGGCGACGCGGTGCGGCTCGGCGACGGCACGAAAACCCTCAAGCGGCTCTTCAACGAGTGGCGCGTCTCCGAGAAGGATCGCTCGCGGCTGCCGGTCGTCGTGTGCTCCGGGTCCGTGGTCGCGGTGCTCGGACAGGCGCTCGGCTATCGGGACTGCTTCGCTCCCGCCGATCGGGACGGGGACGCGCCGGTGTCGAGCGAGTTCAAGTTTTTTTTCAACGTCACGGGAGAACGGCGTGGGCACGCAGGACGATAAGGGCAAGGATCGCAAGCCGGTGAACTTCAGCTTCAACAACAACAGGTTTGCCCTGTTTTTTCTCGCGGCGCTCCTCGCGCTCTTCCTCTTGTTGTTCGTCATCAACGACAACGGCGCCTCATCCGAGATTCCCTACTCGACCTTCCTTGGCTACCTCGACGGGGGCCAGATCGATTCGGTCAAGATCCTCGATCAAAACGAGATACTCGGCGTGCTCAAGGATCGGTCCGGAGGGCAGTCGGCCTTCAAGACGGTCATCCCCTACTACGACGACCGTCTCATGGGGGAGCTTCGCCTCAAGGGCGTTCGAGTCGCGGGCGGGCCGAAGAGCGTCTCCCCCTTCCGGGTCTTCATCGAGGTCGTGCCGTGGATTCTCGGTTTTGCCTTCATCTGGTTCATGTTTCGTCAGGTGCAGGGAAGCGGGAACAGGGCCTTTTCCTTCGGCAAGAGCCGGGCGAAGCGCTATACCGACTCTCCGAGGCGGGTGACGTTCCGCGACGTCGCGGGCCAGACGGAGGCCAAGTACGAGCTGCAGGAGATCGTCGACTTCTTGAAATACCCGGCGAAGTTCGCGAAGGTCGGGGCGAGAATCCCCACCGGCGTGCTGCTCGTCGGCATGCCGGGGACCGGCAAGACCCTCCTCGCGAAGGCGATCGCGGGCGAGGCGAACGTGAGCTACTTCCACATGTCAGGATCGGACTTCGTGGAGATGTTCGTCGGCGTGGGCGCGAGCCGCGTGAGGGACCTCTTCGAGCAGGGACGACGGAACGCGCCGTGCATCCTCTTCATCGACGAGCTCGACGCCGTCGGCCGCACGCGGGGGGCGGGCTACGGAGGCGGCCACGACGAGCGCGAGCAGACGCTGAACCAGATGCTCGTCGAGATGGACGGCTTCGATACGAAGGACGGCGTGATCATCCTCGCGGCCACCAACCGCCCCGACGTCCTCGACCCGGCGCTCCTGCGCCCCGGGCGCTTCGACCGCCAGGTGGTGGTCGACATGCCCGACGTGAGGGAGCGCGAGGCGATCCTCGCGATTCACGCGCACAAGGTGCCGGTGGCGGCCGACGTCGACCTCGCGCGCATCGCGAGAGCCACGCCGGGCTCCTCGGGCGCCGATCTCGCGAACCTCGTGAACGAGGCGGCGCTCTTCGCCGCGCGGTCGAACAAGGACAAGGTAGGCATGGAGGACTTCGAGGAGGCTCGGGACAAGACCCTGCTCGGGGTGGCGCGGCGCTCGCGCCTCATCTCCGCGGAGGAGAAGCTCGCCACGGCGTTCCACGAGGCCGGCCACGCGCTGCTCCACTACCACCTGCGCTTCTCCGATCCCCTCCACAAGGTCACCGTGATCCCGCACGGGCGCGCGCTCGGCCTCGCGCTTTCGCTTCCCGAGAAGGAGACCTATTCGCGGAAGAAGGGCTGGCTCATCGACCGCATCAAGATCGCGCTCGGAGGCTACGTCGCCGAGGAGCTCGAGTACGGCGAGACGACCACCGGCACCAAGAACGACATCGAGCAGGCGACGGACATCGCGCGGAAGATGGTCTGCGAGTGGGGAATGAGCACCCTATTCGGACCGGTCGCGTTCGGTCAGGAGGACGAGCCCATTTTCCTCGGAAAGGAGATCGCGCAGCACAAGGAGTATTCCGAGGATACCGCGCAGAAGATCGATCAGGAGATTCACAAGATCCTGAGAGACTGCCTCGAAGAGACCCGGACCATCTTGAAAGAGCACCGCGACCAGCTCGACAAGCTCGCCCGGACGCTCGTCGTCAAAGAGACGCTCGACGACCGAGAGATCCGAGAGCTCCTGAAGCTCCCGGCTCCCGGGGACGCTTCCGCTCGATCGTTGGCGGCGGAGTGGGGTCCCGAGCAGGTCGCGCAGATAGAAAAGGCTTGAAACGGCACGTTCTCCTCGGATGCGCGGTGCTCGCCTTTGCCGCGCACGGAGCCGGAGCTCAGCAAGTCCCGCGCGCCGAGGACCAGGACCTGCGCATCGCCGCCCTCTACGTGGAGCAGGCCGCCGCGGCACGGCAGGCGAAGGAAGCGAAGACGGCGCTCGAGCTCGTCGACACGGCGCTCGAGTTCGATCCGGAGAGCTCGGAGGCCTACCTCGAGCGGGGTAGGGTGGAGGAGCGGGAGCCTCGAGGAATCCCGGAGGCGATCCAGGCCTTCTCTCGGGCGCTCTCGATCGGCCGCTGGCCCGCCGTTTCGACCGAAGACCGCTGCAGGCTCGATCTTGCCGAGCTCCTGTTTCGCACGCGCCGCTCGGAGGAGGCGGTCGGGCAGCTTGAGAAGATACCCGAGGGGAGAGACGCGAATTTCTCCTACCTGTACGCCCGGGCGCTCATTGACTCGGGCCGCGTCGCCGAAGCGATGCGCGTCTGCCGGGAGGCGTCAGGGGCCTATCCGTGGGACGCTCGATTTGCCGTGCTCCGCGCGGCCTCCGACCCCTCGTTTCGCGCGAGGCTCGGCGAGCGCTTCCTCGCCCGCGACAATATCGGATATTTCCCTCCCGGCGTGCTCCTCGCGGTCATCGACCACTCGGAGGGACGGGCGCTCAAGGGAAAGCTCATCGACGCCTACGTCTCGCTCTACGGAAGCTCGGCGGCCGTCTCGCTTCGGCGCCTTCTCATCGCGCGCGCCGTCACGAAGGCCGAGATCGACGCGTTCGTGAGCGGCGGAGGCCTCGCGAGGGGGGGCGACGCCGAGGCGCTCTACGCCTCGCTCCGCGACCGGAAGATCGCGGCGTATCTTCGGTCCAAGGTCGCCGCCTTCTCGGGCGTCTCCAAGCGGGACCTTTCGGGCGGAGACGATCCCGACGAGACCGCGCGCTACCGGGCCGGACAGCTCACGCGGCTCGTCCTCGATAGCGCGCATGACGGCCTGCCGGTTTACGATATCTCGTTCTCAGGCGGGCGCCCCGCTCGCGCGACCGTCTACGAGCGCGACGTCGCGTACCGGATTGTCTATCGCGACTATCCGTTCGTGAGGAGCGTGACCTTTACCCGAGGCGACACCCGCACCACCTACGCCATGGGACCGGAGAGCCTGAGCCTTCCGCTCCTATCCCCTTCGCGCAACGGGCGGGGAGCGCTCCTGTTCCCTCCCTTGCCGGCGTACCCTCCCGATCTTTCGGCCGACCGCCTTTTCGCGGCCGCGCTGAGCGAAGAACAGGTCGACGTAACGACGCGCAAGCCCGAGAGCCTCTGGAACCTCGGAATCGACGGCGTGCGCAGGCTCGAGGAGGAGTGGAGGGGCAAGACCTACCGCTACGAGGTGTTGTACAATGGGAAGGTGAAGACCGAGGCTCGGCGCGATATCGAGAACAAGGGGAAGTTCGAGGTCACCGAGTATTACCGCGACGGCGCGCTCGCGAGAGTGGTCTACGACCCCGAGCATACCGGAAGACCGGAGTTTACCCTGGACCTCCTTCCCTACCCGGTCCTCAAGTGGGATTACAACGGCGACGGAATCGTGGACGCGATCGAGTCCCGTCCGACTCCGTCCAAGACCATTCTCGAGGTCTCGACGAAGCTGAACGGAGTCTTCGACATCGTCACCGAAGAGGCGACCAAGTGAAGAGGCTTCCGGCCTGCGCGCTCCTCGCGCTCCTCGCGCTCTCCTGCCGGACGGTTCCCGCGCGCCTCGCCGAGGCTCCGAAGACCCGGGAGGCGACGGTGGAGAGCATCACGCGGCTCATCGACTCCGACCGGCCGTTCGAAGCGCTGCAGGACATATCGACCCTCAGCCGCAGCTCGACGAGCGCGGCGCCGGCGGAGATCGGCTCCCTCTCCGAGCAGGCCGAAAGCAAGGTGAAGGACCAGTTCTCCGCGGCGGTGAAGGGAAGCGACTATGAGCGCGCCTACGAGCTCTTCAGCTCCTTCAGGCTCCTCCATCCCGGAGCCTTCCCGGGGTGGACCAAGGCGCAGCTGCTTCTCGACGTGGCGAACGAGTACCGGGCCAAGTCGATGCTCATTCCCTCCCTCCTCGTCTTCGGCGAGGCGCTTCGCGCCGGAGCGCAGGCGCGATCGGTCGTAACGACCTACGGCGATCTCGCCGTCTCGGAGATGGATCGGATCGTCCTGCGGCAGATCGTGGACTACATGACCGCGGAAAAGCTTCCGATTCCCCCGTCCTACACCGAGCTCCTGAATCGAAAGCTCACCCCCGCCGACATGCTGTCGGGGGTGGTCACCGTCTGGGTCAATCGGGGCATCAAGCTCGAGAACGGTGTCGGCTTTCCGGACACCGTGATCGGCTCCGGCTTCTTCGTCGACAAAGAGGGCTACCTCATCACGAACTACCACGTCATTCAGAGCGTGGTCGACCCCTCCTATTCGGGCTACACGAAGCTGTCCATCCGCCTGTCGACCGACCAGAACACCGTGATCCCGGCGAAGGTGGTCGGCTACGACCGGGTGTTCGACATCGCGCTCCTGAAGGTGAGCGTCACCCCCCGCTATATCTTTTCGTTCAACGACATCGAGGACTTTCAGCCGGGGCAGCGGATCTACGCGATCGGCTCGCCCGGAGGGCTTGAGAACACGATCACGGCGGGCATTATCTCGGCGAGCGGGAGGCAGATCCAACAGGTGGGCGACACCCTGCAGATCGACGTCCCGGTCAACCCGGGCAACAGCGGCGGGCCGCTCGTCGACGACGCCTCCCAGCTCGTGGGGGTCGTCTTCGCGGGAATCGAGCAGTTCCAGGGCATCAATTTCGCCATTCCGGGGCATTGGGTGACCATGCTCGTGCCGGCCCTCTACCGGGGCGGAGAGGTCAGGCATCCGTGGCTCGGCATGGAGGTGACGGAGGCGCAAGGGGGCCTAGAGGTGACCTACGTGCTTCCCGACTCTCCGGCGGCGCGGGCGGGCTTGCGCGAGGGCGACGTCATCGAGTCGATCGACGGCGAGCGCTTCACGAAGGTCCGAGACGCCCAGGAGGCCATTCTTCGCTTGAGCACCGATTCGCTCGTCAAGCTCCAATGGGAGCGGGGAACGGAGAGCGTCGTCGGAATCATCGCCGCCGGCGCGCGCCCCTTCGTCCCGCTCAACGAAGCGCTCCGCCGCGACACGAGGGACAACGTGATCGTCGCGCTCTTCGGGATGGACCTGGCGCTCGCGAAGACCACCTTCTGGGGGTCGGAGTACCGCGTCACGAACGTCTATCCCGGATCGATCGCCGACGAGACGGGGCTCTCCGCGGGCGACTCGATCGTCATCAACAAGTGGATCGTCAACCGGGCCAAGGAGGCGGCGATGCTCGAGTTCAACCTCCTCGGGGCGAAGGCCGGATTCTCAAGGGGCGGCGTGGAGATAGACGCCGATCTTCGCGTGAGCGATTTCATTTGATCCGCGCGCGAACATGGAAAGCTCGTCGATCCTGATCGTCGAAGATGAGTCCATCGTCGCGCTGAACATGAAGCGCGCTCTCAGCTCGCTCGGCTATCGAGTCCTCGGACCGGCCTCCACCGGCGAGAAGGCGCTCAGCCTCGTCGAGATCGAGGGGCCCGATCTCGTCCTGCTCGACATCAAGCTCAAAGGCGAGATGGACGGCATCCAGGTGGCCGAGCGCATACGCTCCCGCCACCGGATCCCGGTCGTCTTCGTCACCGCCTACAGCGACGACGCGACGCTCGCGCGGGCGAAGCTCACCGAGCCGTACGGCTACCTCACGAAGGCTTTCGTCGGACGCGAGCTCTACTCGACGATCGAAATGGCTCTCTATAGGCACAAGGTCGGCTTGAAGCTGCTTGAAAGCGAAGATTTTCTCTCCACGACGCTCAACAGCATCCTCGACGCGGTCGTCTCGATCGACGGCTCGGGCGCGACGCGGCTCGTCAACGAGTCCGCCCGAACGCTGCTGCGCCTCGGGCAGGAGGACGCGGTGGGGCGTCCGCTCGGCGAGCTCATGCGCCTTTCGGACGCCGAGGGAAGGCCCCTCGATCCCCTCGACGCCGCGCTTCACGGCGGGGTCCGCCAATGCACGCTCCGCTGCTTCGACGGCCGGGAGATCCCGGTCGAATGCAGCGTCGCGCGGACCGTGCAGGCCTCCGGGCCCGCCCCGGGCTTCGTGGTGGTGCTCAGGGACGTAAGCCGCCAGATTCAAGCCGAGGCGACCCGAGCGCAGCTTGCCGCGATCGTCGAGTCGTCGGAGGACTGCATTCTGAGCGCCACGCTCGACGGGGTTATTCTCAGCTGGAATTCCGGGGCGGCGAAGATGTTCGGCTTCGAGGAGTCCGAGGTGAAGGGCCTCCGCCTCGACGCGCTGACCCCGGAGCATATCCCGTCGGCGATGCCGGGGATCTTCGAGCGGCTTTCGCGCGGCGAGGCGATCGAGCACTTCGAGACCGCCCGCAGGCGGAAGGACGGGCAGATCATCGAGATCTCGGTGAAGGCGTCGGGCATCAAGGACAGCACGGGAAAGGTGGCGGCGGTCTCCATCATCGCGCGGGACATCACGGCTCGAAAGAATCTCGACAAACGCCTCTTCGAGATCCGAAACAGCGAGCAAGCGCGCATCGGACGGGACCTTCACGACAGCCTCGGGCAGCATCTCGCCGGCGTGCTCTTTCGGGTCAAGGCGCTCGAGCTCAGACTGAAAGCGCTCGGAATCGACTGCGAGCGGGAGGGTATCCACGAGCTTGAGAAGCTCATCAAGGCTGGGGTGCTCATGACCCGCGAGCTCGCCGAGGGCCTCATGCCGGCGGCGCTCCGGTCGTTGGGGCTGAAGGAGGCGTTGAGGGAGCTCGCCGCGGGCGTCGGAGCGACCTACGGGGTGAGGACGGAGTTCCGCTCGCCGACGAGCGTCTCGCCCCTCGCGGAGGTCGTGGCCGACGAGCTGTATCACGTCGCCGAGGAGGCGTTGACCAACGCCGTCAAGCATTCGGGCGCCTCGACGGTGGAGACGATCCTTCAGGAGGAAGACGGCGAGCTGATATTGACGATCAGGGACGACGGGGCCGGATTCGAGCGCGGCGAGTCCCCCGGCCTCGGGCTGAAGATCATGGAGTACCGGGCGAGGTCGATCAACGCGCAGTTCTCGATCCGTACGGCGCGGGATGGAGGCTGCGAGGTCCAATGCCGACTGCCGATCGAGCGCGCGGCGGAGCGCGTCAAGCGGTGAAGCGGAAAATCATCGTGGCCGACGATCACCCGATCGTCCGCCAAGGGCTCATCCAGATGATCGCGCAGGAGCCCGATCTCTCCGTCGTCGGGGAGGCATCGGACGCCGCGCAGGCGCTCAAGCTCATCGCCGAACGCAAGCCCGACCTCGCGATCGTGGATCTGTCGTTCAAGGAAGGCAACGGCCTCGACCTCATCAAGGAGATCGCGGCGATGTACCCCCGGGTGCGCGTGCTCGTGGTCTCCCTCCACGACGAGCGCCTGTACGCCGAGCGGTCGCTCAGGGCGGGAGCTCGTGGCTACGTGATGAAGACCGAGGCGACCGACGACATGATGTTCGCCGTGCGCGAGGTCCTCGCGGGCAGGGTCTACCTGAGCCCGGCGTTCAGCTCCGAGCTCCTCGCCGCCTACACCTCCTCGCCTGCCGGCGGGACCCCGCGACGGGGGCAGGAGCTTTTCCCCGCGATCGACAGCTTGAGCGACCGCGAGCTTGAGGTCTTTCAGCTCATCGGCCTCGGAAGGGGGACGAGCACGATCGCGAAGGCGCTCAATCTCAGCGTAAAGACCGTCGAGACCTACCGCTCGCACCTGAAGCGTAAGCTGAATCTTCGGGACTCGGCGGAGCTCGTGCAGTACGCGGTCAAGTTCCAAATTCGAGGCGGCGGATAGCGCGCGACCGCGGGCCGCTGTTCAAATTGCGCCGCTCCCTGTAGACTGTCCCGTCGCGTTGGCAGGTTCAAGAATGGGGAAAGCTCGCCTAGTGGTCGTCGAGGACGAGATCATTGTAGCGCTGGACATCCGGATGCACCTGGAACGGGCTGGGTATCCGGTGGTCGGCCTTTTCTCCGCCGCTCAGGAGGCGCTCGCGGCGCTTGACGGCCTGCGGGCCGAGCTCGTTCTCATGGACATTCGCCTTCAGGGGAAGATCGACGGCGTGGAGGCGGCGGGCATCATCCGCGATCGCTTCGACCTTCCGGTCGTCATGCTGACCGCCTACGCGGACGCGGAGACGATCGAGCGGGCGAAGCTCACCGAGCCGTTCGGATACATCATCAAGCCGTTCGACGAACGGGAGCTGAAAACCACCATCGAGATGGCGCTCTACCGTCACGAGCTCTCGCGCAAGCTCAAGGAGAGCGAGGAGCGCTACCGCCGCTTTTTCGACGACGACCTGTCGGGCGATTTCGTGGCGTCGCCCGAGGGGTCGATCGTCGAGTGCAACCTCGCTTTCGTCGACCTGCTCGGGTATGCGTCCGTCGAGGAGGCGCTCGGCTCCAACATCAACCGTCTTTTCGTCTCGGCGGAGGATCGGGACGGCTTTTGGTCGGAGCTCAAGGCGAAGCGAAGGCTGAAGCTCCTCGAGACCACGCTGAGCACCCGGCAGAACGGACGGAAAACCGTTCTCGCGAACGTCATCGCGTACTTCGACGCCTCCGACAGCCTCACCGAGATCAAAGGCTACCTCATCGACACCTCCGAGATCAAGAAGCTCGGCCGGCAGCTACGGGAATCCCAGAAGATGGAGGCGGTCGGACGCCTTGCGGGCGGCGTCGCGCACGATTTCAACAACCTGCTCACGGTCATCCTGGGGTACAGCTCGATGATTCGCGAAAAGGCGGCGGCGGGAAAGCCGATCGACAAGGACGTCGACGGCATTCAAAACGCCTCCGACAAGGCGACCGCGCTCACGAAACAGCTCCTTGCCTTCAGCAAGCGCCAGGTTCTCAACCCCGCGATCGTGGACGTGAACGTGCTCGTGCGCGACCTCGAGAAGATCCTCCTGAGGCTCATCTCGGAGGACATCACGCTGCACGTCTACACCGAGGCGGAGCGGCCCGAGGTGTTCGTGGACTCCGTGCAGGTGGAGCAGTCCCTCATAAACCTCGTCGCGAACGCCCGCGACGCGATGCCGTCGGGGGGCCAGCTGCACATCGAGACGCGCAACGTGAGGCTCGACTCGCCGAGCCCGTCGGTGACCGGCGACATTCCGGCGGGCGCCTACGTCAAGATATCGGTGGCCGACACGGGGATCGGGATCGAGCCCGAGCTCGTCGCGAAGATATTCGAGCCGTTTTTCACGACGAAGGGCGACGAGCGGGGCACCGGGCTCGGCCTCGCGACGGTCTTCGGAATCGTCGAGCAGAGCGAAGGCTATATTCTCGTGGAGAGCGAGGTCGGGAAAGGAGCCCGTTTCACGCTCTTCTTCCCCCTCGCCGCCGAGGAGGCGGAAGTCGCCTGCGAGCCCGAGGCGCCGAAGCTCTCGACCCGCGGCAACGAGACGATACTCCTCGTCGAGGACGAGGAAGCGGTTCGAACGCTCGTGACCAAGCTGCTCTCGCTGAAGGGCTACCGCGTGCACGAGGCCGGGAACGCCGGCGAGGCGCTCTTGATCTGCGAGCAGCATCGCATGGAGATCGACATGCTCATCTCGGACGTCGTCATGCCGCACATCGACGGGCGCGGCCTCGCGCTCCGACTGAGGGAAATCAAGCCGGACCTCCGTATTCTCTTCATGTCCGGCTATCCCGATCAGGCGCTTCGCGCGAAGAGCCTCGATCTTCCCGAGTCGGACTTCATCCAGAAGCCCTTCGACCCGAACGTTTTCGTCAACAAGGTTCGCTCGATCTTGGACGGGTAGATTCCGGGCCGTCCCCCGTTATATGATCCCGGCAATGATCCCGCTCAGCAACATCCGCAACTTCTGCATCATCGCGCACATCGACCACGGGAAATCGACCCTCGCCGACCGCTTCATTCAACGAGCCCATCTCGTCGAGGAGCGCGACTTTCAAGATCAGATCCTCGACACCATGGACATCGAGCGCGAGCGGGGCATAACGATAAAATCCCAGGCGGTTTCCATTCCGTACTCCGCGAACGGCCGGGAGTATCGACTCAATCTCGTCGATACTCCCGGGCACGTGGACTTCTCCTACGAAGTGTCGCGGGCGATCTCCTCCTGCGAGGGCGCCATTCTCCTCATCGACGCGACGCAGGGCGTCGAGGCGCAGACGCTTTCGAACATGTACATGGCGCTCGAGCACAATCTCGAGATCATCCCCGTGATCAACAAGATCGACCTGCCGGCCGCCGATATCGAGGGCGTGAAGCACCAGATCGACCACGATCTCGGCCTCGACGTGGACACCGTCTGCCTCGTCTCGGCGAAGAAGGGCATCGGGATCGACGAGCTGCTCGACGCGGTGGTGAGGCTCGTTCCGCCGCCGACGCCTCCCGCCGACGAGCACCTCCGAGGCCTCATTTTCGATTCGCGCTATGACGCGTATCGCGGCGTGATCGTCTACGTGCGGATGTTCTCGGGGAGCCTCAAGCCCGGCCAGCAGATCCGCTTCTGGTCGGGGAAATCGGGATATCGGGTGGAGGAGACCGGCTTCTTCAAGATCGGTCTGGAGGCTACCGAAGGTCTTTCGCCCGGCGACGTCGGCTACTTTATCGCGGGAATCAAGGAGGTCTCGGAGGTGAGGGTGGGGGACACGGTGACCGACGACCTCGACCCGTGCGAGGCGCCGCTTCCGGGCTTCAAGGAAGTGAAGCCGGTCGTCTTCTCGTCAATCTACCCGATCGACGCGAACGATTACGAGGAGCTCCAGTCGGCGATCGACCGGCTCAGGCTCAACGACGCGGCGCTCGTCTACGAGAAGGACTCCTCCGCCGCGCTCGGATTCGGCTTTCGGTGCGGCTTCCTCGGGCTGCTCCACCTCGAGGTGGTCCAGGAGCGAATCGAGCGGGAGTCCGATCTCTCGATCGTGCTCACCTCCCCGTCGGTCCGCTATCGGATCGGCATGAGCGACGGAAGCGTGATCTTCATCGACAATCCGAGCGACTACCCGAACCCGTCGAGCATCGAGTTCGTCGAGGAGCCCTACATCAACGCCTCGATCATCACGCCCTCCGATTGCCTCGGCGGGCTCATGACCCTATGCCTGGAGAAGCGCGGAACCCAGACCGGCATGACCTATCTCGACGAGAAGCGAGTCGAGATCGTCTACCAGATGCCGCTCGCGGAGGTGCTGTTCGACTTCTACGACCGGTTGAAATCGATCAGCCGCGGCTACGCGTCGTTCGATTACACCGTGAGCGACTTCAAGCGCACGGAGCTCGTGAAGCTCGACATCATGATCAACGGGAAGCCGGTCGACGCCCTTTCCCAGCTCGTCTTTCGCGACCACGCGCAGGCTCGCGCCCGCATCGTCTGCAAGCGCCTCCTCGACGAGATCCCGCGGCAGCAGTTCAAGATCGCGATCCAAGGCGCGATCGGAAGCACGATCATCGCCCGCGAGACCGTTTCGGGCTTCCGCAAGGACGTCACGGCGAAGTGCTACGGAGGCGACATCTCGCGCAAGCGCAAGCTCCTCGAGAAACAGAAGGAGGGCAAGAAGCGCATGAAGATGATCGGAGACGTCGAGC
Source organism: Spirochaetia bacterium (assembly GCA_030041455.1). Lineage (GTDB taxonomy): Bacteria > Spirochaetota > Spirochaetia > DAHUYW01 > DAHUYW01 > DAHUYW01. The sequence goes on from JASHNV010000159.1 coordinate 57,809, forward strand.
TTCCCCAGTCGGCGTTTCTCGCGGTCCTCAAGACGAAGGACGATTAGGCCGTGCTCCGAAGCGCCTGCGCGATCCATCGCCTGCAGCTGTCCGCGGACTCGATGCAGCGCCTGAGGAAGCCCGCCTCGACGCTCGGGAAGGCGGGACGGTCGGGGAAGTGCAGGTAGAGGTACCCGACTTCGCCGAGGGCCTCGGAAAGCCCGTCGGCCGGCTCCCCGCCCAGGGAGGCTTCCGCGAGGCGGATCATCCTGGCGATGCGGCGGTCCTCGTCGCGAAGGAAGCCGGCGACGTCGCCGATTTCAGGCCGGATCGGGCCGCTCTTGGAGCCTCCGGGGTCGGCTCGGCCGCCGAGAAGCGCGGAAAACGCCGCCGCGCTCTCGACGCTCGGCAGGCCGAGGGGGAGCCCGCCTGAGCGGAGGTCAAAGACGCGCGACTCGCCCCGCACGAGCTGGCGGAGCGCCGTGAGGTAGGAGAGGAGCGCGGGGTTCGTCGCGACGCTCGCCCCCTCCTTGTCGAGGGCCGTCGTGCCCGCGCGCCCCTCCTCGCGACGGTACACGGCGGGCGGCTTGAGCCTGTCCCACGATCTCAGGGCGAGGCGGTGGGGCGGGGAGCCCCTCGCGTGGGTCTTCCCGGGCCTGAACGAGAAGTCGAGCCCGGCGAGGAAGACCGGACCGGCGGTCATGCGAAGAGCGCAGGAGACTGCGGCGACCCCGACCGAACCGAGGGGCGCGATTCTCGTCGGGAGCAGGCCCGCCGCCTCGATGCGGTCGAAGAGCGGCACGCGGCCGAAATCGGAAAAAAACAGGAAGCGTGGGCCCGGAAAGCGCTGCAAAGCCCGGGGATAGGAGGAGAGGTCGGCGAGGACGTCCACCTGCCCGCCGCGAAATCCGATGAAGTCGTCGAGATTGGAGGCCTGAGCCTCGAGCACCACGACGCCGTCGGGCGCGAGCCCGAAGTCGGCGAGCACCGGAATCGCGGTGTCCGCGGCAAGGAGGTAGAGCGAGGAGCGCGCCTGCTCGATTTTGGAAATGGCGCCCTCAAGCGATTCCCCCGCGCCCGCGACCACGATCGGAAGGGAGGTGCGCAGCTCGCTCAGGTCCGAGGCTTCCGGGACCCTCGGCAAATTGAGGAAGACGTTCCGAATCCACAGGCTCGACAGGTGGATGAGCGTCATGCGATTGCGCCAATGGGCGTGTATCTCGCCCTCCGCCGCTTCGAGCAACAGGCGATAGGCTTCCGGGTAGAGGGAGTGTCCCGCCGACAGCCTGATCTCCTCGCACCGCCTGAAGCGACCGAGGTCGAATCCCCGAACGGTCAAAGCGATCGCCTCGGCGCTTTCGGTCCGCACGTACGTGAGGCGCGGATCCCGGAGGAGCGCCTCGTCGACGTTTCGAAGCGAGAGGGCCATGAGCTCCTGGTCTATCTCGACGCAGAGGAGATGACAGCTCGGCGGCAGCCGGCCGAGGAGCTCGGGGACCCCGTAGAAGAAAAGAGGAGAGGGAAGGACGTAGAGCGTGTGGTCGCGAAGCGCCTGCGACCTCGCCCGTCTCTGCGCGGAGGAGCGCGGCTCAGCCGGCGAGTAGAGCCGCCTCCCGCGGTAGAGGATCGTCAGGCCGTTCCCCGTATCGGTGAGGAGAGGGTCTCCGCCGGCCATCAAGGATTCGGACGGTTTATGCTGGTGAAGTACACTTGCTGGAAATTATCGGTCAGGTATTTCGATGCGAGTATCTGCGCGCCGAAATCCTGCTCCGCGTACTGCTGGGCGATATAGGGGAAGTAGGAGGCGACGCCCGACGTTTCGTCGGCCGGGGCCGGCCGCTCGTCGGTCGGCTGCATGACGACGATATTCGTATCGAGGATGATCGGCTTGGAGATGCTGTTCACCTTCAACGAGAAAATCTCGGTGAGGAAATCGGCCTTGTAGGAAGCGGAGGAAAGGGCGTCATTGTCGTCGTTGGTCTTGATCGTGGGCATGAACGAGGAATCGCCGTAGTTGACGGCAAAATAATTGGTCGAGTGAACGACGAGCTTGGCGTTCGCGGCGGCGGCTTCAAAACCCGATTGCAGCGCACCGTCGCGGAATTTGTTGCCGAGGTCGGTCAGGTAGTCTTCTATCTTGCCCCGCTCGAACTGACTCATGTAGTCTCGCACGGTCTTGACGGTCGCAGGATCCGTGAAATCGGGGTCCGTCGCGGCTTGGTCGACGCGGTAGATCACCCAGCCGAACGAGGTCTTGTACACCGGACTGATGTCGCCCTCATGCATCGCGAAGAGCTTGTCGAGGTCGCCCTGGTTTTGGAAGTCAGGCCGCAAATCGTTGTACGTCTTGACGCCCATCTCGCCGCCCTTGTCCGCGTAGGCGTCTTTCGAGAGGTTGCGGGCGAGCTCGGAGAAGAGGGCGCCGTTTCCCTCGAGCCTGAGATAGACGGCCTTCGCGTCGGACTCGCCGGTCTTTATCGTGATCCTGCTGAGCTTGATGGTTCGAAACAGCTTGGCGTTGTGTTGACCATAGGCGGCGACGAGATCGGCGGGGTACTGATCAAAGGTAAAGGCGACGTAGCGGAACGACCTCTCCGGCGAAAGCATGGTTTTGATGAAGTCGACGGTCGCCGAGCTGAACTTTTGCCCGGAGAGGATGTCGTCGTAGTACTGCTGCTCGACGAGAGAATCGTGAAAGAAGCTCCGGTTTGCGACCCTTTCGGTGGCCGAAGTTTGATTGTACGCGTCGATGCTGAACTTTCCGTTGACGACGTAGGGTCCGTACTGCGCAAGCGCCTCGTCGACGGCCGCGCTCGTGACGATGAGGCCGCTCCGCTGCGCATCGTCCATGACGGCCGCGTGAATCACCGTGCGCTCAAAGGCCTCGCGCCAGATTTCGTAGGACTGAAGCTCGGAGCTCGCGGGTTGTTGCTGATTTTGGCTCTGAAGCTGTTGCTGGATGTTCTGGATCTGCTTGGTGAAGTAATCGTCGGTTTTTCCGGGAACGTAGCGGATCTCGGTTCCCTTATAGCTCCCGAAAACGACGCTCCCCGGGCCGACCGCGCTTCGCACCACCGGGTAGGCGACGAAGGTCACGACGACGATGACGAGGACGATCACGTACAGGAAATAGCGTACAGGGTGGGCTTGATGCCGCTTTTCAAGGTCGGTTGCCCGCTTCTCCGGCGTGCGACTTTTGATGCGACG
>JASHNV010000160.1 GCA_030041455.1 Spirochaetia bacterium
CGCGAAGGTGATCATCTCGAGCGGGTTCGTCGACGCGGGAACCCGCGCCCGGCTCATCGAGACGGGCGTGTTCCAGATCATTCCCAAGCCGTACCTCCCCTCGGAGGTGCTTCGCGCGATCCGCTCCGCCATCGAGGCGGAGCCGGAGAGGCGGGGAGGTCCGCGCGCCTGAGGCGGGGCGGGCTCCGCCCGCTCCGCCGACAATCGTCGATTGTTGACAAAAGGCTTCGCCGAAGAATATAGTGAAAATGAAGCAAGCAGCGCTTTTTGGAGAGGTGTCCGAGTGGTTTAAGGAGGCGGTCTTGAAAACCGTTGAGCCGCAAGGCTCCGTGGGTTCGAATCCCACCTTCTCCGAACGACTCACGGTACCGGCTCGGATAAGTCAGGTTTTTCGCTCAGTTGGAGAGGTGCGAGAGTGGCCGAATCGGGCTCCCTGCTAAGGAGTTGTGCTGGCAAAACCGGTACCGAGGGTTCGAATCCCTCCCTCTCCGGAGACGTATGTACGTGCCCATAGCTCAGTTGGATAGAGCGTTGGATTGCGGATCCAAAGGCCGGAGGTTCGAGTCCTCTTGGGCACGCGTTGGAGAGATGCGAGAGCGGTCGAATCGGGCGGACTCGAAATCCGTTGAGGTGCATTGCACTTCCGAGGGTTCGAATCCCTCTCTCTCCGTCGTGTAAAAAAGTGTGTTCGGGAGAGATGACCGAGCGGTCGAAGGTGCACGCTTGGAAAGCGTGAGTACTCTAACCGGGTACCGAGGGTTCGAATCCCTCTCTCTCCGGACCTCCCCTTTGGCACCCCGTCAGGCTCCGCGCTAGCGGCCTTCACCCAACCCCGTCAGGACCGGAAGGTAGCAGCGGTAGGTGAAAGGCCACTGTGCCGCGGGCGGCTTGATAAGAGCCAAAGGGGTTTCTTGTTGGATACGCAATGACCTTTGAAGTTACCGCCACCCGCAAGCGGCCGCAGCGCTTCGACGACCTTGCCGGCCAGGAGTTCGTGATCTCGACCCTCAAGAGCTCGATCAAGGCGGGTCGCGTCGCGCACGCCTACCTCTTTTCGGGCCCGCGCGGCGTGGGAAAGACCTCCGCCGCGCGCATTCTCGCCCGCGCGCTCAACTGCGAGAAGGGCCCGACGGACTCGCCGTGCGGAGCCTGCTCGTCGTGCCTCGAGATCGCGCGCGGCAACGCGCTCGACGTCATCGAGATCGACGGCGCGTCGAACACCTCGGTCAACGACGTCCGCCAGATCAAGGACGAGGTGCTGTTCGCGCCGAACAGCGGCCGCTACAAGGTCTACATCATCGACGAAGTGCACATGCTGTCGAACGCGGCGTTCAACGCGCTCTTGAAAACGATCGAGGAGCCGCCGCCCTACATCGTGTTCGTCTTTGCGACGACGGAGGTTCACAAGGTGCCGGCGACGATCCGCTCGCGCTGCCAGCAGTTCAACTTCCGCCTCATCCCCGTCGAGACCATCGAGGAGCGTCTCGCCGGGCTGTGCGCCGAGACCGGCATGAAGGCGGAGCGCGAGGCGCTCTTCTGGATCGCGAAGGAGGCCACCGGCTCCCTTCGCGACGCCTACACCCTCTTCGATCAGGTGGTCTCCCTCTCCGGGAAGGAGCTCACCTTCGAGCTCGTCCGCGACCGGCTCGGTCTCTCGGGAGTCGAGGCGATCAACGCGATCGCCGAAGCCTGCGTCTCGGGCGAGGGGAAGCGGGTCGTGGAGCTCGCCGACGAGCTCCTCATGAAGGGCGTCTCGGTCGAACAGCTCGTCATGGAGCTCGCGGGCTACTTCCGGAGCCTGCTCTTCGCGAAGCACGGCATCGCGCGCGAGTCCCTTCTCGGAAGCGCGCTCGACCGTTTCTCGACGGTCGCGCGCGAGAGCTACACGGTCTCGCAGCTCGAGCAGGCCATCGGTCTCCTCCTCGATCTCTACCGGGATCTCCGCTATTCGCTGAACCAGCGCTTCGAGCTCGATCTCGTCCTCAGCCGTCTCGCCGCGCTCTCAGGATACCTCACCCCCGGCGAGATCCTCGGCGAGCTCCGCGAGCTCCGCGGAGAGCTCGGCCGGACTCCTCCGGCCGAGGTCGTTCCCGCGCGAAGCGCCTCGCCCGAGGAGCCGCCTTCCGACGACCTCGACGAGCCCGACGACGAGAGCGAGCCGTACGACTCCGACGCCGCGCCGCCCTCCGTCCCCCCGCCCGCCCCCGACACCACGAAGGAGCGGGTCGTCGCCGCGCTGCGCACGTCGCGCCCGGCGCTCTCGACGGCGGTGGAAACGGCGAGCGAGTGGAGGATCGAGGGCGGGGAGCTCAAGCTCGCCTTCGACAGCAACTACGTCTCCGACCGGGTGCGTCAGGAGCTCGCCGCGGTCACCGAGGCGGTCTTCAGCGTCACGGGCGAGAAGGTGCGGATCTCGCTCGAGACGAAGAGCCCCGCGGAGGCACGTCCCGCCCGAGACGAGCAGGTCGAGCTCGTGAAGAGAGTCTTTCGAGGCGAGGTGATCAAGGGAGGCGAGGCATGAATCCCATGGATCTGTTGAAAAACTTCCAGAACCTGCAGTCGCGTATGAGCTCGATGCAGGATCGACTGAAGAGCGTCGTCGTGACCGGAACCGCGGGCGGCGACATGGTCCGCGTGGAGCTCACCGGCCAAATGGTCGTACGGAGCGTATCCATCTCGCCTGAGGCGGTCGACCCCGGCGACATTCCGATGCTCCAGGATCTCGTCCGGGCCGCTCTGAGCGACGCCCTCGCGAAGCTGAAGGAGAAGATGCGCGAGCAGATGGCCGACATCACCGGCGGGATGGATCTCCCGACGGAGCTCCTGGGACTGTGAGGTGACGACGCTCGATCTTCTCGTGCAGAATCTGAGCCGGCTTCCGGGCATCGGGCGGAAGAGCGCGTCGCGAATCGCCTACTACCTCCTCAAAGCGGACCGCTCGTACCTGGCGACGGTCGCCCGGCAGATCGCGGAGCTCCCCGACCGGATACGGAGCTGCTCCGTCTGCGGGAACTACACCGAGGAGGACCCCTGCTCGGTCTGCGCCGATCCCCGGCGCGACCGGACCGTCCTGTGCGTCGTCGAGCAGCCGCAGGACGTACAGACTATCGACGCGACGAACGAGTACCACGGGCTCTTCCACGTCCTGCAGGGCGTCCTTTCGCCCATCGACGGCATGGGGCCCGAGAAGCTCAACCTCGCGGGGCTCCTCGAGCGGGTGAGGCGGGAGGGCGTCCGCGAGGTCATTATCGCCACGAACCCGACCGTCGAGGGCGACACGACCGGCCTCTACGTCGTGCGGCTGCTGAAGGGGTCGGGGGTCGCGGTCTCGCGCCTCGCCTCCGGGCTTCCCGTCGGAGGCGACCTCGAATACGCCGACCGCACGACCCTCGCGCGCTCCCTCAAGGGTCGGACGCCGCTTTCGACGTAGAGTGAGGGGAGCCCGGATGTCCGAGGAGAGCCAGGCTCTCGGCGCCTTCCACCCTCACGTTCGTCGATGGTTCGAGCGGCGCTTCAGGCGGGGTCCGACCGAGGTGCAGGAGCGCGCCTGGCCGGCGATCGCGGCGGGCCGCCACGTGCTCCTGAGCGCCCCCACCGGAACCGGGAAGACCTACGCGGCCTTCCTCTACGCGCTCAACCAGCTCGTGACCGGAGCGTGGCAGGCGGGCGGGGTGCGCGTCCTCTACGTCTCTCCGCTCAAGGCGCTCAACACCGACATCCGAGAGAATCTCGTCGGCCCCCTCGACGAGCTCCGCGCCTATTTCGCGGAGCTCGACGCCGCTTTCCCCGATCTCCAGGTGGCGACGCGGAGCGGAGACACGCCGGGCTCCGAGCGCCAGGCGATGGTCCGTCGGCCGCCTGAGATCCTCATCACGACCCCCGAGAGCCTCAACCTCATCCTCGCCTCGCCTCGTTCCCGGCAGATCCTCTCGGGAGTCCGCGCGGTCATTCTCGACGAGATCCACGCCGTCGTCGGAACGAAACGGGGCACCCACCTCATCACGGCGGTCGACCGGCTCGTCCGCGTCGCAGGCGAGTTCCAGCGCATCGGGCTCTCGGCGACGATCAAGCCGATGGAGGAGACCGCGCGCTTTCTCGGCGGCTACCTCGCCGCGAGCCGGGGCGGCGAGTGGACCTACGAGCGGCGTCCGGTCGAGATCGTCCGCTCCAAGGAGAGCAAAGAGGTGAGCCTCGCCGTCCGCTACCTCGGAAGGGGAGAGGACGCGCCCGCAGGCGACACGAACTGGGACACGCTCGGCGCCGAGATCAGGAGGATCATGCTCGCCCGCCGCTCCACCCTCGTCTTCGTGAACAGCCGCCACCTCGCCGAGCGCATCGCCCATCTCGTCAACAAGGGCGAGGAGCCTATTCTCGCCTACGCGCACCACGGATCGCTTTCGAAGGAGCTCCGCGCGGTCGTCGAGAGGAGGCTCAAGGGGGGAGAGCTTTCCGGGATCGTCGCCACGAGCTCCCTCGAGCTCGGGATCGACGTCGGTCATCTCGACGAGGTTCTCCTCGTCGAGACCCCCACCGGGGTCTCCCAGACCGTCCAGCGGCTCGGCCGGGCGGGCCACGGCGTCGGGGAGGTCGCGCGAGGGACCCTCTTTCCTTCACACGGCATGGATCTCGCCCGGGCCGGGGTGATCGCGAAGCTCGCGCGGAGCCAGGAGATCGAGGAGATCCACCCGGTCCGGGCTCCCCTCGACGTCCTCGCGCAGATCGTGATCGGAATGGTCGGCGTCGAGGCGTGGAAGCTCGACGACCTCTTCGCGTTCCTGCGCTCGAGCGAGCCCTACCACGCGCTCGGTCGGGCGCAGTTCGACGCCGTCGTCGAGATGCTCGAGGGGAAGTACGCCGACTCGCGCGTGCGCGAGCTCCAGCCGCGCGTTTCGGTCGACCGGACGGCCGGCGTCATTCGGGGACGGCCGGGCGCGCTCTACCTGCTCTACACGAGCGGGGGAACGATTCCCGACCGCGGCTATTACGGCCTCCACCTCCTCGCGACCGACGCGAAGATCGGCGAGCTCGACGAGGAGTTCGTCTGGGAGCGGAAGGTCGGAGACAGCTTCACGCTCGGAACCCAGAAGTGGCGGATCGCGGCGATCGACCATCAGAAGGTCAAGGTCGTCCCCTGGGACGGGCCGATCAACTCCGCGCCTTTCTGGCGGGGCGAGGGCCTCAATCGGGACTTCCATTTCTCGCAGGCGATCGCCCTCGCCTTCGAGGAGTGGGACGGGCGGGCGGGCAGGCCCGGCTTTCTCCCCGAGCTCGTCCGCGAGAACGGCCTCGACGAGGCGTCGGCGGCGAGCCTCGAGAGCTTTCTCCTGCGCCAGCGGGAGGCGACGCGCACGGGCCTCCCCCATCGCCATCGCCTCGTGATCGAGCGCACCTCCGCCGGACAGGTCATCCTCCACACCCTGTGGGGCGGCAGGGTGAACCGTCCCTTCGCCCTCGCGCTCGGCGCGGTCCTCCGCCGCAGGGTCGCGGAGCTCGACGTCCTCAGCGACAACGACTGCGTCATCGTCATGCTCCCTCAGGAGCTCGCGGAGGCGGCGGGGCCCGAGGCGCTCGAGATCGACGCGCGGAAGCTCCTCCTCGAGGTCGCCTCCGCCGATCCGCGCGAGCTCATCGCCGAGGAGCTCGAGTCGAGCGGCTTCTTCGGAGCGCGCTTCCGCGAGAGCGCGGGGCGCGCGCTCCTCCTTCCGAAGCGCTCGGTCAACAAGCGGATGCCGCTCTGGCTCACGAGGCTCCGGGCGAAGAAGCTCCTCGATCGCGTTCGACGCTACCCCGATTTCCCGATCGTCGCGGAGGCGTGGCGGACCTGCATTCAGGACGAGTTCGACCTCGACAGTCTCTCGCAGGTGCTCGGCGAGATCCGCGCGGGGGTCATCTCCGTCGTGGAAACCCGCACCCCCGCGCCCTCGCCCTTCTCCTCAAGCCTCGTGCGGCTCAACACCGGGCGCTACATGTACGCCGACGACACTCCGGAGGGCTCTCCCGCGCGGCGAAGCGCCCTCGGCCGCGAGCTTCTAAAGGAGGTGGTGTTCTCCGACTCCCTCCGGATCAGGGTCGAAGGCGCGCTCGCGCGCGAGTTCGCGGCAAAGCTCGCGCGAACCGCGCCGGGCTACGCGCCGCGAACGGAGGGGGAGCTCGTCGACTGGCTCAAGGAGCGGCTCCTCGTTCCGGCCGACGAGTGGCGGGCGGTCCTCTCCGCCATGGAGCGGGACCACGGGACGGATCCCGAGGAGATCGCCGCGCTCGCCCGGCCCCGGATCGCCTCCCTCGGCGATTCCGTCGTCGCGCTCGACAGCCTCCCGAGGATCGAGCGCGCCTTTTCGGGCGAGCCCGACGCGCTCGCCGGCCTCCTTGCGCAGTGGCTTGAGTTCTACGGACCGGTAGAGCTCGCGAAGGTCAAGTCCGTGTTCGCCCGAGGCGGGATCGACGAGGCGATCGACTCGCTCGTCGAGGAGCGGAGGATCGTTCTCGGCGCTTTGACCGAGGGCTCAGGGGAGATCGAGCTCTGCGACGCGGAGAACCTCGAGCGGCTGCTCGCCTTCAAGCGGCGCGCCGGGACGCCGGCCTTCACGGCGCTTCCCCTCAGGCGGCTTCCGCTCTTTCTCGCTAGCTGGCAGGGGCTCGCCGAGCCGAGCGACTCCCAGGAGGGCCTGAAGGAGCGGCTCGACGCCCTGTTCGGCTATCCCGCGCGCGCCGAGCTTTGGGAGGGCGAGATCTTTCCGGCGCGCCTCGCCGGGTATCGCAAGCAATGGCTCGACGGGCTCCTCGCCGAAAGCGATCTCGCGTGGTTCGGCTGCGGCGCCGGTCGCATCGCCTTCCGGTTCTCCGCCGACGCGCCGCTTTTCGCGCCGTCGGAGGAGCGGGAGGCGGACGGCGCGGCGACGGGGCTCTTCTCCGACCCGCGCGCGAAGTACACCTTCTCGGACCTCCTCAAGCGCTCGGGTCTCTCGAGCGCTTCCCTCGCGGAGGCGCTCTGGGCGGAGGTGTGGCGGGGACGGCTTCTCTGCGACTCCTTCGAGGTCGTGAGGCGGGGCGTCGCGAGCGGCTTTCGCCCCGAAGAGGAGGCGCCGCGAGCGAGGCGCTCCGGATTCGACCGCTGGCAGGCCTCGAGACTCCGCGCGGGGATGTGGTACCTCCCCGAAACGGCCGACTCGCGGGATCTCCTCGACGAGGAGGAACGGTCGAAGGAGCGGGCGCGGCTCCTCCTCGACCGCTACGGGATCGTGTTTCGCGAGCTCCTCACGCACGAGCTTCCCGACTTTCGCTGGGCGAGCGTCTTCCGCAGCCTGAGGATCATGGAGCTCTCGGGGGAGATTCTCTCGGGAAGCTTCTTCGAGGGGATACCCGGTCTCCAGTTCGTCTCCCCGGGGGCGCTCGGTCGCCTGAGGGAGGCGCTTCCCGACGACGCGGTCTACTGGATGAGCGCGGCGGATCCCGCGTCGCTCTGCGGTGTGGAGCTCGCTCTTCGCGGCGAGCTTCCGAGCCGCCTCCCCTCGACCCGCCTCGTCTACCACGGCGAGCGGCTCGTCGGGATCCTGCGCCGCGCGGCGCTAGAGATCCGCGTGCCTCCGAACGATCCGGCGATCGGGCGCTACCTTTCGTTCGCCCGAGCGCTCACGACGCGCGACTTCCAGCCGCTTCCGTCGGTGAAGATCGAGACGGTGAACGGAACGCCGGTCCGAAAGAGCGACTACCGCGACCGCCTCGTCGAGGCGGGCTTCCGCGAGGATTTCAAGGAGTACACGCTGTGGGGCAGGTAGCGGAGCCGAGGCCCCCGCGCCGGGGGCGCCTCGGATTGCTCGAGGCGGGCTTCCTCGCCGCCGCGTCGATCCTGGTCCTCGTCGGCCTCGCCGCCTTCGTGGTGCCGCTCATCCCGCT
>JASHNV010000028.1 GCA_030041455.1 Spirochaetia bacterium
CTGGCGGGTCGCCTGCTCGATGACGACCGAGCTGACCCTCGATGCGCTTGAGCAAGCGCTGTGCGCTCGGAATCTTGACGGGATGCTGATTCATCATAGCGACCAGGGCGGGCAGTACCTTGCGATACGGTACTCCGAGCGCCTCGCGGAAGCCGGAGTCCAGCCCTCGGTTGGAAGCGCCGGCGACGCTTACGACAACGCCCTAGCCGAATCGGTCATTGGATTGTTCAAGACTGAAGTCCTCCGGCAGCGTTCACCGTGGCGGTCGCTGGATACGGTAGCGTACGCAACGCTCGCATGGGTCGACTGGTTCAACAACCGACGGCTGCTCGAGCCGATCGGCAACGTCCCTCCGGCCGAACTCGAGGTAGCCTATTCTGATCACCAGGAAGGTCAGGCCGTGGCGGCCGGACTCACATAAAGCCATCTCCGGGAAACCCGGGGCGGTTCACAGGGGCTCATGCAATCCGCATCCCTTCGCGCCTGACGTTCAAACCTAACGGCACATTGCGAGCACGCTCCCAGAGCTGGGGGGTGTACACAATGCTTGCCAAAACATCGCCTCGGCGGAGGAGGATTTCGTTTTCTCTTTCCGCAACGAGTGCCTCGAGCTCAGTGCGATCCCCATCGGCTACGACAAGAAAGTCATAGTCGGAACCCGGTTGATGATCTCCGCGCGCACGCGAGCCGAAAAGCCACAGCTCTTTGAGTCTCTCGCCAAGCGCGGCGTGAATGCTCGCGTGAAACTCGAGCGTCGTTGCATCGGGTCGGACGATGGTTTTTGGAATCACGTGATAGTACCCCCCGTCATTCTCCGTTAGATTGCGGCTCATCGCACCAAGACACATACCCCGCTGTCCTGTCGCTCATGAGTATACCAAATACGAAGTGGTAGGCGTAGCGCCGTGCGCTGTCTGGTCCTCCCGTCGTCATGGAAGCTGCGAGAGGATTGGAGCGATTTCTGCCCTTCCCTGCTCGCTATTCTGCCATGCGCGGGTCTCTTCCCGCTCTTCGTCTTCGTGTCGCGTACGCGTGGCCCGCTCCTCGGCGCACCGTCTCGCCTCCTCACGCTGCAAGTTCTGCCGCTCTCGCTCCCGTGCCCGTCGTTTCCACCGCGGGAGACGATCCGCGAAAGCGGACCTCCGTCTCAGTCGACCACAAGCCGCATTGTGTGCCATTTTGAGCTCGATCCGTCGATTCGGGCCTATCGCCCCCCCATCTTTGCTCCACTCCCCGGGAATAAACGCCACCAAACTGCGCTCTAGAGATAGTTTCTTATCCGCCCGCCTGCGGCTTTTCCTCGAGCGCGCTCACGAAGATCGGGAAGAAGCGCTCCATTCCCGGCACCTTCCCGGCCTTCGGAACGAGGCCGGGGGTGAAGCCGTAGCGGCTGAAAGCCTCGACCATCTTAGGGTCGCGCGAGAGGATGTGCATCGGGACCGCGCTCGACTCCCCGTCCTCGCGGATCGGATAGCGCGGCTGGTGGTCGCCGACGATGACAACGAGCGAGTCGTCAGGAATGTACTTCGCGAGGTAGTCGGCGATAACGGCGAGGGCGTACTCCTCGGAGACCACGTAGCCCTCCACGTACTGCCTGCCGGTGAGCCAATGGTTGTCGAAGCGCGGGTTGTCGGTGGTGTAGTACTCCGAGCCGTCCCGGATGGAGTCCCAGTCCTCGATGAACTGCGGCACGAGGTTGAACGGCGCGTGGCTGCTCACCGTGACGAACTCGATGAACTGGGGTCCGCCCTTCCCGAGGATCCGCTTGCGTATCGTGTTCATGAAGTACTGGTCGGGCATGAAGCCCCAGGGAAACATCGGGCCCCTGTAGCCGAAGCTGTTGTGGGAAAAGTAGGTGTCGAAGTGGAAGAACGCCGCGTCCTTGTCGACGATCGAGACGTTCGCCGGTGCGGCGAGGGTCGTGTGGTACCCGGCCTGCTCGAAGAGGTAGGGCAGGCTCGCGCGGGTGCCCTGATCGCGCAGGCGCGCGTAGAGGTCCTCGGTCGTCACCCTCACGCCGGTGAGGAGCGTCGTGTCGGCAAGCCACGACCGCCCGCCGGTGGTCGGCGAGTCGAGGAACTGCGAGTAGGTCGTATAGCCGGCCTTTTGTATCCGATCCGCAAGGTCGGCGAAGAAAGCGTGCGCCATCCGCTCATGCGCGGGATTGAGAAAGAGCGTCGATCCGTAGGACTCGACGATGAAAAGATAGACGTTCCGGCCCTGAAGGAGCGGGAAGCGCGCCGGCTCGCGCGAAGCCGCCGCGATCGACTGCGCGGCCGACTCGAAGACCTCTGGCGGCGGGGGAAGCAGGTGCGCGGCGACGACGCCTGCGAGGGAGGGGGGAAACCCGATCGCCAAGCCGAGGGGGACGAGCCACAGGGCGCCGAGCGCGAAGGGCCCCGCCTTGCGGATCGAGTCTGAGAGCCATCGCAGAAGCAGCCAGGAGCCTCCGATCGCCGCGACCACGACGCCCAGGATGATGCCCGCGCCGAGGAGCACCCTCCCCGGCGTGTTCCCCATCGTCATCGCGACGAGGTTCGGGATGTATTTCAGATCGGTCCAGGGGACGAAGTAGCGCTCGTAGAAAAAGCGCGTGAAGGTCTCGCCGATCCCCCAGAGGAGAAGCAGGCCGACCGCCGCGCCGAGGATGAGGAGCCCTCCGGGCCGCTTTCGGGGGAAGGTGAGCGCGAGGACGATCAGCGCGAGCACGAGGCACTCCACCGACGGCTGAAACATGAGGAGGGGCTTCTCATAGGAGCCCCAGTGGAAGAGCGTGATGAGCGCGTTCAGGATGAACAGCGCGAGGAGCATCGGGAGAAGATGTGCCGGACTATAGCGGCCCGCGGGCCTCGGCACCTCAGCCGTTTTGGTACACTACCTTTCCCCCCACGATGGTGGTCACCACCCGAATCTCCTTGATGCGGCGGGGCGCGACGGTCAAGGGATTCTCCGAGAGCACGACGAGATCGGCGAGCTTTCCGGGGGCGAGGCTCCCCTTCTCGTCCTCCTTCTTCTCGGCGTAGGCGGAGCCGAGCGTATAGCAGCGGAGCGCCTCGGCCGCGGTGATCCGCTCGGGGGAGTCGCGATTCACCGTATTGTGAATCGCGAGGATGGGCTCGAAGCTCGACTCGCCCGGGATATCGGAGCCGAAAGCGAGCGGGACTCCGGCGTCGAGGAGCGAGCGGTAGGGATAGGCGCGAAGCGCCCGCTCGAGCCCGAGGAGCTTGCGGTCTTTCTCGGGCGTCGCGAGGGCGGTGGGCTGCGAGGAGACGACGATGCCGAGGTCGCGGATTCGCCCGATGTCCTCCCCGCGGATGAGCTGGCCGTGCTCGATCCGCATCCTGATCTCGGGGGCCTTCCGCGTCGCGCCGAGCGCCTCGACGAGCGCCTGGACCGCGCGGTCTCCGATTGCGTGGAAGGCGAGCTGTCGGCGCCGCCTGACCATGACGCTCACGAGCTTCCCCAGCCATTCTGTGCTTCCCATCGCGAGGCCCACGTTGTCGGGCTCGCCTTCGTAGGGGGCGGTCAGCCACGCCGTGCGCGTCGAGAAGGTTCCGTCCAGGAAGTACTTCACCGGACCGCGGGTGATCATCGCTCCCGGCCCGCCGGGCCGGCTCCGGTCGTAGCGCGCGTGGTCCAAGACCCAGCGCCGGTAGCGCGAGCGGCCGTCCGACCAGCAGGAGACGCGCGCGGTGAGGCGCCCTCGGCGTTCGAGGCTCCGGAGCGCTCGGAGGGTCTGCGGGAACCACGTGTTGTCCTGCACCGACGTGATGCCGTTCTCGCGGAGAAGCGCGAAGGAGCGCTCGAGGAGGCTCTCCCGGACTCCCTCATCCCGGAGCATCCGGTCGGATCTCAGACGGTGGATCGGCCGGGCCGCCGCGTCGAGCAGGATTCCCGTCGGCTCGCCGCTCGAGTCGCGCAGGATCCGGCCTCCCGCGGGATCGGGCGTCGAACGCGCGATCTTCAGGCGCTTGAGCATGCTCGAGCTCACCCATGCGCCGTGACCCGAGAACTGGAAGAGCGCCACGGGATTGTCGGGGAAGGCGCGGTCGAGGATCTCCCGGTGCGGATTCGGGCAATCCGGGTAGTCCCATCCCTGACCGTACAGCGGCGCGCCCGGCTCCGCGTCGCGGTAGAACTCGCGGAGGACGGCGACGATCTCCTCGGCCGAGAGACCTCCGAGCGGGGGGCGCGAGAAGTAGTCCCCCATGCCGACGAGGTGGATGTGGTCGTCGTTGAAGCCGGGCAGGAGCGCCCTGCCCTTGAGGTCGATCGACTCGACACTCTCTCCGTGGCGCAGGCTTTCCGCCCTCACGTCCTCGAGAGCGCCCACCGCGAGGATGCGCTCGCCCCGCATCGAGAGCGCCTCGGCCTCGCTTCGCCGGTCGTCCATGGTGAGGACCGTGCCGCCGTGGAACAGCGTAATGCCCATTGTCCCTAGCATACCCTAGGAAAGGGGCGCGAAGCTATGCTCAAGGTATCGAGGAGCCCTTCTCGATGCGCCCTCGAGCTGCTACCCTAGAAGCCGGCATGGAGAGCTACACGGAAAGCGAGGAGCGCAAGGCGCGCCTTCGCCGGGAGATGAGGAACAGTCTCCTCGCGCGCGGCTCCGAGGAGATCGCGCGCTTGAGCGCGCGCGCCTGCGCGAGCGTGATCGCGAGCGCCGCGTGGAGGAGCGCCCCGGCGATTCTCTCCTACCTCGCGATCGCAGGCGAGCTCGATCCCTTCGGGATCGGACAGGCGGCTCTCGCGACCGGAAGAGTCCTCGCGCTCCCGCTGGTCTCGGGCGCCGGCCTCCGGTTCCACGTCGTCGCGAGCCTTTCGCTTCCGTGGGGGAGAAGCCGGTTCGGGACCCGCGAGCCTCCTCCGGGGCTCCCGGAGCTCGAAGCCGGACGGGGCCTCCTGCTCGTTCCCGGGCTCGCCTTCGACCGGAGCGGGAACCGCCTCGGGCGCGGCGGAGGGTACTACGACCGCTTCCTCGCGCAAGCCGGCGGGGGGATCACGAGGATCGGCCTCTGTTTTTCGACCCAGGTCGTCGATCGCCTGCCCAGGACGCCGGGGGACGAGCCGGTCGACTTCGTCGTCACGGAGGACGGCGTCATCGCGCCGGCCTTGAATGTTGGGGAGATCGACGGTACATTTGAAGGCAGGCAACCACGTTAGGTCGGAGTGAGGACATGGCGCAGATCAAATCCGCATTGGAGATTGCTCTGGAGAAGACCCACGACGTCGTCGGCGACAAGGAGAAGATCGAGGCCGACGCCGCGATCAAAGACGGGAAGAAAATCGCCTCGGGCTTCCTCAACATCGGCGGAGACGGCGAGAAGGCGGACCTCAAGGAGGCGCTGCGCTCGCTCTCGGGAAAGAAGCTTGAATGGGCGCGGGAAGGCATGCTCCAGGTGTTTCTCGCGAACATCGTCCTTCCGTTCGACGAGAGCTTCGCCGAGCGGCTCGGCGCGATCTTTCGGGGCCTGGCGGAGCTCGGCGGCGACCGGAAGAAGCTCGCGCTCATCGCCCAACAGCTGGAAAAGTTCTTCCGCCAATACCTGGAAAATAAGGCGAAGATCAGGGAGCAGCTCGAGCAGCAGTACGCGCCGAGGCTTCGCCAGCGCGAGGCGCAGCTTTCCCAGCAGGTCGGCGCCAAGGTGCGCGTGACCCCGATGCAGGATCCCGAGTTCGTGAGCGTCTTGCAGAAGAACTTCGCCGGGCTTGAGGAGCGCTACCAGGAGGCCCTCGGCGGCCTCAAGGACGAGCTGAGATCGATGTATCCGCTCGGAAAGTGAAGCTTCTTTCCGCGCCTTGTAGGTTAGGGAACGAAGCCCCCGGCCACCGCCGAGGCGGGCGAAGTCGCCTGGGCGGAGCGAAAGCTCGTTCCGTCCACGGAAATGGAAACGGACACGGAATCGGACGTCCGTCCGCCCGCGCTCGCAAAAATCGAGGCATACTGCCCGGAGTGGAAGGTCCCGGAATAGGACCACGGAGAGGCCACCTGCTGAAAGGTGTCCTCTTTCCCGCTGTTGTCCATAATGGAGACGTTGACGGCTCCGGCGGAAGCGGCGCTTGCGAGGTAGGTGACGACGTGCGGCGTGCCGGACTGCTGCGCCACGATCTGCCGGTCCGTCGCCGCATCGAGGAGGACCGACGCGGGCGACTGGGAGCAGGCCGCGAAGAGCGTCGCGAGCAAGAGAAGGATCGGTAACTTCCTTTCTTTCATGCCGTTCTCAAGCGGCCCTCATTGTACACCGCATCGGCGCCCTTCGAACAGGACGCTTCTCGTGCTCCCTCCTGAAAGGCGCCTACCATCTCCTCCAGGCGTGGTAACCGTAATAGCCGTGCGGGTACGGCGCCCACCTTCCGCCGAGCCACGACCATCCGTTGTTCCAGCCCCAGTACCCGGGTGTCCAGTAGTAGTCCGGACCGGGGGCGACCGGCACGACCTCGACGAGGGGGTCGGGGGGGTCCGCCGTGACGGCGGCTCCTTGAGAGCTCGAGGTGGTGTCAGGAGGGCTCGTCGAGTTCGCGCCGAGGTATTGGGGCGTCGGCGCGGCAGGCGTTGTCGCGGCCGCAGCCGCAGGGGCCGTTGTCGCGGGTGCCGCCGTCACGGCGGCACTCGTCGCGGGCTGTTGTCCGGACCGGCTCTGCAGGACGCTGTCGTGGCTGAGCATCGCCGAGACGACCGGCGCGGAGACGTCGGCGTCCCTCAGGGCGAGGATGTCGTCGGCGGTGAGGTTGTACGGCTGCGTCGAGGTGTTGACGAAGGCGATGACGACGTTGTCGCCGACTCCCGACTTCACGAGCCGCACCACGTCGGCGACCGCAGGCGAGAAGGACGGAACGGCGCCCGCGGCATTCGGGGCCGAATTGGTCGCTCCGGAAGCGCTTTGGCCGAAGCTTGCGAGCACCGTCGCGAGCCCGAGGACAGCTACACCGAAAAATCTTGCCATCTTCATGGTTTTCTCCCGCCTCTTTTGACGCGCCGCGCGCGGTGCCGGTTCCGCCGGAAGACCCGAACGGCACCCGGCCGCCCTGTGCGCTCCGGCCGAAAGAGGGGAGCGAATCAAGCGGCGCGGAGGACAAGCGCCTCCTTGAAAATCGCCCTAGGATTACTTATAAAGAAGACACGAGCAACGAGTCAAGCGTGCGGCCGCGCTCGACGAAGGAGACCATGCATGTCAGTGGAACGAACTCTCGCGCTGTTGAAGCCCGGTGTCCTCGAGAGGCGGATCGTCGGCGAGATTCTCGGCCGTCTCGAGCGAAAGGGCTTCGCGATCGTCGCGCTGAAGCTCATGAGGATCTCCCGATCCCTCGCCGAGACCCACTACGCCGAGCACCGCGAGAAGCCGTTCTACGGCCCCCTGTGCGATTACATGACCTCGGGCCCGGTGGTGGCGATGACGCTCGAGCGCAAGGACGCGGTCGAGGTGCTGCGATCCCTCGTCGGCGCGACCGATCCCGACAAGGCGCTGCCCGGAACGATCCGCGGGGATTACGGCGTGGCGACCCGGGAGAACATCGTTCACGCCTCGGACTCGGCGTCGAGCGCCCGCCGCGAGATCGGGCTCTTCTTCAGGGCGGAAGAGATCGTTTCGGGGGACGCCCAAGGCGATGGAACGCGATAACGAACAGGCGGCGCTTCCGCTGTGGGACCTCGACTCGATTTTCCCGGGAGCCGACTCGAGCACGTACCGCGAGGCGAAGGCGAGCCTGCGCGAGCTGACCTCCGGGCTTCTCGCGACCGTCGGCGACGAAGGCAAGCGCGAGAAGGAACCCTCGGCATGGATCCGCGACTGCCTCGAGGCGTACGGCGCGACGGCCGATCTCTTCGAGGAGCTCTTCGCCTACGCGTACGCGCGTTTCTCGACGCAGACTCGCGACGAGAGCTCCCAGCGGGAGCTCAACCTCCTCGAGGAGGCGGGCCTGCCGCTCAAGAACGCGACCGTTCTGTTCCGAAACGCACTGAGCCGCGTCGCCGACCGCCTGCCTGAAATCCTCGCCTCGAGCCCGAGCCTCGCGAGCCACGCCTTCTTTCTCCGGGAGCAGCTTGAGCTCCAGCGGCACCAGATGGCGCCCGCCGAGGAGAATCTCGCCGCGGACCTTTCGCGAGCCGGGGCGGACGCGTGGACCCGCCTTCAGGAGGCGGTCTCCTCGAACCTCTCGGCACAGTGGGACGAGCGGTCGGGCGAGCGAAAGACCGTGGTGCAGCTGCGGACTCTCGCCTTCGACCCGGATCGCGCGGTCCGCGAGAAGGCGTTTCGAAAGGAGATCGAGGCGTGGCGGACGATGGAGATCCCGATCGCCTTCGCGCTGAACGGGGTGAAGGGGTTCTCGACCACGCTCAACGGGAGGCGGGGCTACGAGAGCACCCTCGAACGCTCGACGCTCCAATCGCGGATCACGCGAAAGACCCTCGACTCGCTGATCGGCGTGATGACGGAGTCCCTTCCGCTCTTCCGGCGCTATCTCGGAGCGAAAGCCCGCGCCCTCGGCCTGCCGAAGCTCGCCTTCTTCGACCTCTTCGCGCCGGTCGGGACGTCGGTCGAGACGTGGCCCTTCGGGCGGGCGCGGAGCTTCGTCATCGAGCGCTTCTCGAGCTTTTCCGAGGATCTCGGGAGCTTCGCCCGCCGGGCCTTCGACTCAGGCTGGATCGACGCGAGAGCGCGCGAGGGCAAGGTGGGCGGCGCCTACTGCATCAGCTTCCCCCTCTCCAAGCAAAGCCGCGTGCTCGCGAACTATGCCGGGGACTTCGGGAGCGTCGCGACGATCGCCCACGAGCTCGGTCACGCCTACCACCACGAGATCCTCAAGGACGCTCAGGCGGTCGACCGCCAGTATCCCATGACCCTCGCGGAGACGGCGTCGATCTTCTCCGAGAGCGTCGTCTACTCGGGCGCCCTCTCGGTCGCCGCCCCCGAGCACCAAATCACCATCCTCGAGGACTTCCTCCAAAACGCGACGCAGGTCATCGTCGACATCCTCTCTCGCTTTCTCTTCGAGAAACGGCTGTTCGAGCGGCGTCCGGGAGGCGAGCTCGCGCCCGGCGAGCTCTGCGCCATGATGGTGGAGGCGCAGAGGGAAACCTACGGCGACGCGCTCGACGAGCGCGAGCTCCATCCCTACATGTGGGCGGTGAAGGGGCACTACTACAGCCAGGATCTCGCCTACTATAACTTCCCCTACGCCTTCGGACAGCTCTTCGGCCTCGGACTCTACTCCCTGTACCGCCGGGAGGGCCCCTCCTTCCCCGCGCGCTACCGCGAGCTTCTCGCGGCGAGCGGCAGCGCCTCGGCGGTCGAGGTCACCCGGAAGGCCGGCTTCGACATCGAAACGCCGGCGTTCTGGAGGGCCGGGATCGCCATGATCGAGGAGCGCATCGGCCTTTTCGAGAGGCTCGCCGAGAGCGTTCGGACGGGCTCGGCCGGGCGAGCGGCGGAATGAGCAAAAAAATCGGGATCATCGGCGCCGGAGCGTGGGGCACCGCGCTCGGGAAGGTTCTCGCCGAAAAGGGCTACTTCGTCGAGGTCTGGGACTACATGGAGCACGTGGTCGAGGACATCAACCGCAGGCACGTGAACGGCCGCTATCTCGTGGGCGTTCCGCTGCCGGAGAGCCTCAGGGCGTCGAGCGAGATGGAGCGGGTCGCCGACGGCAAGGAGTTCGTCCTTTTCGCGACGCCTTCGCTCCATCTGAAGGCCGCGGCGGAGCGCGTTTCGCGTTCCCCGGGCATCGTCAAGGGACGCTCGACCGTCGGCGTTCTCACGAAGGGCTTCGTTCCGAGCGACGCCGGTCCGGTCCTTCCGACGCAGGCGCTCGAGCTGGCGCTCCCCGAGAGCTATCGGGGAAGCCTCGTCTACGTCTCCGGACCGAGCCACGCCGAGGAGGTCTCGCGCGGCAAGGTCACCGGTCTCATCAGCGCGTCGCTGAACGGCAAGAACTCCATCCGCCTCCGCGAGGCGCTCGGCGGCTCCAATCTCATGGTCTTCTCGTCGTTCGACGTGATCGGCGTCCAGACCTGCGCCGCGGTCAAAAACGTGGTCGCGATCGCCTTCGGGATGCTCGACGCCCTCATGGAGCTTTCCGACGGCTTCGGCGACAACACCGAGTCGCTCCTGCTCGCGGCCGGGCTGAACGAGATCCAAGCGATCGGCCAGGCGCTCGGCTCCACCCATCCGGAGACCTTCACCTCGATCGCGGGGGTGGGCGATCTCGACGTGACGTGCCGAAGCCGCTACGGGCGGAACCGCAAATTCGGCAAGGAGATCGTTCTCGACCGCATTCTCGATCGCTTCCGCGACCTCGACGACCTCATCGAGCGCATCGACTCGATCGGATACCTCCCCGAGGGCGCAGTCGCCGCGCGGCACGTGCAGGCGCTCAGCGAAAAGCACGGCCTGAGGCTCACGATCTGCGGTTGCGTCTATCGGATCCTCAATCGCGAGATCGAGCCCTTTGACGCGATCGGGCGGCTCCTCCGCAACCTTCCGATGGAAGGCATGGAGGGCGGGACGAGGGAAAGCCCGGGCTGGCTGCGCCGGCGGAGCGGCGCGTAAGGGTACGTCGACCGGCTCGGACCGGACACGCGAGGAGGTCGATCCGACGGCATGATCCGCGTCAGATTTCGAAGCACGAATTACTACCTCCTCCAGGCGGACGCGGGGCTGCTCGCGATCGACGCCGGATGGCCCGATTCCCTCCACGAGTACTCGATCCGCCTGAAGCAGGAGGGGTGCAGGCTTTCCGATATCGCCTGGTGCGTCGTGACGCACTTTCATATCGATCACGCCGGCTTGGTGGGCGAGCTCCTCGAGAGAGGGATCCGGTGCGCGGTCTTCGACCGGCAGCTTGAAGCGATAGCCGAGATGGAGGGCCTCGTCGAGCGGAAAGGGATGGCATACCGGAAGATCGACCTCGGGAAGCTCGAAGTCGTGGCGACGCGCTCGTCGCGGACCTGGCTGAAGGCGATCGGGGTGGACGGGACCGTCCTTCCGACCGATGCTCACTCGCCGGATAGCGTGTCGCTCGTCCTCGACGACGGAGAGGCGTTTACCGGTGACTTGCCGCCCGAGTCTCAGATGATGGACGACGACGAAACGGGGAAGAGAAGCTGGCGATTGCTGAGGGAGCACGGAGCACGGGAGATCCGGCCGGCTCACGGCGGCGAGTATACCGTAGCGTAAGACGGCGGGCGCTTCCGAGCCGGGCGGGTGTGCCGCCCGAGCGCCGAGCGACTCGAGCCAATCCTGTGCCTTCGGTCGGCGAACCGTACAACACGACCTCGACGGGCGTCGGACTGCGGCGTTGCGGGCGAGAGGACGAAGGTAATGCGGGTCGGTACCTTACCGAGCTCTGCCGCGTACCGAGCCGGCTTCGCCTCGAAATAGTTCCGGACGAAGGTGGGAGTCCGGGTGTGCTCTGGAGGTGGCTCCGCGCGGTGGAAAGCATTCCCTGCCGTGTCGCGGGGCTTGGTCGTCCAAGGCGTTGGATTTCAGTCCCGGTCGAGGTATGCATCGGGGTTCGGTTCGGGACTGGAGCCGGGCGGAACGTACAGGCGGAGCCTGCCGTACAAACTCCGCGCGTACCGCCGCCGATCAGTGTGCAGGATGCCCGTCAATGATGACGAACACCAGCCGCCTTGCTCCCGGAATCAAACGGCCGAGAAACTCACGGATCGTCACCGCTTCGCGGTTCCCTCCATCACGGCAAAACGCAACAGCCCGCGCGGATTGATCGCCGAGATCATGTTCAAGCCGGAGCGCGCGCCCGTCGAGCGCACGATCGGAGTCTTGTCCTTCACCGCCCAGGTCGTCCCCGCCGCAGGGCATCTTCAAAGTACATCTCTGCGCCAACGCGTTTTGCAAGGGCGCGGATCCCCGGGCACTCCTCCTTCGGCCACCTCTCGACGCTCGCGGCATGCCGCCTCGCCGCGATCGGACGTTCTATCGGCTTCACCGTCGGGCAGGTGAGAAAGATGGAGGGCGCGGTTTGAAAAGGGACATCGTGTCCCATTTCATTTTGGAGAAACCCGACGGTTATCTTTCGAGGTCGTGAGGACGACGTTCCGGCTCGCGGCGCGGCTCGTCGATCGCAAGACCGGTGCTTGCGCGGACGAGGACCGGTAACCGAGGATCCTTCGCTATGCCGTTGGCGAGGGAGACGAGCTCCTTCTGGATGGTTTTGTCGACCTTCGGGAGGTCTCCGTCTGCGAAGTAGGAAAGCGCGCGGACACTCTCGGCGGGAGCGAACTCGGGCCCGTAAAGGGTCTGGGCGGCCGCAAGCCCTTGGCGGATATCGGTCCCCTGCCGGACGAGCTCGGCGATGTCGACGTAATCCTTCGCCTGGGCACGCTCGAGAATAGTCTTGAGCTTCGTCGCGAGGAGATCCAGCGGGGAAGAGACGAGGGTACGAGTGTCCGCCGCCTGGTCGGGGGCGCCGACGCGACCGAAGTCGATGTTTCCGAAGAAAGAGGTTCTGACATCGCCGGGTTGGGACTGGAGCGTGAAGGAGTTCGCCTGGTCTTGGATGACCGCGAATGCCAAGCCGGTTCGGAGAAACTGCTGGGTGATGAACCGATGATCGATCTGGCGGTCGGTGAAGAAGTCGAAGTCGACGGACGCGCGATGGCCGTAGCGGAGGGCAACGGCGGTACCCATATAGAGAACGAGACCGGCCGACCGGGTCCATGTGAGGGTCCGCCAGACGTGGAGTTGGTGCGGTTGCAGGATGTCCGTGCGGGGCTGGAACGGGGTCAAGGAATCTTGCGGACCGGGAGAGGGGGTACCCCCTCCTCGGTGAGGCCGTAGAAGAAGTGATGCCAGAATGACCAGGAGCGTGGCCTAAATTGGCCGGGCTCGGCGTGCTCAAGTGCGTCCTTCAGGGCGTCCTCGCCGACGCTCTGGGTGATCTCGCGGATATCCTCGAGGGTCCCCATGTCCATGACGGCCGCGATGATCCGCTGCGGATAGAGGAGCGACTCCTCGGGGGCGAGCCACCAAACGTAGCGCCTTGCGAGGTGAGCGGGAATCGCGTGTTGTAGGTGGTCCGAACCGACAGCCATGAAGACTATTGTCGCGAAGCAGCGAGCGACGGTCAAGGAGCGGTTTGAGAGGCTCGATCTTCGGGTAGTTGATAGAGATGCGAGGCACGGTCTGCGGAGCGAAACATGTCACAGAAAACGTGAATATTCACCGAACCCGCGAGGGAGCTTGGCGGGTCTGTCAGGTGGGCTCGACAGTGGAGTGGCCTGCTGTCACGAAAATAGGGAGAGGCCAGGGTTCTCCTGCCCGGCCAACCGGCCCGTCACCGCTCCACCGGTCCTGTTTTCATGGTCTGCGGGCGCCCGGTCCGCCTGGCATGAAAACCCGAACGGTCAAGTGGACACGAACTTCTTTAGGCGGACGTCCTTTTTGCGGAGGAGGTCTCGGCGTACACCGACGGTGCCACGTTGCCGAGTGCCTCATGTCGTCGCATCCGAGTGAGCGCCCCTCTTGGCCGGTCGCTCACCCTGGGGTCGAGAAGCCGTCGCCGCGGCATGGCGCGCGTGTTGCATCAGCCCACCAGTTGCCGTAAGATAGGGCTTCGACGGAATCAGCGCGACGCCATGGCGAGAGGGAGGACACGGTGATCGAGGTCGTTGAGACCCCCAGGGGAAGGATCGAGTACAGAATCGACGGCCAAGGCCGGCCGATTCTCCTGCTCGGCGGCGGTCACACGGATTGCCGCTCGCCCTTCGAGCACGAGCGCTACCTGCTCGATCACGGTTTCAAGGTCATCGCGCCGTCGCGGCCGGGATACGGAAGAACGCCCGCGTCGAGCGGCAAGACCGCCGAAGAAGCCGCCGACGCGATGGCGGCTCTTCTCGACGTGCTGCGAGTCGGGCGCGCGGTCGTATTCGGCATCGCTGCCGGCGGAAGAACCGCGCTGCAACTGGCCGGCCGCCACCCGGATCGCGTGGAGCGCATGGTCCTCGAATGCGCCGTCACCTGCGAGCCGTGGCCGTCGAAAGGGGCGAGGGTTTTCTCGACGATGTTCTTCAATCCGGTGATCGAGGGACTATCGTGGGGCGTCTTCCGGCTGCTTTCGATCCTGGCGCCGCGGAAGGCGCTCCCCATGGTCATGAAGCGCCTGAGCTCGATGGACTCCTCCGCGGTCGCCGGGCACATGAAGCCTGAGACCCAGAAGCGGGTGCTCGAGTTCCTTCGCGCGCAGCGGTCTCGTTCGGGATTTTTGCTCGACATCAGGCACGAGTCGGGGGACCTCGGCAGGGTGACCGCTCCAACGCTCATCGTCGCGAGCATGTACGACGGCGCGGTGAGCGCCCGCCACGCGGAAGAGGCCGCCGCTCGGATCAAGGGCTCCAAGTTCCTCGTCGTGCCGGCCGAGAGCCACCTTGTTTGGTTCAGCCCATACAAGGACGATATCGAGCAGAAGATCTCGTCGTTCCTCGGCTGACCCCGGTAAGCGCCCCGGCCGATCCTCCATGCCCGCGCTTTTCGATTGGGTTCGCGGCGTCGGATTCGGTCGATGCATAGTTGGCAGGCGGCGCAATCGCATGATGAGGCGAGGACCACGCCGTTGAACATCGCGGGCTCGGGATGCGTCGCGGTACCTCGGGAGCTCAGGCGGAAAGACGGCTTGGGCACGGGGTCGACCTCGATCTCGGCCAGGAGGCCGGACAGGCGCGGCCGCGTGGACAGTGAAAGGATCCCGCGGCGCACGCGCCGCGCCGTGAACGCCGTATCGATTTCTCCGCACTCCGCGCCCGGGGTCCGCCGATCGATCGATTTGCAATTCGCCTGAGGCCCCGATATACTACGCGGGGAGACCAAGGCAGAAGCGCCATGACGGTGAGGATCGATAGGGGCTTATGTCTGGGCTGCGGCCTCTGCGCGGACATGGCGCCTGAAGTTTTCGAGATGGGCGATTTTGTCGCTTCCGTGACGAGCCCGCGGGTGCCGACCGATCGTGAAACGGACGTTCGAGGCGCGGCCGAGGACTGCCCGTCCGCCGCGATCGTCATCGAAGGGTGAGCAAGGCGGCGGTCGTTCTGCTCGACTTCGACGACCGGTCCCGCGAACGAACGCGGGCCTGCGCGAAGGGAACACGCGCAAGGAGGTAGATTCATGCGGCCGGATATCGTGCCGGGAGCGACCTTCCCGGACTTCGAGCTTACCGAGCACACGAAGGAGCGCCGCAGGCTCTCCGAGATTCAGGGGATCGATCCGATGATCCTCGTGCTCGCGCGGGGACATTTCTGTCCGAAGGACCACCAGCAGCACCTGGAGCTTGCGGCCTTCTACTCGAGGATCCAGGTCTCCTACACGAAGATCGTCACCGTGTCGACCGACTCGCTCATGGAGTTGAACGAGTTCAGGGCGTCCGTGGGCGCCCAGTGGCCCTTTCTATCCGACGTACAGCGAAAAATGCAGAAGGAGCTCGAGATCCAGGAATACACCGACTCCGTCCACGATCCGATGGTTCCCCACACGATCGTGCTGGAACCCGGCATGATCGTCTACAAGGTCTACAACGGCTATTGGTTCTGGGGCCGTCCCTCGCCGGAGGACCTCAGGCAGGATTTGCGGGAGATCTTCAAGAAGGTTCGGCCGGACTGGGATCCCGCGAAACCGGGCCTGCGGGAGAACTGGGAAAAGGGAGACCGGGGCCTTCACTACCCGTACATCGCGCGCGCCTGAGTCGCCCGCGCACGTCGGGGCGTATGGACAGCAGCCTACGGTTTTGTTATAGTGCCCGAAGATCGTTCCCACCGAACGTTGGCCGCGGCGCCGTACCCAAGTGGCAAGGGAGAGGTCTGCAAAACCTTTATGCACCGGTTCGAATCCGGTCGGCGCCTTGCTTCAAGAATCACCCGCACCGGAAGTACCCCACGTCGCTCGCGTCGCATTCCGGTCGACCCCTCGTGGTCCCGTCGAGACCTTTCACCCCGATGACGTTGTAGGGTGAAATTCGGCTTCGGTCCAGTCCGAGGAAACAGGCGTACCGCGAGACGAGGCGTGATTCGCGAGCTTTGCGGCAGCTCTTCCGCCCAGGAAAGACCGCCGGGGAGAGCGCCACGAAGAGGTAGGTCGCGCGGGGCGAGGGTTCGAGGCCGGCGCGGAATCGTGGAGACCTGCCTAGCGATCTTGAATCCGCCGAAAGCCCGTCCCGGTGCGGAGTTCGCTGAAGCCCGTTGGAGAGCTCAACGCGGCGGCTTGATGCGTCGACCTGGATATCTCGCACTCGGCAATTCTCGTTTTGAAAGCGGCGGTGACCTCCGTTGACCGAGCCGACACGACCGACTACCCTTCGAAACCGGGAGATGCCTATGCCGACACAAGGCTCGCTCGAGGTCCCCGGCGCTCGCCTGTACTACGAGGCGCGGGGATCGGGACCCGTGCTCATGCTCATCGGCCACCCGATGGACAGCGCGCCGTTCGCGGTCATCGCTTCGCTGCTCGCCGCCGATCACACCGTCGTAACCTACGACCCACGGGGCTTCGGCCGAAGTACGATCGACGACCCCCGTCAAGACGCGAATCCCGATCTCATCGCCGACGACGTCCACCTCGTGCTCAACGCCGTCGGGAACGGACCGGCGCACGTGTTCGGGAGCAGCGGAGGCGCGGTCACCGCTCTCGCCCTTGCCTCCCGGCATCCTGGTTCCGTGCGAACCATCGTGGCGCACGAACCCCCGTTGGCGGGGTTCCTTCCGGACCGGGAGGAAGCCGAGAAGGGGATGCGCGACATCTACGACACCTATCGCAGGGACGGCATCCGCGCGGCCTGGGAGCGCTTTGCCGCTTTTACCGGCATGCCGATAGGCCCCCCGAGCGGCGAGGAGACTCCCGACGCCGGAGCTCAGGCGCGCGCGGTGGCCACGAGCGACCGCTTTTTCGGTTGCAGCCTGCTCCCGGTGGTGCTGTACCGGCCGGACGTGGACGGTCTCAGGAGCTCCTCCGTGCGGGTCGTTATCGCGGCAGGCGCGGCCTCACGGGCCGAGTTCCCGCACCGGACTGCCAGGGCACTTGCCGAACGTCTGGGCACGCCGCTCGTCGAGTTCCCCGGCGGCCACGTCGGCTTTCTGAGCGATCCCGAGGAGTTTGCCTCGGTGTTGCGCCGCACGCTGACGGCGAGGTGACCCGAGCGGAGGAGAGCTGCCGCGCGCGGCTTGGTCGGAGGACCCGGCCACGGCACGCCCGGCGGGGCGCGCGCGGACCAGGAACCGCGCCCCTTACCCGGGGGCTCCGGAAGCCGGTCCATAATTCGAAGCGTCCTCCGAACGGAAGAGCTCCGGATGCCCTCCGGCTCATCGGCCCGCCATGGGGCCGTCTGCGCCGGAGCGATCGACATGCCGGATTCCTACGTCCCCGCCCTGGTGGCGGCGAGCGCGCCGGGGACCCGCCTCGGATCTTGGGCGAACGAGCCCGTTGACGGAAGGAGCCCGGATGTGGACGCGAGAGCCAGGAAGCGGTCGCCCCGGGATCGAGCGAGCTACTTGCGCGAGCGGGAGCGCTCGGATGACGGCGGTCGCCAGCGCAGGAAATAGGCCATGGCGCTCATCATGATCGCGTTGTCGTACCCTTCGGTCCCCATCTCGGCGATCACCTTCGCGACGGGCACGGTCTCGATCTCGACGAGCTCGTGGGAATCGAGCGCCTGTTGGCCGGCCTTCTCGACGCCGAGCGCGACGAAGGTATAGGTCCTGTTGCACATGAACGACGGATTCGGATTGGTGGCGCCGATCTCCTGCACCTCGTCCGCCGAGTAGCCGGTCTCTTCGAGCAGCTCCCGTGCCGCGGCGGCATGGGGCTCCTCGCCCGGCTCGACGACCCCCGCCGGAAACTCCAGGGTCACGCGCTGGCTTCCGTGGCGGTACTGGCGCACCATGAGGAAGGATTCCTCGTTTCCGCTGTCCTTGACGATCGGGATGACGGTCACCCAGTCGGGGGCGTCGACGACGACGAAGGAGCCGCGCTGACCTTCAGGCGAGACTCGCGAGACCCGATACACGTCGAATATGCCGAAGCTGCTTTCCTTTTCCCGGGACTCTTCGCTCCACACGAGCTTCGGATGCTCTTCGTCGCTCATACGCCGCTAACAATACACTAATTCCGGCCAATAGGTAAGTCGACGCGTTCCGTTGCAGGAGAGCGCGCCTTCGGAGTAAGATGGCCGCGCTGTCATTCGGGGAGCGAAGGAGGTCATCATGAAGGTCCTGTTCATCGGCGGCACCGGCAATATCTCGCAGTCCTGCACGAAGGTGGCGCTCGCAAAGGGCATGGAGGTAGTTCATTTCAATCGAGGGAAGAGGGCGAGCGACTTCGGCGGCAAGGTCACCACCATCCACGGCGACATCGCCGATCGCGCGGGAATGGCGCGGCTGCTCGCCTCCCATCGCTTCGACGTGGTGGTGGACTGGATCGCCTTCACGCCGAAGGACATCGAGGCCGATATCGAGCTGTTCCGCGACCGGGTGTCCCAGTTCGTCTTCATCAGCTCCGCGTCGGCGTACCACAAGCCTCCCCGCCACTACGTCATCACCGAGTCGACCCCGCTCTACAACCCGTACTGGAAGTACTCGCAGAACAAGATCCTCTCCGAGCGCAGGCTCTTCGACGCGTACACGGGGGAGCACTTCCCCATGACGATCGTGAGGCCCTCCCATACCTACAGCGACGGGTGGCTTCCGACGATTTTCGGCTCGAGCGACTTCACGGTGGCGCAGCGCATGCTCGACGGCAAGCGGATCGTGGTCCACGGCGACGGCCAGTCCTTATGGACGCTGACCCATACCGACGACTTCGCCGTGGGCTTCGCGGGGCTTCTCGGCAATCCGCGCGCGATCGGCGAGACCTTCCAGATCACCTCGGAGGAGGCGCTCACCTGGGATCAGGTTCATGAGACCATCGGGCAGGCGTTCGGAGCCGCTCCCAAGATCGTCCATATTCCCTCGGATTTCATCGCGGCGCGCTTCCCGGAGCGCGGCGCGGAGCTCCTCGGCGACAAGGCGTACAGCGTCGTCTTCGACAACTCGAAAATCAAGCGCTTCGTCCCCGAATATCACGCGATCATCCCGTTCTACGAGGGCATGCGGCGCACGGCGCTCTGGTTCGAGCGCCATCCCGAGGCCAAAGTCATCCTCCCGGCCGTCAACAAGGAGATCGACGCCCTGCTTGCGGCCTGGGATGCGGCCACGTAGCGGCTCCCCGGGGGCCGGTCATGTTTCGCTTGCCCCTCGCCGGGGACGTGCTATAATTTCCCCGGGCCAGCGCAGGCCTTTACCCAACGCGCGGGAACGCCGGAAGGGGCTCTCCGCCGCGCCTCCTCTCCGGGGCGGGGCGCCCGTCGCGCTCCCGGAACGCCACGTACGAGGTTCGACGCAATGACCGACACCATCCCGAAGTTGTTGAAAGAGTCAGTCTCTCGCTTCGGCGACCTGACCGTCCAGCTTGCGAAGGACGAAAGCGGCGTATTCCAGCCGACCACGTATCGGCAGCTCTACGAAGAGGTGGCGGCCTTCGCCGTCGGGCTTCGCTCCGTCGGAGTCAGGCGGGGCGACCACGTCGGTCTCATTTCCGACAATCGCAAAGAGTGGCTCATCGCCGACCTCGCGATCATCGGGCTCGGCGCCGCGGACGTTCCGCGCGGCTGCGATTCCATGGAGCACGAGATCAAGTACATTCTCGGCTTCTCCGAGTGCCGAATCGCGATCGCGGAGAACGACAAGCAGGTCGAGAAGATCTATTCCGGGATCGATTCCCTTCCCGTCCTCTCGACGATCATCGTCCTCGACCCCGATTTCGATCCCGTGAAGCGGAAGGCGTCCTACCCGAAGGTGAAGCTCCTCCATTTTCGGAGCGTGCTCGAGCGGGGAAAGGGCGATCTGCAGGCTTTCGAGCGCGAGATCGCCCTCGGGAAGCCCGACGACCTTGTGACGATCATCTTCACCTCCGGCACGACCGGAGAGCCGAAGGGCGTCATGCTCACGAACGAGAACTTTCTCTGCCAGATCCGAGTCATCCCCCAGGTGATCGTGGTCCACCCGGGCGACATTTGGCTCGCGGTGCTTCCGGTGTGGCACTGCTTCGAACGGATCATTCAGTACGTCGTCGTCGGAACCGGATCGTGCGTCGCCTACTCGAAGCCGGTCAGCCAGACGATGCTCGCGGACTTCGCGGCGGTGCGGCCGATGTGGATGTGCTCGGTGCCGAGGATCTGGGAGGCCGTTCAGCAGGGCGTCTACCGCAACGTCAACGCGAAGGGCGTGGTGGCTCAGGCGCTCTTCCATTTCTTCGTCGCCGTGGGCGGGCTCCACGCGACGCTCCTTCAGATGGCGCGCGGCCTCGTGCCCCGATTCAAGCCGCGGAGCCGCCTCCTCGACGCCGCGCTCGCCGCGGTTCCCCTCGCGCTCGCGACGCCGCTCAAGCTGCTCGGCCACGCGCTCGTCTTCAAGGCGATCACGAAGCGGCTCGGCGGGCGCTTCGTCGCCGCGATCTCAGGCGGCGGAGCGCTTCCGAGCGCGGTCGACCGCTTCTTTCAGGCGGCGGGCGTCGTGCTCCTCGAGGGCTACGGCCTGACCGAGAGCGCCCCGGTCCTTTCCGTCCGCGTGCACACGCGGCCGGTCCCCGGAACGGTCGGCCCCGCGCTTCCCGGCACCTTGATCAAGCTCGTCGACGAGGAGGGCCGCGAGCTTCCCCCGGGACGGAAGGGGCTCATCATGGCGAAGGGAAACCAGGTGATGCGCGGCTACTACAAGCGCGACGACCTGACCCGCGGCGTGCTCTCCGAGGACGGATGGCTCAACACCGGCGACCTCGGCATGATGACGCGCGACGGCGAGCTGAAGATCATGGGGAGGGCGAAGGACACGATCGTGCTCCTCGGCGGCGAGAACATCGAGCCCGCGCCCATGGAGGAGAAGCTGCGCGAGTCCCAGTACATCGCGCAGGCGGTCGTGCTCGGCCAAGACCAGAAGTACCTCGCGGCGCTCATCGTGCCGAACATGGAAAATCTCCTCGCCTACGCCAAGGAGCACGCGATCACCGATCTGGAGGCCGAGAGGCTCGTGAGCCTCCCCGAGATCACCCGGCTCATCGGATGCGAGGTGAGCGAGCTCATCAGCGCGAAGAACGGCTTCAAGAGCTTCGAGCAGCTCTACCGCTTCAAGCTGCTTCACCGCGAGTTCGCGGTTAGGCGCGAGCTTTCCCACAAGCAGGAAGTCATGCGCTTCGCGATCAACGACCTCTACAAGAAGGAGATCTCCGAGCTCTTCGCGCGGGGATAGCCGCGCTCTAGCGCCCGCCGCTCGGGCGCGCGCCGAGCGTGACGGGAATCGTCATCGCCGAGCCGTTGCGATAGACGTCGACCCGCACGGTCTGTCCGACCGAGGCGTTCGCCTCGATGTACGCGGAGAGCTCCTCCATGCGCGTCATCGGTACGCCCTCGATGCCCGTGATGACGTCGCCTCCGACGGGCAGCCTCATCGTCGCGGTCTGGAGGATCTGCGAGCCTCCGCGGATTCCCGCGCTCTCGGCCGGACCGCCCGGCGAAACGGCGAGCACGAGCACGCCTCCCGCCTGGGGTAGGTCGACCCCGGCGTCGTGAAGGAGGCGGGTCAGCGCCGGCTGGATATCGATGCCCTCGATGCCGAGCCAGGGGTGCTCGGCGCTGCCGGTGGCGATGAGCTGGGGGACCACGCGCTTCAGGAGATCGACCGGAATGGCGAATCCGACCCCCGAGCTCGATCCGCTCTCGCTGACGATCTGGGAGTTCATGCCGATGACCTCCCCGCTCAACGTGAGAAGGGGCCCGCCTGAGTTTCCGGGGTTGATCGGCGCGTCGGTTTGAATCGCCTCGCCGATGAAGCCGCCGTCGGGGCTCTGGATGATCCGGCCGAGCGCGCTGATCACGCCGAAGGTGAGGGTATGCGAGAGGCCGAAGGGGTTTCCGAGCGCGACCACGAATTGGCCCACCTGGACCCTCCTCGAGCTTCCGAGGCGAAGCGGGGGCGGAAGCGCCCCGGAGTCGACGAGGAGCACCGCGAGGTCGGTCGAGGGGTCCTCGCCGACCACCCGCGCCCGGTAGCTCTGGCCGTTCCTGAGCGAGACGGACACCGAGTTGGCGTTCTGCACGACGTGAAAGTTGGTGACGACGTGGCCGTGCCGGTCGTAGACGAAGCCCGAGCCGACCGCCTGGGACGGGACGGGCTGGTTGAAGAAATCCTCGGTGAGAACCGTGGTCGTCACGTTGAGCACCGAGGGCCCGGCGAGCCTTCCGACCGCCTCGACCTGCGCCTCCAACGAGCTCATCGCGGGATAGGGCGCCTCCTGTCCCGCGGCCTGGGACGGCGCGCCGAGCGCGGAGAGCCACATGACGGCGAGGAGCGCGAGCCCCGGGCGGGCGTTCACGAGCCTGCTCCGCCCTACTCGACCCGGTCCCGGGCGCGGCGCGCGAGGTGCCGGTAGAGGTACCACACGACGAGGAGCGCGAGGAGCCCTGCGACGGAGAGGTCGATCGCGCGGCCGGAGCGCATGACGCGCTCCCAGTGCTCCCGCAGGAGGTAGCCCGCCACCGTGAGCAGGGCGTTCCAGACCGCCGCGCCGAGCCCGGTGAAGAGCACGAAGCGTCCCAATCGCATCCCGGCGAGACCCGCCGGAAGGGAGATGAGGTGACGGACGACCGGAACGAAGCGGCTCACGAAGATCGTCGCCTCGCCGCGCCGAGCGAAAAAGCGCTCGGTAGCCTCGATGTCCCGGCGGTCGAGGAGAACGTATCTCCCGTAGCGGAGGAGCACGGGACGCCCGCCTGCGGCCGCGATCCAATACGAGAGGAGCGAGCCTGAGAGGCTGCCGAGCGTCGCGACGAGCACCGCGAGGGGGCCGTTGAGCGCGCGGTCGGCGACGAGGAACCCGGCGAAGGGCATCACGGCCTCGCTCGGAACGGGGAGGAACATGCTCTCAAGCGTCATGGCCGCGAAGAGACCCCCGTAGCCGATCTCGCGGATGACGCCAGTCGCGGAGGCGGCGATCCAGCCCGAGAGCCCTTGCGGCGCGTTCGCCTGAGTCTGAAGGGGTTGCGCCGGGAGCGCCTGGGCGACGAGCGCGAGCAAGGCGATCGCCCGAGCGAGCCTCAAGAGCGAAACGTGAGCGCCGATGGATGATGTCCCCGCAATCCGCGTATCCGTTATGGAAGGGAAGTATAGCAAAAAGACGCCCGAAGGGATACCGCGCCGCCCCGTTCACCGAGGCGAGCGACGAGCAGTCCCCGGCGAAGGCCGGGCTCCGAGGGAGCTACGGCTCGTTGACCTGATTGTCGATCGCCGCCGCTTCCAAAATCGCGCTCTCGGCGCCGGCGGTGTTCCCGGGAGATCGCGACGCGTCGCGCGCCACCATCTCGACTAGAAACTCGATCCACTCGGTTTCCCACGTCTCGTCGTGTACGGGAACATTTCGCATCGAAACCTCCGCTTCCCTTGAAGCACCGCTTCTCGGGTGGTCGACGAGAGTATAGCCTGCCCGGGGACGGCCGCGGATTAGAAATCCGTTAAATTCGATCCGGCCCCCGCCTTCAGGAGGGCGAGCTCCTGAGGGAAAGCCCGTTCGTGCCCAACCCGCGCCGTGCTATGATGGAGCCCGGGATCCAGGCTCCAAGGCCCAGGGATCCTTTAAGAAAGGAAGCGGGCCGTGCCCGAGCTCATTCGGTCCCGGAGCTCGTGTCCCCGGCGCCACAGGGGGATATCGTGCGGGAGTCGAGCGGGATGCGGCGGCTCTTCTGGTTCGACGTCGAGACGACCGGTCTCAGCGCGATCGAGAACGGAATCATCCAAATCGCGGGAATCGTCGAGGTGGACGGAAGCGAGGTCGATTCCTTCGACCTGCGGATGAACCCCGGAAAGAAAATCGACGACGCGGCGCTCGCGGTGAACGGCGTCTCCCGAGAGACGATCGCGAGCTACCCGCCCGCGGAGAATGCCTTCCGGGAGCTCCTGGGGATCCTCAGGCGGCACGTCGTCCCCGACGAGGAGGCGAGCCGGCTCGTTCCCGCCGGCTACAACGTCCGCTTCGACCTCGATTTCCTCGAGCGGTGGTTCATCGAGGCGAACGGCCCCGATCTCTACGGCTTCATCACGCGGCGGAGCCTCGATCCCTCCCGGTTCCTTCAAGATCTCCAGCGCTACCTCGGGAAAGACCGCATCCCGTCGAGGAAGCTCGAGCGGGTGGCGGCGCTTTTCGGGCTCGACGGCCACGAGGCGCACGACGCGGCATCGGACATCCGCGCGACGCGCGAGATCCACCGGAGGATCGAGGCGCTCCTCTCAGGCGGGCAGTGAGCGTCTCGCGTCCTCGGGGAGGCCCTCCACGCTATCCCTTCACCACGAGGTCCGGATAGGTGTTCTCGAGATTCTTGATCTTCGGAAGATCCCAGAACGCGATGTACGGGTTGTCCTCGTGGAGGTCGAGGAAATGCTGGTGGTAATCCTCGGCCGGATAGAAGGCGACGAGCGGAACCACCTGGGTGACGATCGGCTTCGAGAAGGTCTTGTCGAGCGTCAGCTCCTTGATGTAGGCGTTCGCGAGCCGCCTCTGCGCGTCGTTCGCGTAGAATATCGCCGAGCGGTACTGGGTCCCCTCGTCGGGCCCCTGGAAGTTGAGCTCCGTCGGGTCATGGGCGATCGAGAAGTAGACCTTCAGGAGCGTTCCGTAGCTCACTCTCGACGGATCGAAGGTGATCTCGACCGACTCGGCGTGACCGGTGGTGCCGGTGCTGACCATCTCGTAATGGGCGGTGTCGGCCTGGCCGCCTGAGTACCCCGAAACGACGTTCGTGACGCCCTTGATCCGCTCGAAGACGCCCTCCATCCCCCAGAAGCAGCCGCCCGCGAGGACGGCCGTCTGCGGTCCGACGGACGGATCCGCCGCCGAGGCGGGAGGATCCGGGAAGGGACCGGTCGGGCCGGAGGCGTTCACGCACGCTCCGAGGAGGAGACCGATCGACAGGACGAGCGCCGAAATCTTGGCGCCGAAATACGCCGTTCTTGCAGGGCTCATCGCGATATCCTTACCTGAGCTCGAAATTGATCGACGACGCATCGAGCGTGCCGTCCGCGCCGTAGGAGCCCCGAACGAGAACGCGCATGCCGACCTTCAGGTCCCCAGCCGATTCCGTGACGAGCCGATGAACGACGACGCCGTCGGGGACGTTGATCGTCGCGGTGTTGCCGGCGTACTGCATCGAGAGGACGTGCCCGCCGCTTCCCGGAACGAGCTGCGTCACCTCTTCGTTCGTCATGATCTTTCCCGACGACATCGGGAACTGGCCGCTTCGCGCCCTCCGGACGAACGCCCACAGCTCCTTGCTGAAGATGTTGATCTCCGTCGCGCTCAGCGATCCGTCCGGCTCCCTCGTCGCCGTGACGCCGAGCGCGTCGCCCTGCTGGATGGAGTCGAGCGTCGCGCGCTCCCGCCCGAGCACGAGCGTGCTCGGCCCGATCGCCACGGACTTCGCCGTGCCGTCCGGCGCCGTGATCGTCACGCCGTCCGCGCCGACGGTCGCGATCGTTCCGCCCACCATCGCCTGCATGGAGCTTTGGGCCGCCGCGGTCCCGGCGGCTCCCGTGAATATCAGGGCGACGAGGAGCGCCGCCGGTTTCGAACGTGTTCGCATGGTTGTACCTCCTCTGCGATGCTTTGTAATGTAGTTATTCCGACCGGCCGGCGTCCAGTGGATCAAGCGCTCCCGGGGCGCTTCCCACGACGCGCGCGAGCAGCCGTTT
The DNA here is from genome assembly GCA_030041455.1 of Spirochaetia bacterium. Lineage (GTDB taxonomy): Bacteria > Spirochaetota > Spirochaetia > DAHUYW01 > DAHUYW01 > DAHUYW01. The sequence goes on from JASHNV010000028.1 coordinate 25,766, forward strand.
TGGGTCGGACTCGACGATGGCGAGCGAGCGGCTCTCGGGCCTGAGAAAGCCGGAGCGCAGGGCGCGATCGTAGAAGGCGAGGAGCGAATCGTAGTAGCCCTCGGTGTTGAGGAAGCCGCAGGGCTTCGCGTGGAGGCCGATTTGCGCCCAGCTCAAGACCTCGGAGATCTCCTCGAGGGTCCCGAAGCCGCCGGGAAGCGCGATGAAGGCGTCGGAGAGCTCCTCCATGAGTCGTTTCCGCTCGGTCATGGATTCCGTGACGTGAAGCTCGCTCAGACTCGGGTGGGCGAGCTCCCTCGCGACGAGGAGCCTCGGGATGACCCCGACGACCGTGCCCCCGCGCGCGATGGCCGCGTCGGCGACCACGCCCATGAGGCCCGTGCGTCCGCCGCCGTACACGACGCGGAGGCCCCGCTCGACCGCCGCCTCCGCGATGGCGAGCGCGGCGCTCCTGAAGGCGTCGGAGCCGCCCATCGAGGAGCCGCAGAAAAAACAGACCGTCGTCATGGCGTCTCCCGGCGCGCTACCGCGCGCGATCGGCTCGATCCGAGGCTCGACCGCCTTCCTGCGCGAAAGCCGCGCCGTTTTCAAGCTCAGGCGAGCATACGCCAGGACCCCCGGATCGATCAACGACGCGCGATCCCGGACGACGCCGGAACCGTCAGGGAGGCGATCCGCAAACCTCCCGAATGGGCTACAATGCCCGGACTTCAGGAATTGCGCCGCGGAAGCTACGTTCGCGGCCGGAGGTCGAACAGATGAACCTGTCGCTTCGAGGCGCGCGATGCGCTCGATGATGCGGGGCCTCGCGAGGAGCCTGGCCGAGCCGGGGGCGCCTGAGTGGCTGCGCATCGGCTTGATTATTGTCGTGGGCGGGCTTCTCCTCGCCTTCGTCGTGCTCGCCGCCGTCGCCACGTGGCAGACCATAAGCGGCAGAAACGTCCGGCCGCCCAAGGGAAGGGGCCGCCCCCGGTAAGGAAGGAGCCTCGCTACACGCGGAGCTTCGCGAGGTACACGCTCGCCTTCCCTTCGTGGGACGAGTAGTAGCTCACCCACAGGTGGCCGGCGTGCATGACCATGCCGGGATAGCCGCAGTCGCCTCCGCTCGGAAGCTCCACGAGCGGCTCGTAGGCGCGCGTCGTCATCCGCGCGACCACCGTCCTTGCCTCTCGGCCCCGGACGTCGCGGCTTGCCGCCCACATGGCGCCTCCCGCGGCGACGATGAAGTTCGGGCCTCCCAAGCGCGAGGCGGTCGGCGACCAGGACCAGCGGGTGAAGGGGGCCCGGCTCGCGCCGATCCAGCCGCGGCAGTCCCCGCCGTCGCGCCGCAGGAGCGCGACGGCGCGCCCGTCGGGCAGGAAGCGGACGGTCGCCTCGTTCGGCCTTCCGGGAACGTCGAGCCTGCAGCGCTCCTCGTAGTCGATCCCGTTCTTCCCGACGAGGAGGTGAACGGTCCACAGGCGCGCGCCGGGAAGGCGGTAGCTCACGCCGAACGCCGTGCCGCGGTGCCACGTCACGCGCCACAGCCAGTCGCCCTGGGAGAGGATGGGGGCCGGGGAGCGCCAGCGGAAGCCGTCGCCCGAGGTCGACACGCGCGGGCGCCTGCCGCCCGTGCCGCGGAGCTCCGTTCCGCCCATGACGATCATGAGCTCGCCCGAGGGCGCCACGGAAAGCTTCGGATCGCGAAGATCGATCCCGGGCTCCGAGAGCACGCCGGCGCTTTCCCAGAGGAGGCCGTCGTCGGAGGAGATCACGCGGACCCGGCCCGGGGCGAGCGCGTGGGCGCGGCTCTCGCGGAAGGCGCAGAACCATCTCCCTCGGAAGCGGATGAGGTCGGTAAACGCGCTGTGCGGCGCGCGGTCCCAAATCTTGGAAACCTTGACAAGGGAAATGGTTCCGGGCATAACTGAGTCGGCCGCACGCGCGGCCGAGCAGTAAGTATAGTGGACCCCAAGCGATACGAGAAGCAGGGCGATCCGTCGGGGACCCGTCCGGCACAGATGAACCGCGCGCTCGTCATGGTCGGGATGATGCTCCTCACGGCCCTGATCGCGATGGACCAGACGATCGTCGCCACGGCGCTCCCGACGATCGTCTCGAGCCTCGGCGGCTTCACGCAGTTCCCCTGGGTGTTCTCGGCCTATCTCCTCACGATGGCGGTGACGATCCCGCTGTACGGCAAGCTCGCGGACCATTTCGGTCGCAAGCGCCTCATCGTCTTCGGCGGCGGTCTCTTCGTGGCGGGGTCGGTTCTCGCGGGAGTCTCGTGGAACATGACCTCGCTCATCGTCTTCCGGGCGCTGCAGGGGCTCGGCGCCGGGGCGGTTCGGCCCTTGACCGTGACCATCATCGGGGACATCTACACGACCGAGGAGCGCGGCAGGATCCAGGGCCTGATCGGGGCCGTATGGGGCGTGTCGGCGGTCGCCGGTCCGCTGATCGGCGGGCTCTTCTCCGAGTTCATCGGCTGGCGGTGGATCTTCTTCGTCAACATCCCGACGGGAATCATGGCGGTCCTGGTCGTCTGGAGATTCTTCCACGAGCGGATCGAGCGCCGGGATACCGCGGTCGATCTCCTCGGCGCCGGGCTCCTCGCGCTCGGCATCGGGGCGATCGTGCTCACGCTCCTGCAGGCCGGGAGCGGCTGGGCGTGGCGGAGCCCCGCTACGATCTCGACCGGCCTCGCGGGGCTCGCCGTGCTCGCCTGCTTCGTCGCGTGGGAGCGCCGGGTCGCCAATCCGATCCTGCCCTTCTGGGTGTTCAAGAGCCGGCAGCTTTCCGGCGCGGTCCTCGCGACCCTCGTCGTCGGGCTCATCACCCTCGCGATGGCCGCCTACGTCCCGACCCTCGCGCAAGGCGTCTACGGCGCCTCCCCGGTGGTCGCGGGCGGTCTTCTCGGCCTCATGTCGATCGGCTGGCCGCTCGCCTCCGCCTTTTCGGCGCGCATCTACGGGCCGATCGGCTTTCGCGACACGGCGCTCATCGGCGTGCTCCTCATCCTCGCGGGCGCGGGGATCTGCGCCGGGATCCCGCGAGGAGGCTCGCTTGGCCTCCTCGCCGGCCCGGTTTTCGTTCTCGGCATGGGGTTGGGCCTCGTGAGCACGCCGCTCATCGTGGGAGCCCAGTCGGTCGTGGACTGGGGGCGGCGCGGGGCCGTGACCGGCGCCGTGACCTTCGGCCAGATGTTCGGGAGCACGATGAGCACGGCGATCTTCGGCGGCCTCTTCAACTCGAGCCTCGCGCGCTGGCTCTCGCAGGCGCCGCCTTCGCTCCAGGCGCTCGCTCCGACGCCGGACCGCGTGGCGAACCTCCTCGAGCGCGGAGGCGGCATCCCGGTCCCGCTTCTCGATCTCATCCGCTCCGGCCTCTACGGAGCGGTCCACCAGGTCTTCGCCGGCCTCGTCGTGGCGGGCTTGGCGGCCGGCGTCGTGCTCATCGCGACGCCGCGGAAATTCGAGTTCGTGCAGTCCTGACCCGAGAGGAAGGAACGAGAGCATGGTCAATGTCGAAGTGCTCCTCGACGTGGCCAAGTACGCCTGGGTCGACCAGGAGGCCGGACGGGTCATGGCGGGGGGGAGAGCGCAGGCGAACGCGGGCCCCTACCTGGCGCAGGCGATCAAGCGCTGCTACGCCGATCTCGAGGAGTTCCGGAGGAAGAACGGGAAGTCCAAGCCCATCCATCCGCTCGGCTACCGCAACGCGGTGGGCTACTACGATCGCCCGAACGCGGTATTCGTGCGGGTCGTCGTCCCGATCGGCGACGACACGGCGGGGCTCATCCGGGAGCGGCTGTCGGCGCTCGGTCTGTCGCAGGGCTTGCCCAATTCGCTTGCCGTGCGCAACCTCCTCAACTACGATCTCGACCAATGGCTCGTGACGCGGATGCGCGAGCTCAAGCTCTTCGAGCGGCGCCCGACCTAGGGCGCCGCAGCTCGTAAAAAGGAGGAAGGAACATGGAAAGAGCGTCGTCCCGGCCGGGGTCGGTCGTTGTCACCGGCGTGTCGAGCGGTATCGGCCGCGGAGCCGCGAGGGTCCTCGCGGCGAGCGGCTATCGGGTTTTCGGAAGCGTCCGCAAGAGGGAGGACGCGGAGCGCCTGTCCGACGAGCTCGGGAGCGCGTTCACGCCGCTCCTCTTCGACGTGACCGACGAGCGGGCGGTGCGCTCGGGCGCCGAGAGGGTCCGCGAGGCGCTCGGCGGCTCGAGCCTCGGCGGCCTCGTGAACAACGCCGGCATCGCGGTGCCGGGACCTCTCCTCGAGATTCCCGAGGCGGAGCTCCGCCAGCAGATCGAGGTCAACCTCGTGGGCGCCGTCACGGTTACGCGCGCGTTTCTCCCGCTCCTCCGCGATGCCCGCTCGCCGGG
>JASHNV010000161.1 GCA_030041455.1 Spirochaetia bacterium
GTTGAGGAAGCTTTTCAGCGAAATCAGGTCGGAATAATCCTCGTGCTGGTTCATGTAGTGGGCGATGTCCTCCACGAAGGGATTGTCCGCAACCGTGCCCACTATGATGAGATTGTGCATTCGGTATCTCCAACGACGTCATTATAACGGCTTTGTGCGAGATGATAAATATGCTCCGGCCCCCAAGCTTCACGGCCCGTTGCAGGCTCGGTCGCGGCGGCGCGTCCGGATGCGGGCCGCTCCCTCGGGGTGCTCCGTTCACTCGCCGCGAGTGCCGGTTCGAGACCGCTCAGGAGCTCGTCGAGACTCATATCCTCGGAATCTTCGGCACGCCCGATGCCGCCTGGCTGCTTTGCCTGAGCTTCGACAAGCCGAAGCGACGTCCCGTCGCACCGCCATTCCTTTCGAGAGCGCCCGCGATTGACGATCGAGTCTGAATAGCATGCCATATTCGTACTGGAGAGTCTTATGAACCTTAAATCAACGGCACGACCCATGTCGTACGTCAAGACCAATACGGCCGACATGCTCGAACAACGTCGAAACGCATGGAGCCGCCGAAGAGAAAGGACAGAGTACAGCTCATCAGCGCGTGAGGCGACGGACCCGCAGGCAGCCCTACCAGCTGTCACAACGATGTCGAAAAAAATCGAAAAGCTTTTCGGGGAAGCAAAAGACTTCCTGGGGCTCCGGCGGCTGCGAAGACGAACCCTGGAACAAGTTCGAGAGGAAGTTTGGATGATTGCAACAGTTCTGAACCTGAAGAGACTGGCGAGCTCCTACCGATGGGCATAACGGTAGCCGGCACGGCAGCCCAATGCTCGCGCAAACGTCGAGGCGTGCAATCCGCTCCCTTGCTTTCAGCAAAAGCCAGGAGGGAAGACTCTCGTTTACTCGGTCTTTGTCAGCAGCCTGATAGACTCACCAACGCCGCGCACACGATCCACCCGCATCCAATGCGGATGCTGGCGGAGCTATTTCGGTTGTCGATTTCGGCGGAGTGCGGCCATACCAATGGTCATTTTTCCGCCGGCCGAAGGTCAAACTTGAACAAGTGGCCGCCAAAGCGCACGGCAACATGGTACTCTTGGTACCGCTGAGAATCGTCGCACAACACAAAGCCTCCCGCCCCCTGCCCGGGCACCACCGTATTGCGCCTCAGCAATGATGAACTCAAATCCTCATTGGCCTTTTCTTCCTCTCGAAGGTTTTCCGCATCCGTGTTTTCGTTTATCGCTGCGGCAGTTTGGTCGGAGTTCAGCCCGTTCGATATGCCGTCGAGCGCAGCCTCGGCGACGAGCTGATTGTGCCGGGCCCTAATGTAGGCATCCGGGTCTACGACCGGAACGGAAACCACAGAGCCGTCGGCCTCGACCCCGTAGACTTCGATGGTGGCCGGATCGATGTCGAGATTCTCCTTGGTCCTGTTTTGACAGAATATCGCGAGGCCAAGCTTGTCCTTTTGCGGGTATCCACCGGCCTCCACCACGACCACTCCGCCGTCCGGAGTTCTCGCATCTTCGTAAATCAGCGCCTGCCCGTTCGTGTAGAAGACCTTCTGATTCGGTCCGATGTCCCCGGGCACAAGAGCAATCGATTCGCAAGCACACAAGGAAAGTGCCAGAGACAGAACAGCGCCGATCAGAATGTTGGACCTCATAGTCTTCTCCTTAACCCCAAGATCCGCGTTCATCGGCACCTCCACCGCTCAGAATACGTCGAGCTTCGTCGAAGCGGCCTGCTGCTGTCAAGAGTGGGCACAAGCCTTTTCAGGCGGACCTCCTCTTCGCGTAGTAGGTCTCGGCGTACACCGACGATGCCACGTTGCCGAGTGGCGAATGTCGTCGCATCCGGTTGTAGAAAATCGTGATGGTGTCCTGAATCACCGCCTTCGCCTCCGTTCGCGTTCGGAACCGTCAGCGGCGGACGAGCCCCTGTTTCAAGTGCCCCCAGAAGCTCTCTGTCGGGGCGTTGTCGTAGCAGTTCAGCAATGCTGATTCCGGACATGGAGTCCGCCGTAGGTAGCGGTGGTCGAGACAAGAACTACGATACAAAATGTCTCGTACGAGACCCTCGGAGTAGCCCCGCTGCAGACCTTCCCACGCGCTTGATATAGGGACAGGAGGTCTTCGCCACACTGACGTCCTATCTCTGGTCGATTGCCGCGGGCTTGCCCGACGAGCGGAGGGGCTCGAATCGGCGCTCCACGATGGACGACATTTCCCGGTCCGCTTTCGAGGTGTTCTTTGTGCAGAGTCCTTCATTCCTCGCCCGCCAGTCGTCGATGCAGCAGACGCAGGGCGTGAACAACGGGAACACGCTGTTTGGGATCACAAGGCTGCCTAGCGACAAGCATCCGACCGTCAAACGGTGGCTCGCCATCCACGACCGACGGAAGGTTCACTCCATGCCGACCTCCGCGTCGTGGTTGAACCAAATCGAAATATGGTTCAACCTCGTCACCCAACGTGCGGTTCGCCGAGGAACGTTCAAGAGCGTAAACAAGCTCGTCGCAAAGATTGAGGCCTACGTCGAGACCTACAATCAAGATGCCCGACCATTCGCGCGGACGGCGACCGCGGATTCAATCCTTGAGAAGATCAAACGACTTTCTCAAGCTATCTCTGAGTCGGGACACTAGATCGGCTTCGCGTGGGACAGCAGGTACCTCTCCGCCTCGAGGCTCCAGAGCCCGTTGCTCCTCTCGACGATGCGGGCAAGCTCGGCGAAAAGCGGCTCTTTCTTTCCCCGCTCGGCGAAATCGTCGATGGCGGTGAGATCGAGATCGATGTTGGTGTACATGAGCTTCTTGCCGCCGGGGATATTCGGTAGGTTCAACGTCGTCGGCGCCACCGCGTTGAGCCCGCCCACGTGGGTGATCATCGCGGCGGGGTTGATCTTCCCGAGCCCCATGAGCCTGAGCGATTCCACCATGTCGTCGGTATTGCCGCCGCTCGTGCCGACGACGTGGCTCGAGTTGTAGTGGACGTTGTAGAAGTTGAACGAAGCGGAGAACTGCGGATCGGTGGGGCCGGCGAAGAAGTTCAGGCACCCGTCCTTGCCGAGGATCCGGTCGCCCTGCTCCACCACCGGCTTCACCGGCGCGAAGACCATCACGTCGTCGAACCCCTTTCCCCCGGTGAGCGCGAGGAGGTGCTCCTCGACGTTGGGAATGGTCTTCGTGTTCACGTACTTGAGCTCGATGCCCTCCTTCTTCGCCCCCTCGACGGTGTGGATCGAAGCGGCACGGGCGAGCCGCGCGTCGTCGATGTCGGTCACGACGAGGAGGCCGGGCCGGCTCTCCTCGTTATGGAGCGCGTAGTCGATGGCGCCGAGACCCATGGGGCCGACGCCGGCGAGAATCGCGAGGTTTCCGCCCCGACGGATGCCCATCTCGTGCTCGTACCTGCCCGGCGAACGGTGGTGGTACACCGCGCGGAAGGTGCCGACGATGCAGGACATGGGCTCCGAGAGGGAGCCCATGAAGTAGGCGTCGCCCCGGTACTCGAGGAGGCATCCCATCTCCATGACCTCCCGCGGAATGACCACGTAGATCGAGTCGCCCCCGATGAAGCGGTAGGAGTACCCGGGGGCGTCGAGCGTGCCCTTGTAGTTCAGCGCCGGCTGGATCGAGAACCGCTGGCCGGGCTTGAACTGTCCCCTCCACTCCTTTCCGACGTCGACGATCTCTCCGCAGAACTCGTGGCCGATGATGATCGGATGCTCGGCGATATCCTTCGGCACCCGCTTGTGGTCGCTTCCCTGGAGCGCCGATTTGTAGGACGACATGCAGATGGAATCCGAGACGATGTGGGCGAGTATCTCGCCCTCCCCCATCGGTGGAAGCTCGAACTCTTCGAGCCTCAGATCCTTCTTGCCGTACATGCGCACCGCTTTCGTCTTCATGGAAATCTCTCCTTAGAGTCTCCGCCGTCCAAAGGAGACGGCTCGACCGCTTCAGCTCAGCATCACCTGGCCGCCCGTCACGGGGAGGGCCTGGCCGGTTTCGTACTTCTGCTCGACGACATAGAACAGCGCTCTCGCGACGTCCAAGCCGGTGCAGCCCCTCTTCATGGGGACTTTTCCCTCGTAGAACCGTTTGACGTCCTCGACCGACTTCGCGCCGGGAACCTTGCCCGCCTTGAGGTACTGGACGAACAGCCCCTTCTCGGGATCGGACCACAGCGGCCCGTCGAGAAAGTTTCCGGGGCAGATCGCGTTGACCTTGATGTTGTCCTCGACGAGCTCGAGGGCGAAGCTCTGCGTGAGCCCGATCCCGCCGAACTTGCTTCCCGCGTAGGCGCCGTTCTTGTTCGATCCTTCGAGGCCGGACTTCGAGTTGATCTGGACAATGTCGGTGTAGTACCTGCCGGTGGGCCGGTTCTGGAGCGCCATCACCCTCGCCGCCCACTTGGCGCACAGGAAGAAGCCGACGTAGTTGACCTTCGTGACGAGCTCGAAGTCGCGGAGCTCCTGCTCTTTCACGCTCGACGCCCGCAGGACTCCCGCGTTGCTCACGAAGAGGTCGATGCCCCCCGCGCTCCGGACGACGGCCGAGATCATGGAGCGGACCGACTCCTCCGAGGAGATGTCCACGGCGATCGGAAGGGCGACGGTTCGCCGGTGCTCCGCGTTCAGCCGCTCGGCGAGGAGCGCGGCGCCCGCGCCGTTCACGTCCGCGATGAACACGAGGCTCCCGGCCCCGGCGAGGCGGCGCACGATTTCCTCGCCGAAGCCCTGCGCGCCGCCGGTGACCACCGAGACCTTGCCCTCGACGACCCGATTCCGGTCGGCCGACGGGGGCCCGGCCTCCCGGCGGCTCTCCTCAGGCGTCGGGGCGGCGGTCCGCCGCTCCTCCCGGACCTTCCCGCCGCTTTCGAGAAGCCGGCCGTAGGCCGCGAGCTCGCGGCGCGCCGCGTCGAGGTCCCGGCCGATCGCGAAGACCCCCGCCCCGCCGTAGACGACGATCTTCGGCGCGCTTCCGTGCGCGATGCGGTGCGCTTCGAAGGCATCCGCCGCCCGCGCCAGGGTCTCATCCTCCCTCTCCTCCGAGCGCGCCTCGGCGAGAAGGAGCGGGAAGGTCCCCTCGATGAGCGGCTCGTCGGAAACGAGCGGACCGGACGCCTTCGGGCCGGCGTTCCCGAGCTCCTCGAAGGCGACGATCTCGGCCCGATCGCCGTCGAAGGTGAGGCCCCGCAGGAGCGGAGCGATGCGCTCTACCGACGGTTCCATGGAGCCTCCTCGACGAGCCGCTCCGGATGGCGGGGATTCATGCTCGCGCCCGCCTCGGCGTAGATCGCGATTCGCTCGGGCAGGGAGCGCCCCGCGTAGGGATTGTCGGGCGAAAAAAGCGCGAGGCGCCCGTCCGCGCTTGCGAGGTGCTCGTGCGCGACGAGCGCCCAGGTGGTCCCGACGAGATGGCGGAACTCGGGCAGCATGACCTCCGGGCAGGTGAAGCTCTGGCGCGACGAGTTGATGTCGACGCCGCTTATCTCCATGAGCTCGTACTCGGCGCACAGACGCTGAACGCGCTTCAGCTGCTCGATCGTGTTCCGCGGCGGCATGTAGGTCACCGCCTTGAAGCCGATCCGCTTGAGCTCCGGCACGAGCTCGTCGAGAAAGGAGTCCTCGAACTTCTCCGCGGTCTTGTCGCCGGTGGGCGATTCGGTGACGTCGCCCAAGTAGGCGTAGGCGGGAATCGCGCCGACGCGGTTTCCGAGCTCGACCGCGTCGAAAACCGACACGCACTCCGTGGAGTCGGGCTGGATGAAGAACTGCGGGAGAAAGAGACTCTTCAAGACGCCGAGCACGTCGTAGAGATAGTGGGGATTGCCCTCGTCGCGCAGGTAGTCGTCGAGGCGCGGCGGGAGGCTCAGCCCGATCCCCTTCGTGAGGAAGCTGATGAGGTGGGGGCCCTTGCCGGTCTTGTCGATGATCTTCGTCGCGAGCGCCGAGAGGATGTGGCGCTCGGTGACGCTTCCGCCCGAGGAGGCCTGGGAGATGCCGTAGACGTCGCGGGCGAAGTCGATCGGCTCGATGCCGTGCGCGGGCAGGAGCGCGTTCAACCGCTCGACCTGGCGGACGTTCCGCCGGTTTCGCGCCTCGCGGATCGGACGGAGCATCGCGTCGACCTCGTCGAGGCGGTCGTGGGGTATGCCGTGCAGCGCGATGTACACGATGTTGGCGGAGTCCGGGTTGTTGATCTTCCGCCCCTCGACGAGCGTCCCGGTGAAGCTCACGCGGAGCTCGCAGCCGACCGTCGACCCGATCCCGATGAGCCTGCAGGCCTCGCCGAGCTCGAGCGCTCCGGAGACCGAGTCGTGGTCCATGCAGCCGACCGCGCGCAGCCCCGCCTTCCAGGCGCGATAGCTCACCTCGGAGGGCGAATAGGGGCTGAACGAGTAGATCGTGTGGACGTGGTTGTTGACCTCGTCGGTCTGGACGGTGACCTCCTCGCGCGACTCGATCCTCGCTCCCGCGCGCGCGGCGGCGGAGAGCCGCTCCTCGCGCGTCGGGGCGTCGAGCGCGGCGCCAAGGCGCTGCTCCACGCTAGACTCCCAACCGGTTCCGCCGGGCGATCTCCCCGGCGGTCTGAACCGTCCCCGGCACGTGGCCCGGGAGCGGGAGAAGCCGCTCGTGAATGGCGTCCAAGATCCATTCCTTCTGAGGAAAGAACAGCTGCTCGAGCTCCGCGGCGGGCGTGATCCAGTCGCGCGATCCGACCACCGCGGGCGGAGCGTCGAGCTCGTCGAAGGCGAGCTCGGAGATGGTGGAGGCGACGGTGTGGAGAAACGAGCCGCGCTCGCACGCGTCGGAGGCGAGCGCCACCTTTCCGGTCTTCCTCACCGACTCGAGGATCGTATCGTAGTTGAGCGGGTTGATGAAGCGGAGATCGATCACTTCCGCCGAGACGCCGTAGCGTCCCTCGAGCTCCTCCGCGGCCGCGAGCGCGACGTAGAGCGTCGCCCCGATCGTGATGATCGTGACGTCCCTTCCCGAGCGCTTGATCGACGGCTCGCCCTCGGGCACCTCGTAGTAGCCTTCCGGCACCCCGTTTTTCGCGAACTGCTCGCCGATGTCGTAGAGCCGCTGGCTCTCGAAGAAGATCACGGGGTCGGTCCCCCGGAGCGCGAGGTTGAGCATGCCCTTTGCGTCGTAGGGAGTCGCCGGGAACATGACCTTCAGGCCCGGGATGTGAGCAACGAGCGAGGTCCAGTCCTGGGAATGCTGCGCTCCGTACTTGTCGCCGACCGACACCCGCACGACGAGCGGCATCTTCAGAACCCCCGCGGACATCGCCTGCCACTTCGCGGCCTGGTTGAAGACCTCGTCGCCCGCCCTGCCGAGGAAGTCGCAGTACATGAGCTCGACGAGCGCGCGCCCGCCGCTCAAGGCGTAGCCGACCCCCGAGCCGACGATCGCCCCCTCGGAGATCGACGCGTTGAACAGCCGGTGGTAGGGAAGCGCCTCGGTGAGACCGCGGTAGACCGCGAAGGCGCCGCCCCAGTCCCGGTTCTCCTCGCCGTAGGCGGCCATGGCGGGATCCTCGTAGAAGCGGTGGAGCACCGCCTCGAAGAGCGCGTCCCGGTAGGAAAGGACTTTCGCCTTCGGCAGGGGCTTTCCCGCGCCGTCGAGCCCGTAGCGCGCCTTCTGCCCGATCGACTGGACGCGGGGGTTCTGCGCCTTTTCGATGAGCACCTCCGGGCGGCGCTCCTCCATGCGCTCGGTCGGCGTGTTGGAGTACATGACCGACTCGATGAACGCGCCGCCGACCCTCGGCGAGACCTCCGGGTCGATCGCGAGCTTGAGCACCCGCGCGATCTTCCCCTTCGCGACCGAGGCTGTTTCTTCCCTATCGGCGGCGCTCAAGACGCCGTTCTCCTCGAGGTAGCGGCCGTAATCGACGATCGCGTCGGCGCGCTCCCAGAGCGCGATCTCCTCCTTCGTGCGGTAGGAGGAGGCGTCCGACGGGGAGTGGCCCGAGATCCGATACGTGACGGTGTCGAGGAGAGCGGGCCCCTCTCCCGCGAGGAGGATCTCGCGCTTCCTTCCGACCGCGTCGGCGACCGCGAGCGGGTTGTAGCCGTCGACGCGCTCGGCGTGCATGTTGCTCTTGTTGACCCCCGCGCCCACGCGGGCGAGGTAGGTGTATCCCATCGTCTCGCCGTAGGTCTGGCCGCCCATGCCGTAGAAGTTGTCGATGAAGTTGAAGAGGACCGGCGGAGCGCCTCCGACCTCCTTGGGCCAGAGGGTGCGGTACTGGTCCATGGAGGCGAGCATCATCGCCTCCCATACCGGTCCGCAACCGAGCGACGCGTCGCCGATGTTGGCGATGACGATCCCGGGCTTCCGGTTGATCCGCTTGTAGAGCGCGGCGCCCACCGCGATGTCGGCGCTGCCCCCTACGATCGCGTTGTTCGGCATCGAGCCGAACGGAGCGAAGAAGGCGTGCATGGAGCCGCCCATGCCGCGATTGAAGCCGGTCCGGCGGGCGAAAATCTCCGCGAGGGTCCCGTAGAGAACGAAATCCACGGCGAGGTCCGCAGCGTCGGCGTGGGGCGCGCGTGCGCCGTTGGCCGATCCGCCGCGCTCGACGACCTTCAGGACGTCGCCGTCGAGGTACCCCCGCATGATCGCGAGGAGCCCGGGCTCCTCGATCTTGTCGATCGCCGAGAGGCACTTGGCGAGGATCTCGCCGTGGCTTCGATGCGAGCCGAAGATGAAGTCATCGGCGCCGAGGAGCGCGCACGCGCCGACCGACGCCGCCTCCTGCCCGATCGACAGGTGCGCGGGTCCGCGATGATTGTACTCGATGCCCTCGTAGGAGCCCTGCACTTTGATCGCGTTCAGCATCGACTCGAACTCGCGGATGAGGACCATGTCGCGGTACATCCGCGCGAGCCCCTTCTTTCCGAAGAGCTTCAGCTCCCGCTTGAAGTCCGGCGCGTACTGGTTGAGCGGGATGTCGTCGATCTTGATGATCTGCGCCTTGCGGACCTCCCGCGGGTCTATGACGAGTGACTTTGGCATAACCTCTCTCCCTGCGTCCCGGCGCTCGAGGCGCCGGACGTCCGCTTCAATTCAATTCTCAAGCTCCCAGAGCGTGTCCTTGACGATCTCCGACAGGCTCGGATGGGGGAACACGATCTCCTTGATCTCCCTCACCCTGAGCTCCGACTCGATCATCCCGGCGGCGCCGAAAATCAGCTCCGAGCTCACGCCGCCGAGGAGGTGCACGCCGAGGAGCGCCTCGCTCTTCGCGTCGACGAGCACCTTGCACAGCCCCGGAGCGCCCGGAGGGTTTTCCGCGACGAACCGGCCGTTCGACCGCATCGGGAGGCGCGCGGTCCGCACCGGCCGCCCCTCCTTCGCGGCCTGCTCCTCGGTGAGGCCGCATCCCGAGGCCTCGGGCAGCGTGTAGACCACCCACGGAATCGCCGCGTAGCGCATCCGGTCGGGCTCTCCGGCGATCGTGTTCACCGCGCACTCGGCCATGCGATAGGCCGAGTGCGCGAGGAGGGACTCGCCGGTCACGTCGCCGACCGCGTAGATCCCCGGCACGTTCGTCTGCATCCGCTCGTTCACGCGGATGCCTTTCGGCGTGAAGTCGACGCCCGCGCGGTCGAGCCCGATCCCCGCGACGTTCGGCCTCCTGCCGACCGCCATGAGCACAAGCTCCGCGCCGACCTCCTCGCTCCGGCCGTCCTTCGCGTAGCGCACGCCGTTCGCGTCGATCTCCTCCACCCGGGCTCCGAGGTGGTAGGAGACGGCGTCGATCGACTTCATGAGGAGTCTCGCGATCTCGCCGTCCATCGACGGGACGATCGTGTCGAGCATCTCGACGACGTGAACCTCGACGCCGAGCCCCGAGAAAAACGACGCGAACTCCATGCCGACCACCCCGCCTCCGATCACCGCGAGGCGCGCGGGGAGCTTTTCGACGTCGAGGATCTCGCGGCTCGTGACGACGTTCGCGCCGCGCGCGCCGGGGATCGGAAGCGTGGCGGCCGAGGAGCCGCTTGCGACGATCACGTTGCGCGCCTCGAGAAGCTTGCCGTCGACGCGGACGCGCCCGGCGCCCTCAAGCTCGGCGTGAGCCTGCGCCACCTCCACCTTGCGGCGGCGCATCTGGTACTCCACGCCCTTCACGAGCGCCTCGACGGTCTTTCGCTTCCATGCCATCGCCGCCGCGAGGTCGAAGCGCACGCCGTCCGAGGTGACGCCGAACCGCGCGGACTCCTTTCCGTGGGCGTAGAGCTTCATCGCGTTGAGGAGGCTCTTGGTCGGAATACAGCCTTCGTTGAGGCACACGCCCCCGAGCCGCCGCTCCTCGGCGAGCAGAACCGACATTCCCCTCGCGCCCGCCCGCTCCGCGGCGAGGTATCCTCCGGGGCCGCCCCCGATCACGATCACGTCATACACGTCGCACTCCCTTGCCCGCTCCGGCTTCAGCCGGCGAGCAGGACGTCGAGCTGGGCGAGGTTCTCGCAGAGCGCCCTAAGGAAGCGGGCCGCCGGGGCGCCGTCCACCGCCTGATGGTCGACCGTGAGCGAAAGGCTCAGGTGCGGCTGGAACTCCACCCGCTCGCCCGCCTGCACCGCCTTCGGCTGAATGGCGCCGACTCCGAGAATGGCGACCTGGGGCGCGTTCAACACCGGCGTGAAGCGCTCCACGCCGAGCGCGCCGAGGTTGCTCACCGTGAAGGTTCCCCCGAGAAAATCGTCGCTCGCGATCGCGCCGGAAAGACAGGCCGACGCGAGGCGCTTCGCCTCGGCGGAGAGCTCGCGCAGGCTCAGGGAATCGGCTCCCCGGATGACCGGAACCATGAGGCCGCGCGGCGTGTCGACGGCAAAGCCGAGGTTGACGCGCGCGAACTGCACGATCTTGTCGCCGAGGAAATGCGCGTTGAGCTCCTTGAACGCGAGAAGCGTGCGCGCCGCGGCGAACATCGTCATGTCGTTGACGGTGATTCCCGAGAGGCCCCGCTCGGCGCCGACCGTTTTGAACCGCGTTCGAAGCTCCGTCAGGGCTCGAGCGTCGGCGGCCATGTCGATGGTGAGCTGCGCGGTCGTCGCGAGGGAGGCGCGCATCCGCTCGGCGATGAGCTTCCTCACGCCCTTGACGGGAATCTCCGTCGCCCCTTCGGCGTCCCCCCGATCGAGCGCGGCTTCCGGCCGCGCGACGAGGTCCGCGACGCGAACCCTCCCTCCGATCCCCGTTCCGGCCTCGGGAGGCACCATCGCTCCGCCGAGCGCGGCGGCGCGCGCGGCGGGCGTGAGGAGCGGACGCGCCTCGATCGCGGCCGCGACGTCGCGCTCGATGACCCGTCCGCCCGGGCCGCTT
>JASHNV010000162.1 GCA_030041455.1 Spirochaetia bacterium
GAAGAGCAGAAAGAGACCCGCGCATGGCGGAACAGCGAGCAGGGAAAGACAGAAATCGCCGCGATCCTCGCGCAGCTTTCGCGGCGACGGGAGGACCAGACAGCGCACGGCGCTACGCCTACCACGTTCGCGTTTGGTATACTCATGAGCGACGGGACAGCGGAGTAGGTGTCTCGTTGCGTTGAGCCGCGATCTAACGGAGAATGGGGGAGGGGGTAATATCACGTGATGCCAAAGACAATCGTCCGACCCGATGCAACGACGCTCGAGTTTCACGCGAGCATTCACGCCGCTCTTGGCGAGCGACTCAAAGAGCTGTGGCTTTTCGGCTCGCGTGCGCGCGGAAATCATCAACCGGGTTCCGATTATGACTTTCTTGTCGTGGCCGATGGGGATCGCACTGAGCTCCAGGCACTCGTTGCGGAAAGAGAAAACGAAATCCTCCTCCGCCGAGGCGATGTTTTGGCAAGCATTGTGTACACCCCCCAGCTCTGGGAGCGTGCTCGCAATGCGCCATTGGGCCGTAACGTCAGGCGCGAAGGGATACGGATTGCATGAGCCCTGGAAGACCCGAGCCCGACCGCGACACCGTCAGGGCCATGGAAGCCCAAGCCCGGTCACGGCTTACCGTCGCACATGAGCTGCAGGGCATGGGACATTTTGAGGACTCCGTCTCGAGAGCGTACTATGCGGCCTTTCATGCGGCGACGCTTCTCTTGTACTGTGCCGGGCATACATTTTCTTCTCATGCGCAGTTGATAGGCGCGTTCAACAAGGAGTTTATCCGTACCGGCGCGTTGCCAGCTGAATGCGCGCGATCCTTCCGGGGCTTGTATGAACTGAGACAAACAGCAGATTACGATGTTCAGAACTCTCTTACTGCGGCAAAGTCGGAGGGCGCTCTCAAGCAGGCTGAAGATCTTGTCGATCAACTCTTGGCCTATGCTCACCGGGTCCATCCTTCACTGTTCAACCAGTCGTAATGGTTGACTTTGAGCGCCGCGGCAAGGGGAGGCCGACCACGGCACTATCGCGATGATCCTCCGGTAGTGCGGACGTCGGGCTTGCGACGGATGCCGAACGTGTCCACGGAGTGTCGGACGCTCGGTGGGATCGACGGCGGGAGCGTGGAGAACGTTCGGCTTCTGTCGCACGACTACATACTGTCGCGGGTAGCGACCGAGCGGCTGTCTCGGATAACGCTGGATTTCGACGGCTCGGTCATCTCGACGGGCAGGTTCGCCGAAGGAAGATCTCGCTTATCTCGCGCAAATTTCACAGTTCTCTGATTCGGGTGAAAAGAGGGAGCCGGTACTCACTTCCGTCGAAGTACACCGAAACTCTAATTGGAAGCTACTTTACAAAACAGATCGATTGTATACTTGCAGAGCAGAATACGAGCTCAGCATTGCGATCTTAAATTCGCAGAAACCAATTCGCGGTCCCAGTTCGCGAAAGATGGAGAAAGCATGAGCAAGAATCAAGATGGTTCATCTAAGCCCCTCACTGAGGGCACCCTTCGGAAAGGTGGAGTACGTCAAACGACCGATACTCCGAAACCAAACGTAGGGAAAAGACCGCAGAAGTAGTCCCTATCGACCTATTTGTGAGAGTGCGGGTATTACCACTTAGGTAGGCACAGGATGTGGTGCGGCGCTCTTCGTTGAGCGCCGGGTGAGCCGCTTGGGTCTGCAGTCGGGCATCCAGGTAGAACGATCCAGTCGGACGAAATCGGTTTCGGGTGCTCGCTCGATGCGTCAGGAGAGAAAGCCGCGGGATCGAAGGGTCGCTGTCCCCATCTTTTGAGATTGTCTCTAAACGCCCCCGCGCGACAATCCCTCAGGCGGCGCGCGGTATTCCAGGCCCTCGAGGCGCGATCGGGCCACGGTGAGGAGGAGCGGTCGAGCAGGCGCGCCCGCCTGAGCGCGGCGCGCGCGGCTCCAAGCCGGAAGGCGCGGGCGAGACTTGCCGCGCCGTTGGCCCCGGGCCTATGCTCTCGCCGAGGGCGACCATGACTTCGAGCCACATCCGAGTATTTCGCGGCGGCGCCGCGACCGTTCTCCGGGACTACGTGGTCTACGTCAGTTTCTTTCTCATTCTCCTCGTCTTTTCGGTCATCCTTCGCGATCGGGGCTTTCTGTCCGGATTCAACGTCATGAACATCCTCAGGCAGACCGCCATGGACTCGATCATGGCGGTCGGGCTGACCTTCGCGCTCGCCGCAGGCGACATCGACCTCTCCATCGGCTCGGTGGTCGGGCTTTCCGCCATCGTCGTCGCCTCGATGCTTCAGGCCTTCGACAACATCGCGATCGCGGTCGTCGCGGCGCTTGGGACGGGCGTCGCCTGCGGATTCGTGAACGGCTTCATCACGACGCGGGCGCGCATTCCGGCGTTCCTCGTGACGCTCGGAACCTCCGGGATCGTCACGGGCATCGCGAGCTCGGTCTCCGACCTGAGCGCCGTTCCCATCACGAGCCCGGTTTTCAACTTCATCTTCGGATCCGGCGACGTCGGACCGGTCTCCACGCTGTTTTTGTGGACCGCGCTCGTGGCGGCGCTCGGTCACACCCTCCTGAAGCACACCCCCTTCGGACGGGGGGTGCTCGCCCTCGGCGGAAACCGCAGCGCCGCGTATTTCTCGGGCATTCGCACGAGCTGGATGCGCGTCTCGGTGTTGACGATCAGCGCCACCTCGGCCGCCTTCGCGGGAATCCTCTATGCCGGCAGGCTCAACAACGCCCGCTACAACATGGGCGAGTCGGACCTCATGACGGTCATCGCGGCCGTCATCATTGGGGGCACGAGCTTCTCCGGGGGACGCGGCTCGGTGATCGGTGCGGTCCTCGGCTCGATCGTCATGGGAATGATCAACAACGGGCTCCTCCTCATGGGCCTGTCGCTTTCCTACCAGATGATCGCGCGCGGGATCGTCATTCTCCTCGCCGTGTCGTTGAGCCTCCGCGATATCCGGGACTATTGAGGCGATCCGCCGCTACGGCGCGTCGCCTGAGCGGTGGACGGGAAGGGCGATCGTGAACACGCAGCCGCCGCCCGGGGCGTTCTCGACCCCGATCGAGCCGCCGTGGCGCTTCACGATCGTGTAGCAGAGCGAGAGCCCGAGCCCGAGATTCTGCGAGCTCTCGTCCTTGGTCGAGAAGAACGGGATGAAGATGCTCGTAAGGTGCTTCTCGTCGATGCCCTTGCCGCTGTCGGAGATCCTCAGGCTCGCGACGTCCGGGGTGGCCGACAGCTCGATTCCGAGCCGCCCGCCGTCGGGCATCGCTTCGAAGCTGTTTTTCATGAGATTGAGGATGACCTGCTTGATCTCGCGCTTGTCGCCTGCGACGGGGATCGGGCCGGCGTCCGCCTTGAAATCGATCGAGAGGTTGTTCTTCTCCGCGTAAAAACGCACGAGGTTGAGCAGCTCGATGGCCGCCGAGCGCAGATCGAACACCTCCCGGCCCGAGATCCCGCTTTTGGAGAGGGAGACGAGATTGCCGACGATCTCGGAGATCGAGTCGATCTCCTCCGCGATGCTGTGGGTCGCGTCGACGACCTCCTTGCGCCCGGCGTTGAAGAGGATGTTCTCGAGGTGATACTGGATGATCTCCAGGGGATTGTTGATCTCGTGCGCCACCCCCGCGGCGAGGAGGCCGACTGAGGCGAGATTCTCGGAGATCCGCATCTGCTCGCGGAGCTTTTCCTGGTAGGTGATGTCCTCGGCGATGACGATCGAGCCCATCAGGGAGCGGCCTTCGGTGATCGGGAAGACGCAGATGTTGTACACCTTCCTGAGCTCCTCGCGTTCGAGCGGCACCTGGTAGAGCTGCTCCTCCTCGCCCGCGGTGATCATGCGCATGAGCCTCGAGGCGAGCCCGGGGTTGGACGGACCGAAGAGCGACTCGATCGAGGCCCGGCCGGTCGGATCGTTCGGCAGGCCGAACATCTTTTGCGCCTCTTTGTTCATGAGCTTCAGGACGCCGGTCCGGTCGAAGACGAGCAGGTTGATCGGCAAGTCGTTCAGGATGGCTTCGTTGTATTTCAGGATCTGATAGAACGACTGGTCGGAGACGACTCGACGGCTGTTCGCGATCTGGGTGTAGGCGAGCTTGATGAGCGTGATCCGGTCGATGTCCCTCACGTTCTCGGTGCACAGGATCCTTCCGTTGCGAACGACGGACACCTTGTCCGCGAAGAAGAAAATATCGTCGATTCGGTGCGTGATGAAGAGGACCGCCATGCCGTCTTTCTTCATCGCGGTGAGGAGAAGCTGGATCTTCTGGAGGCTTCGCGAGTCGAGCTTCTCGAGCGCCTCGTCGAGGATGAGGAGCTCGGGCCGCCTGAACAGGTGCTTGAGGATGTCCACGAGGACCCGGTCGCTGAGCGCGAGCAGGCTCAAGGGAGCGGAAGGGTCGAGGTCGAACTGCTGGTCGAGCCCGGCGAGAAAGGAGCGCACGGTCTTCAGCGACCGGCCCCGCGACGTCAGGGGCAGCAGGCCGATATGGTGGTCGAGGAGGATGTTCTCCGCCACGGTGAAGGAGTTCACGTGGGGATTCGACTGGGTCACGAAGGAGATCCCGTTCAGCCGGGCGACTCGCTGGCTTACCGAGCGGTACTGCTTGCCGCCGACCTCGATGTCGCCCGAGTCCGGCTCGTTGAATCCGCTGATCACCCGCGCGATCGACGACTTGCCGGCTCCGTGCTCGCCGACCACCGCGTGGACCTCCCCCGGATAGAAGTCGAGCTCCACGCCCGAGAGCGCCTGCAGCTGGCTGTAGGAGAGCGAGACGCCGCGAAGGCGCACGATCGCCGGCGCGCCCTCAGCCGATCCCATACTGCTCCATCTTGTTGTAGAGGGTCCGCCTGCTGATCTTCAGGATCTCGGCGGTCCGCTTCTTGTTGTACCGCGACCGGACGAGGGTCTCCTCGATGAGCTTTCGCTCGAGCTCCCTGCGCGGGTTGCCCTCACCGGCGTGCCTCGCCCCGGCAAGGTAGGGGGGAAGATCCGAGATCTGAATTTCCAGAGCGCTCGACATCGTCGCCGCGAAGCTCACCACGTTCTTGAGCTCCCTGATGTTGCCGGGCCACTGGTACTGCTCGAAGAGATCGAGAACCTCCCGCGAGAATCGCTTCTGCCCGGCCTCCATGAGGTCGGAGAGAAAACCGGAGGCGAGCGCCGGGAGGTCCTCCATCCGCTCCCGCAGGGGAGGAACGCGGAACATCGCCGCGTTGAGCCGGTAGAGAAGGTCTTCCCGGAATCGTCCGGTTCGCACGAGCTCCCGCACGTCCTTGTTCGTCGCCGCGATGAAGCGCACGTCGACCTGCAGGGTCTCCTTCGCGCCGAGACGTCGGACCTCCCGGTTTTGGAGGGTCCTCAGGATCTTCGCCTGGATCTCGAGGGGCATGTCCCCGATCTCGTCGAGAAAGAGCGTGCTCGAGTCGGCCTGCTCGAAAATGCCCTTGTAGAGGCTGTCGGCTCCCGTATAGGCGCCCTTCTCGTGCCCGAAGAGCTCGTTGTCGAGGAGGCTCGGGGGAAGCGACGCGCAGTTGATCTTGTAGAGCCGCTTCGAGGCGCGCGGCGAGCGATTGTGGATGTGCTCGGCGAGGAGCTCCTTGCCCGTGCCGCTCTCGCCGAGGAGGAGCACCGGGAAGTCGGTCGAGGCGATCTTCTCGCTCTGCGCGTAGAGCGCCTGCACCGTCCGCGCGAGGGAGCCGAGCCGCGGCGACTCCTCCGACAGGCGCTTCTTGAACCCGAGGTTCTCCGCTTCGAGCCGGCCCGCCTTCAGCGCGTTCTCCACCACGCGCTGCACCTTCGGGAAGGGGATCGGCTTCTGGACGTAGTCGTACGCGCCGATCTTGATCGCTTCCACCGCGCTCTCGATCGTCGCGTAGGCCGTCATCATGATGACCGGGACGTTCGGCTTCCCGCCGATGAACTCCCTCAGAAGCTCGAGGCCGTTCGCCGCGCCGAGCTTCAGGTCGAGGAGCACGACGTCGATCGGCTCTTTGTGAAACAGCTTCCGCGCCTCTTCGGCGTCGGTCGCGTAGAGGGGCAGGTACCCGATGTTCCGAAAGTCCTGCGCGAGAACCTGACAGAGCTTCTCCTTGTCGTCGACGAGGAGAATCGTTCCGATCAAAGTGTGCAAATGGGCCGCCTCGCATGCGCAAAGTGTTTCGTTATTGTACAGCCGCGGCCGCCAGCCGTCAACGAAAAGACGCTTGAGGACGCGCAAAGGGCTTACAGGCCCGCGATTTGCGCGCTTTGGCGAAAATTATCATGAGATGGCACGCCGCTTGCTTCTCACATGAGGCACAAGGAGCGGGCCATGAGACTTGCGTATCAGACGAACACGTGGGGAGGCGTCGTGGGCGCGCCGTCGGGCGTCACGAGCATTCGAGATCTCTTCTACCTGACCCACGGCTCCACCGAGCAGGCGCTCCGCGACATCGCGTCGGCGGGCTACGAGGGCTTCGAGCTTTTCGACGGGAACCTGCTCGAGTTCGAGCGGTCGAAGGAGCGCTTTCGAGCGCTCGCGAGCCGGCTCGCCTTCGTCGCCGTCTACTCGGGGGCGAACTTCATCTTCCCGGACGTCTGGCCCGAGGAGGTCTCGCGCCTCGCGAGGGCGATGGAGCTCGCCGGGGAGCTCGGCGCCGAGCACTTCGTGGTCGGAGGCGGAGCGAAGCGGGCGGCCGGGACCCGGGAGGACGATTATCGAAGACTCGCCGAAGGGCTCACGGAGGTGGCCGACATGGCGAGGAATCGCGGGCTTTTCGCGAGCTACCATCCCCACCTCGGGACGATTTCGGAGTCGCCCGAGCAGATCGAGCGGATCTTCCGCGAGACGGACATCGGGTTCTGTCCCGACACCGCGCACCTCGCCGCGGGAGGCGGCGATCCTGAGAAGCTCATCAGGCGGCACCGCGGGCGGATCCGCTACGTGCACTTGAAGGACCTGTCGAGGGAGCCCTTCGGCTTCGTGCCCCTCGGGAAGGGCACGCTCGACTTCGGCGGAATCCTCGCCGCCCTCCGGGAGACGAAGTACGACGGATGGATCACCGTCGAGCTTGACGAATACCCGGGATCGAAGAAGGCGGCCGCCAAGATCAGCAGGAAATACCTGGCCAGGCATTGAGCCTAGGCGGAGGTCCGGCCGGGGGCGGGTTCCGATTCCCCGGACGGGCGGAGTACACGAACGCTTGCGTTCGGTGACACACAGGAGGTTACGAATGACTCATACGACAGTTCGGCTCGGCGTCGCCCTGGGACTATTCATGGCGGCGAGCCTCGCGGCGTACGCGGGAGGCGCGCAAGAGTCCAGCCAGCCGGCGGCGAGCCCCGCCGCGGCGGCGGGCGCGGTCGATCCCCAGGCGGCTCTCGCGGATTTGAGCGGCAAGGTCTTCAGCAAGGGTCCTCACGGAGAAGACCCCGCGCCCGCGAGCGCGGTCACCTTGAGCGACTCCGAGGTCGCGCAGGTGAAGGGCATGGGGGCGACCGCCGCGATCGTGCTCCACTACGGCGGCAACGACTGGTCGACCGCGCAGGTCAACGGGTTGAAATACGAGTTCGCGCAGCTCGGGATCGGCGTCATCGCGGTAACCGACGCCGAGTTCAAGCCCGAGAAACAGGTCTCCGACATCGAGACGGTCCTCGCGAGGAAGCCGAGCATCATCGTGTCGATTCCGACCGACCCGGTCGCGACGGCCGACGCGTACATGCGCGCCGCGGCTCAAGGGGTCGTCCTCGTCTTCATGGACAACGTCCCCCAGGGCATGCAGGCCGGCAAGGACTACGTGAGCGTCGTCTCCGCCGACAACTACGGCAACGGCATCGCCTCCGCGCACCTCATGGCCGAGGCGCTGAAGGGGCACGGCGACATCGGTCTCATCTTCCACGCGGCGGATTTCTTCGTGACGCAGCAGCGCTACCAGGGCTTCAAGTCGACGATCCTCAAGGACTATCCCGGCATCCACATCGTGACCGAGCAGGGGATCGCGGGCCCCGACTTCGCGGGCGACGCGGAACGGGCCGCTTCGGCGATGCTCACCAAGTATCCGAATCTCAACGGCATCTGGGCCGTGTGGGACGTGCCGGCCGAGGGAGTTCTCGCCGCCGCGCGCTCGGCGCAGAGAAGCGACCTCGTCGTCACCACCGAAGACCTCGGGCTGAACGTCGCGATCAACATCGCGAAGGGCGGCATCGTAAAGGGGCTCGGGGCGCAGCGGCCCTTCGATCAGGGCGTCACCGAGGCGAAGCTCGCCGCCTACGGCCTGCTCCACAAGAGCGCGCCAGCTTACGTGGCGCTGAGCGCCCTGCCGGTCACGCGGGACAACGTTCTTCAGGCGTGGAAGTCGGTCTACCACCAGGATCCGCCGGCCGATCTCCTGCAGGCCTACCAATCCGGCAACTGACCCCGGGAGGGGCCCGGGCGGAGCCCGGGCCCCCGCCCCGCCCCGAAGCGCGGCGGGACAATCGTTCAGACGCGGAAGGAGGAGCAGCGTGAAGAAGCTCAACATCGGATTGATCGGCGCGGGATTCATGGGCAAGGCCCATTCGCTCGCCTACGCGGCGATGCCCATGTTCTTTTGGCCTCCGCCCGCCGTGCCTCACCGGCGCCTTCTCGCCGACTTCTCGGAGGAGGCGGCGGCGGAGGGGGCAAGCCGGTTCGGCTTCGAATCGTCGACCGGGGACTGGAGGAAGCTCGTGTCCGACCCGTCGATCGACGTCGTGGACATCGCGACGCCGAACGACCTCCACCCCGAGATGGCCATCGCCGCCGCCGAGGCGGGCAAGCACATCATGTGCGAAAAGCCGCTCGCCCGTTCGGCCGAGGAGGCGAGACGCATGTACGAGGCGGTCAAGCGCGCCGGCGTCGTTCACATGGTGGCGTTCAACTACCGGCGCACGCCCGCGGTCCAGCTCGCGAAGAAGCTCATCGACGACGGTTCGGTAGGCGAGGTGCTGAACTTCCGCGGCACCTACCTCCAGGACTGGTCGGCGGATCCGCTCTCCCCGCTCTCGTGGCGGTTCCAGAAGGCGGTGGCGGGGTCGGGCGCCCTCGGCGACATCGCGACCCACGTGATCGACCTCGCGAGGTTCCTCGTCGGGGAGGTGACCGGGGTCCACTCGAGCCTCACGACCTACGTGAAGGAGCGGCCGAGACAGCAGGGCGGCGTGGACAAGCTCGGCGCGGCGCGGAAGCTCAAGGACGCGCCGATGGGACCGGTCGACGTCGACGACGAGGTGATAAGCGCCCTGCGATTCTCAAGCGGCGCGGTCGGCACCCTCGAGGCGACGCGCAACGCCTACGGGCGGAACAACTTTCTCACCTTCGAGATCCACGGCACGAAGGGCTCGATCTGCTTCAACTACGAGCGCCGCGACGAGCTCGCGGTCTTTCTCGCCGAAGATCCGCCCGACCGCAGGGGGTTCCGCACGATCTACACCGGACCGGCCCATCCCTACGGGGAGCACCTGTGGCCGATCCCCGCGCTCGGGATCGGATACGGCGAGACGAAGATCATCGAGTGCCACGACCTCATGAAGGCCATCGTCGAGGGCTCGCTGCCGTCGCCGAGCTTCCGGGACGGTTACCAGGTTTCGAGGATCGCCGAGGCGATGGCGAAGTCGTCGACGGACGGAACCTGGGTCGACATCCCCCGGCTCGAGGACTGATCGGGAATGGGCGCTCTCGGCTCCACGGTGAGCCTGCGCGGAATCGGCAAGTCCTTCAACGGCGTGCGGGTGCTCGAAGGGATCGACCTCGATCTCTTTCCCGGCGAGGTGCACGCGCTCGTCGGCGGAAACGGAGCCGGAAAAACCACGCTCATGAAGATCCTCGAGGGCGTCTACGCGCCCGACGAGGGGGGCGTGTTCTTCGACGGCGAGCGGGTGGCGCTCGGTTCCGCCTCGCAGGCCCGCGCGCGGGGCATGGCGATGATTTTCCAGGAGTTCAGCCTCGTTCCGACCCTCACCGTCGCGCAAAACATCTTCCTCACCCGCGAGGCGCGCGGCCGCTTCGGTCTCCTCGACGATCGCGCGTGCGAGCGGCGCGCCGAGGCGCTCTTTCGGGAGCTCGGCGTCGACATCGATCCTCGGAGGCCGGTCGGCTCCCTGAGCGCCGGCGAGAAGCAGCTCACGGAGGTCGCGAAGGCGCTTTCGCAGAACGCGCGGGCCCTGATCATGGACGAGCCCACGGCGTCCCTCACGAAAAGCGAGACCGAGGCGCTCTTCACGATCGTCGCTCAGCTCAAGGAGCGGGGAATCGCGATCGTCTACATCTCGCACCGGATGGAGGAGATCTTCGCGGTCTCCGATCGCGTGACCGTCCTCCGCGACGGACGGGTCGTCGCGAGCGGAGAGGCCGGAAGCCTCTCGATGGAGGAGATGATCGAGCTCATCGTCGGGCGCAGGATGGAGCACTCGTTTCAATGGCAGCCGAGGAGCGTCGAGCGGAGCGGAGTTCCGCTCCTCGAGATCTCAGGCGCCGTCGCCGGAGAGCGGGTGAAGGGCGTGAGCCTCAAGGTCCACCGGGGGGAGGTGATCGGCCTCGTCGGCCTCATGGGGAGCGGCCGCTCCGAGCTCCTCCAGGCGATTTTCGGCGTTCGACCCCTCACCGCGGGCGCGATACGGATCGGCGGCGTCCCGGTCAAGATCCGCAGGCCGTCCGACGCGATTCGCGCGGGCATCGCCCTCATTCCGGAGGACCGGCGGGTTCAGGGGCTCGTCATGGGCCACTCGCTTCGGGACAACTTCCTGCTTCCGCTTCTCGACCGGTTCACCAGGTACGGCTTTATCGACGACCGCCTGGGCAGGCGGAAGGCGCAGGAAGCCGTGCGAACGATGGACATCCGCACCGATTCGCTTGCGAAAATCGTACGGCTCCTTTCGGGCGGCAACCAGCAAAAGGTCGTCATCGCGAAATGGCTCGCCGCGGGGCCGGATATCCTCCTCATGGACGAGCCCACCGCCGGCGTCGACATCGGCGCGAAAACGGAGATCATCGCCGTCATTCGCAAGCTCTCCCGGGACGAAGGGAAGGCCATTCTCCTCGTCTCCTCCGAGCTCCCCGAGCTCCTCGCGGTGAGCGACCGCGTCGCCCTTCTCCGCGGGGGACGCATCGAGCGCGAGGTCGACCGAAGCGCCATCGAAAGCGAGGCGATGCTTCATCGCCTCATCCAGGGAAACTAGCGCATGAGCAAACCATCAGTCACCGGGACCGGAGAAGCGCGCCATCGGGACGCCGAGCGCTTCGAGTGGCGCCAGTACGTCGTGTACGGGGGCTTCGTCCTCGTGTTTCTCGTCTTTTCGGCCGCGCTCTTTCAAAGCGGCTTCCTGACGGCGAACAACCTCCTGAATATCGTGCGTCAGACCTCGACCATCACCGTCGTCGCGGTCGCGATGACATTCGTGATCGCCTCCGGGGAGATCGACCTCTCGGTGGGAGCGCTCGCCGGCCTCGCGTCGGTGACCACGGCGATGGCCATCGCGCAATTCGGCGTGCTCGCGGGAATCGCCGCGGGCCTCCTCACCGGCCTCGTCGTAGGCCTCGCGAACGGCATCCTCGTGACGAGGGCCGGGATTCCTTCGTTCCTCGTCACGCTCGGGATGATGGGGATAACGACCGGCGTGGCGATGTGGATCACCGGGACGGCGCCGGTGCCGATCGAGCGGGAGAGCTTCAACAACGTCTTCGGCTCGGGCAATCTCGGGCCGATTCCGTCGCTGTTCCTCTGGACGCTGCTTTCCCTCGCGGTCGGCCACGTCGCGCTCCGCAAGATCCCCTACGGGCGCAAGATCCTCGCGACCGGCGGCAACCCGATCGCCGCGTCGTTCACCGGCGTGGACACCGCGCGCACGAAGCTGCTCGCCCTCGCGATCTGCGGGGTCGTCGCCGCGCTCGGCGGCATGCTGTACGCCGGACGCCTTCATTCCGGGAGGTTCCAGTGGGGCCAAGGCGACGAGCTTTCGGTCATCGCGGCGGTCATCCTCGGCGGAACCTCGCTCAGCGGAGGGGTCGGGTCGGTGGTGGGAGCGGTCGTCGGGTCGCTCCTCATCGGCCTCATCAACAACGGGCTCCTCCTCATGGGCCTCGAATACAGCCAGCAGCTGATCGTGCGCGGCGCGATCATCATCCTCGCGGTGGCGCTCGCGCGCCGAAACGCGAGCGCCTGAGGCCGGTCCGTGAGCATCCGGCTCAAGCTCCTCGGGGTCGTCCTCATCCTGCTTGCGGCCTTCGTCCTCGCCGCCCTCTCGTACTTCGCCGTCATGGCGACGATCCCGAGGATCGAGAAGGAGGAGCAGAAGCTCACGAACCTTCGCGACGCGTTTCTCGAGGAGCGGATCGCGGCGAGAGGCCTGCCGATCCTTCCCCTTCGCGCGCAGGCCGACAGGTTCAGGATGGAGGCGCGGGCGACCTCGAGCGCCTTCGACCTCGTCGGCGGCCTCGTCGTGCTTCCGCGCGTAAGCACCTCCATCAGGAACTCCATCGCGACCATCCAGTCCCTCCGCCCTCTCCTCCAGGCCGACACCGCCGGGGTCGGCGATGCGGTCGAGGCGCTCTCGAGCCGCCTCCCCGGCGGGTCGGACTCCCTCGACCTCCTCCACCTCGTCGGAACCGGGGGCCAGGCCGAGGAGCTCCTCTCGCGCCTCGCCGTCCTCGATTACGGACTGCAGAGCGCCCTCGACGTCGTCGAGGCCCAGTACGCTTCGATCGATACGGAGGTAGGGGCCGTGCGCGCCCGCGCGAGCCTGCTCGCCCTCTTCATCGCGGCCGCGCTCACGGCCGCGACTCTCCTCGTGACCCTGCTCCTGACCGAGCGGATCGCGCGCTCGGTCAGGGCCGTCGAAGGCGGCATCGCCGCCATGCGGCAGGGCGACCTCACGAGGCCGCTCCTCGCCGCAAGCCGCGACGAGATCGGGCGCCTCGGCGGCTACCTCAACGAGCTCACGCGGTCGCTCTCGGCCTCGCTCTCAAGCGCCCAATCGGTGAGCTCGGAGAGCGTGAGGATAAAGGAGAGCCTCGTAGCGTCGGTAGCGCAGACCTCGTCGTTCGCCGCCGAGATCGCCGCGAGCGCCGGCTCGACCGGCCGCCGGGTTTCCGCGCTCGACGAGCACCTCGCCGGGACGGCCCGGGCCGTGGAGAACATCTTCGCGGAGATCCGCGGCTTGGGCGGCCGGATCCAGGAGCTCATGGCGATGGTGGAAGAATCGACCGCCGGAATCACCGAGATGATCGCCTCGATCGAGAACCTCGCGCGGATCGCCGAGCGCAGGCGCGAGGCGACCGAATACGTCCTCGCCGCGGTCGTTTCAGGCGGCGAGAAAGTGGCCGCGGCGATCGAGGCGGTCACCGAGATCGGAAGGAGCGTCGGCTCCATCAAGGACATCACCGGGACCATCGAGAGCATCAGCTCCCAGACCGGGCTTCTCGCGATGAACGCTGCGATCGAGGCGGCCCACGCCGGAAACGAGGGCCGCGGCTTCTCCGTGGTCGCGGGGGAGATCCGAAAGCTCGCCGTCGCGAGCGCGGAAAGCAGCCGGGAGATCGCGACGCTCCTCAGGCTGATCGTGGACCGGATCAACGAGGCGAGCGCCTCGGGCGACGAGATGTCGGCCGCGTTTCGGAGCGTCGACGGCGGGGTGCGGGAGCTTCACGCCGCTCTCGAGGAGATCTTCGCGAACACCGCCGAGCTTCGCGCGGGCGGCGGCCAGATCCTCCAGGCGATGGCGGTCTTGAGCGAGGTTTCCGCCACCGTCCGGGGAGGCTCGGTCGCGATCAACGACAACTCGGCCAGGATCGCGGGCGCCCTCGGCCAGGTCCGGCAGATCAGCGCGGAAGTCCACGGCGCGATGGCAGAGATTGCCAGCGGCATCGACGACATCTCCTCCTCCACCCGGACCGTGCAGGAAATCGCCGAGCGGCTCGGCGAGATCGGGGAATCCCTGAACCGGGAGCTCGCGAGATTCAAGACCGTGTAAGCCACCCGACGTCTCGCGGAGGACGCTCGTCGGTCGAGAGAACCGCGCGAATCTGTCCGGACCCCGCCCACCTTTCGTAAGGCTTCGAGGAGAGGCCTCCGCGCCCGCCTCCTTCGAGGAAGGCAGGACCCGCGCCCGCGGCGCCCGCCTGAAGGGCTCGGAGCCCGGGAGCCGCATGTCCCTCCTCCCCTGAAGCCTACGGCCGCATCAGGACCGGGGCCTTGTCCGGCGAGAGCAGCCCGTAGAGGGTTCCCGAGAAGCTGTCGGTCGAGAGGAAGATATAGGGCCTGAGGTCGGTCGCGGGGTCGAACGGCGTCGCGAACCGGGGGTCGAATTGGACGCTGAGGCCGAGGCCGATCGGGAAGGAGGTTTCCCCGGTCGCTAAGTTCAGCACGACCTCGGCTCCGGCGTAGAGGTCCTGATCGGGCACGAAGCTGTCGGGCGAGCCGCCCCAGTCGCCTGCCGCTTCTAGGTGAACCCCGGCGCCGATTCCCGCCAGGCCGACGCTGTAGGCGATCGGGGAGTCGAGGAGCGCGATGGGAAACTCGTAGTCGAGGGCGACGAGCGCTCTTCCCGGCAGGTCCTGGAGGACCGGATTGAAGGCGCCGCGAGGGGTGGTGAGCTCGTAGAACGGGCCGGGGAAGGTGACGTAGCTCGCCTTGACGCCGAGCTTCACGACCTCGTGCGGGATCGGCGACGGGAAGGCGAGCGAGGCGAGGCCGCTCGCGACGGCGCCGAGCCCCGACTCGGAGAGGCCGGGCGGGTAGACCGACACGGCCGCGGAGGCGAGAACCTCCCAGGGCGCGAAGAGATCGAAGCTGCTGCCCTGGGTCGTGCGCTCGAAGCTGAGCCCGGTATCGACGCTAAAGTCGTGCTCGAATGCGAGGCCCGGCGCGCCGAAGCCCTCCGAGAAGGAGAAGGGAGCGCTTCCGGTCTGCGAGAGCGAATCGGTGACGCCCGCAAGCAGCGACAAGCTCGTCGAGGCGTCGAAGAGCGAGGAGGAGACGATCGGGATCGACGCTCCGGCCTGCTGGACGAGCTCCTCGAGGTAGTCGGTGGGAGAGAGGATCGTGTAGCCCTCCGAGAGCGCGTAGCCGACCTCCGACGTGCCGAGCTCGGTCTGGACCGACGTCTCGAGGGCGGGCTGGTCGGCATCGGTGCGGAAGGAGAGCGCCGCGAGGTAGGACGTCGTGCCGAGGTTCGATAATCCGCCGAGGATCGCTCCGGGGGCGAGGAGGAGCTCCTCGGAGGCGATCGAGCTGTAGTAGATCGGGAGGGGCGCCCACGCGAGAAAGCGCGGAAGGTCGACGTAGGGCCCCGGCTGAAGCGGCGGAGTCGGAGCCGCGCCCTCCCGGAGCGTCCCGCTCGGAGCTCCCGCCATCTCCGCAGTCCCGGCTTCGAGCTGCAGCTTCTTCTCCATGAGGACATAGCCCTCCGAGCGAAAGCTCGCGTAGAGCACCCGGTCTCCGACGATCTCCCCCTCCCAGGCGCCGACGGGATCCCGGCAGACGAGCTTGAGGTCCGCGCCGTCGAGGCCGATCGTGTAGAGCGCGAGGCTCCCGTCCCGGTCGGAGGAGAAGACGACGCGCCGGGCGCCTGCGAAGTACGGATAGTAGACGCCGGTCTCGGAGAGCGGCACGAGCGGCCGCGCAGCCTGCACGTTGAAGGCCGAGATCGGATCGTCGGGCGAGAGCGCGCGCGACGCTCCGGCGAGCGGCAGGACGTAGAGGCCCTTTTCGCCCCGCTTCTCGAGCTCGAAGACGACCTCTCGGCCGTCGGGCGAGAAGGCGGGCGTCGAGACCGTCGCTCCGCCGAGTGAGAAGAGGAGCTTCAGAGCCCCGGTCCGCTCGTCGACCTCCACGAGTCTGCTTGAGTCCCCGACGCCTTCGACCGCGACGAGCCGCGCGCCGTCGGGAGACAGGCGCGGCTGCCACACGTGGGCCCCGAGCGTGATCCTCCGCTCCCGACCGCTCGCGGGGTCGAGCGCGTAGAGGTCCGAGGCGAGGATCTCGCCGCTTCGGCCCTCGGTCGTCTCGTAGGCGGCGAACACGAGCTTCGATCCGTCGCGGGACGCCGTGAGGGAGACGCTGTCTGAGAGGGGCGTGCGGAAGATCACGCGCTCCCTCGTCGTCCGCGGGTCGTAGGCGACGATGGCGGGCTCCCGGTAGAGGGTGTCGCGGTAGAGGTACCACCCGCGCTCGGTGATCACCGGGAGGTAGTAGTCCCCGACGCCGGGCGGGCTCACGCGGCGCCCGGGGGGGACGAGCCGCTCGCCTGCGAGCTCCGTGTCGAGCTCGCCGAGCATGTCCCGATAGAGCGCGAGCTCGCCGCGTCCGGTCGCTCGCTCGATCGCCTGCGCGGGGCCGAGCAGCGGAAAGCGGACGTACTCGTCGTGGATGCGCCGATAGATGTCGGGTCCGTAGCGCTCGGTCAGGTAGTGGAACACGAGGTAGCCGCCGAGCCAGTCGCGGTCGAGCGGCGGAAAGCTCGAAGAGTAGGCCGCCTGGCGAAGCGTGAAGAACTTGTGCTCGAGGACGAGGGCGCGGTACTCCATCTCGAAGAACGGATTTCGCCCCCGGCCTCCGTCGGTGAAGAGCGTCTCCGTGAACGTGGCGATGCCCTCGATGAACCAGACCGGCAGGAAGGTCATGTTGGCGCCCTTCACCGCGGAGCCGAAGACCTTGGACAGGTCGGCGAAGAGCCCCTTGTCGTACTCGAAATTGACGTAATGGGTGAGCTCGTGCGCGAGGAGCAGCCGCAGGTAGGACGAGGCGTCGAGGCCGATGAGCGGCTCGGAGGGCGGCGAGATGTAGAGCACGAGGTGCGGCGGGATCGGCGTCGTGAATCCGTTCGCGGTGTCGATTCGGCCCGCGACCACGACCCACACCTTCGGCGGCCGGGCGCCGACGAACGCGGTCACCTCGTCGTAGACCTCCTCGGCGAAGGAGACGAACTCGCTCACCGTCGCCTGGTCTCTCGGCTCGTACACGAACACGAAGTGCTTCGTCTGGACCTGTTTCCAGCCGACGAAGCCGGGCTCGAGGGGTCCCGCCGGGTTTGCCGCAACGGCCGAAGCGGTCGATACGAAGAGGACGAGCGCGGCGAGGCTCGCGCGCGGAAGGCGGGAGGAACCCAGCGGGAAAGGCTCTTGCGGCTCGCTCATGGCGAGATTATGGTGGACGGCGCGGAAGAAGGGAATAGATAGATGGAAGGAAGCTTGACGCCCCTCGGCTCGGCGTGCCTGCTCGCGCTCCTCTCGATCCGGGCGATCGCGCCCGTCCCGGCCGAGCCCGTCTCGGCGGCCTGGGCGAGCTCGCTCGTGTCGGGCTCGGGCGACTCGGGGTTCTCCGCGGTGGCGGTCGACGGGAGCGGGAACCTCTACGCCGCCGGCGCGCTTCGAGGCCGGGGAACGTACGGCTTCGGCGGCGGCGTCGCGGTTGCGGCACGCGGCGGGGATTCGCGATGTCTCCTCGTGCGCTACTCGGCGGCAGGCGAGGCGAAATGGGCGCGGAGCTGCTCGGCGCGCTCGGGCGCGGCGCTCTTCTGGGGCGTCGCGGTCGACGGAGCGGGCGACGTCTACGCCGCGGGCTACGTCTCGGGCCGCGCGCGATTCGCCTTCGGCGACGGCGTCTCGGTCTCAGGCGTGTCGAAGTTCGAGAACGCGGTCCTCGTGAAATACGATTCCGACGGCGCGGCGCTCTGGGCGAGGACGCTCGTCTCGGGCTCCGACGGCGCCTACTTCGAGTCGGTCGCCGTGGACGGAGCGGGCGGGGTGTACGCGGCCGGATGGATGTCCGGGCGCGGACGGCACGAGTTCGGAAACGGCGTCGCCGCCCAGGGAACCGGCATCGACGGGAACGCCCTCCTCGTCAAGTACGACCCCTCGGGACGGGCCGAGTGGGCGCGAACCCTGACCGAGGGCGCGGACAACGCCGAGTTCTACTCGGTCGCCGCCGACCGGTCCGGGAGCGTCTACGCCGCAGGCAGCATCGGCTCAGGCGACTACGGCTTCGGCGACGGCGTCGTCGCCCAAGGCGCCTCCGCAGGCGGCTATTCCAACCTCGTCCTCGTGAAGTACAGCCCGCTCGGCTCCGCCCGCTGGGCCGCCACGGCGGGAGGCGATCTCGCCGGGGAGAGCCGGTACACCGCGGTCCTCGTCGACGGCTCAGGCGCGGTCTATGCCGCGGGGGAGATCACGGGGATCGGCCCCTATCTTCTCGGGCCCGGCGTGGCGGCGCGGGGCGTCGTCCCGTTCAGCGAAGGATTCGTCCTCGCGAAGTACTCTCCCGGCGGGCGAGCCCTCTGGGCCAGGACCCTCGCCTCGGGTTTCGTCGAGGAGAGCCTCTACTCGGCGGTCGCGCTCGATCCGCGCGGCGGCGTCGTCGCGGCCGGAAGCGCGGTCGGCGGGGGAACCTTCGTCATCGGAGCGGGCACGACCGTGAGGGCAAGCTCTCCCTATCGGAACGCCCTCATCGTCGGGTACGACGCGGCGGGCGGCCCGCGCTGGGCGGGAAGCGAGACGTCGGGCTACAGCGCCAACTTCGACGCGCTCGCAAGCGACGGAAAGGGCGGCGTCGTCGCGGCAGGCTACGCGTACGGCCGCGAGCGCTACGGCTTCGGAGCGAGCGTGCGCGGAAGCTCTCCGGGCGCCAATGCCCTCATCGTCGGATATCACAGGTGAGCTTCGACGCCTCTCCGGGGCGTGCGAGCTTTCCACGCCACGGGAGCGCTCCGGGGTCGGAGGTGCGCTCCCGCGCCTTGCGACAATGCGGACCGGCTGTTCTCGGGCGAAGAGTGCGGTCCTCTTCCGATCGTGGACGGGTGAGACGTCCCGAGCGTCCGGGGCATGGCTTCCCGCCACGTCTCCGAGTCGCGCAGGCGCTCTTCGATCTCGCGTGCGAGACCTTTCCGTTCAAGCGTGGCGGAGGGTCCGCGCCGCCGCGGACGGCCGTCTCGCGACGGATCCGGCCTGGGAGGGCAGGAGCCGACCGCCCGTATCCTTTTGCCGCGCGTGGGGTTTAATCGGGAGGAGCCTGCGCGCGAAAGGTCGAGGACGGTCTCGAGAGGATCGGCGCTCCGGGCGTCCGGGAGAGGGGCCGGGGACGCACCCGAGAGCACGCGCTCCTGCCGTTCTCTTGAGGCGGCCTCGGGCCGCGCGGCTTCTCGATCGGACCCTGCTTCCGGTCCGATCGATCGCGCATTGTCCAAACGAGGCCGATGACATAGAGTACCTCGTGCGAAGCGCGCCTGCGGCGCGGTCTTCCGAATACAAAAAGGACGAAGTCGATGGCCTTTATGAAGCAATTCAACCGAGCGTTTTTCCGCGACCTGTGGTCGCTCGTCAAACCGTACTGGTGGTATTCCGAGGAGCGCTGGGTCGCGCGCGGGGTCTTCGCGCTCGTGGTCGTCTTGAACCTCCTCATGGTGTTCATATCCTACCGCGTGACCGAGTGGTACAACACCTTTTGGAACGCGCTCCAGCGGTACGACGCCGCCGCCGCGTGGCATGAGCTCCTCATCTTCGTCGTTCTCGTGACCCCCTACGTCATCGCCGCGGTTTACCAGGGCTATCTGACCCAGATGCTTCAGATTCGATGGCGGCAGTGGCTCACCAAGCACTACCTCGACGCCTGGCTCGCGGAGGGCACCTACTACCAGATGCAGACCCTCGGGGACGGAACCGACAACCCCGACCAGCGGATCGCGGAAGATCTCGCGAGCATCACCTCGCAGACCCTCGGCTTCGTGATCGGGCTCTTAAGCTCGATCACCACGCTGCTCGCCTTCCTCGCCATGCTGTGGGGTCTTTCGCGCCAGGTGGCCA
Organism: Spirochaetia bacterium; assembly: GCA_030041455.1. GTDB lineage: Bacteria > Spirochaetota > Spirochaetia > DAHUYW01 > DAHUYW01 > DAHUYW01. The sequence continues at coordinate 19,806 of JASHNV010000162.1, forward strand.
TCCCCTTCCACGGCGCCAAGCTCGTCATTCCCGGCTACCTCGTGTGGGCGGCGGCGGTCTACGCGGTGATCGGCACGATCGTCATCGCGAAGGTCGGCCGGCCGCTCATTCAGCTCAACTTCGATCAGCAGCGCTTCCAGGCCGATTTCCGCTTCAGCCTCGTGCGCCTGCGCGAGAACAGCGAGTCGGTGGCGCTCTATTCGGGCGAGGCGCGCGAGCGGGAGCAATTTCTCGCCCGGTTCGCCCGGGTATTCGGCAATTTTTGGCAGATCATGCGCCGCACGAGGCGACTCAATTGGTGGGTATCGGGCTACGGCCAGGCCGCGATCATCTTCCCGATCCTCGTGAGCCTGCCTGCCTATTTTTCCAAGGCCATTCAGATCGGCTCGATCATCCAGATCTCAAGCGCGTTCGGCCAGGTCCAGGGCGCTCTGTCGTTCATCGTGAACGCCTACGGCGATCTCGCGAACTGGCACGCGGTCGTCGACCGGCTGCGCTTCTTCGAGCAGGCGATGACGCACGTGCGGGACATCCGGAAGACCCATTTCAAGATCGCCCGCAGCGACGGCGCCTTCCTCAAGGTGACCGATCTCAGCCTGCGTCTTCCCGACGGAAGGGAGCTTCTCAGGAAGTTTTCTGCCGAGCTCAGGCCCGGAGAGCGCCTCCTCATCATGGGTCCGTCGGGGAGCGGGAAGAGCACGCTCGTCCGCGCGCTTGCCGGGATCTGGCCCTTCGGCGACGGCGACGTCGCGCTCCCCGAGAACGACGTCGCGCTCTGCCTCCCGCAGCGGCCCTACCTTCCGCTCGGCACCCTCAGGGAGGTCCTCGTCTACCCCTACGGGAGCGCGGAGAGCGACGAAGGCATGGGAAGGGTCCTCGATCTCGCGGGCCTTCCGCAGCTCTTCGGGCAGCTTGCCGAGAGCCGCCCGTGGTCGCACCTGCTCTCGCAGGGCGAGCAGCAGAGGCTCGCCTTCGCGCGGACCTTTCTCCAGCGGCCGACGTGGATCTTCATGGACGAGGCGACCTCCGCGCTCGACGAACCGGCCGAGCGCCGTCTCTACGAGATCCTCGCCGAGGAGCTGCCGAGAAGCGGCGTCGTGAGCGTCGGCCATCGCTCGACGATGCGCGCCTACCACGAGACCTGCCTCCTCCTGCGGGGCGACGGAAGTTGGAGCATCGAGTCGCTGCCGGCCGGCAAGCCCATCCGAGAGAGCTGAGTCGGGCCACGCCCGCGGCGACGCGGGAACACGGAGACGGGTAGTGAGCGCGCGCCTCGCCAGGGGCCCTGCGGCGAAAGGGTGTAATCTAGAGCTCTGGATGCTCTCGAACGCAAAGAGGTTCGCGAGCAAGGCTGCGGAAAGCAGATCCCAAGAGGTGCCTTCTGCGACAACATGAGGGTATCGCTTGGCGACGAAGTGAGTGAGGAGGGGCGGGAACCACGGCGATTCTCGATCATTCGCCTTGGCGGAAGGCAGGTCCTTGAATCAAAGGTACCGGAACGTAGGAACGATTGAGGTGAGCTGAACGAAATCGTGACCCCAAACGTTCGGGTATACTCTAGGCAGACAGGAGATAGGGACGACAGCTATCGTCAGCGGGGGAAGCGGTCGGGCGCCTTGGAACCTGGCGTTGCGTAGAGCGGGGGCCGTTCATAGTCCCAAGAAGTCACACGAGGACTCGATGTAAAGTATGATGTGCAACACGATCACGTTCTCAAGGCATGCGGTGGAACGGATGTTTCAAGGGGCGATCTTACCGTCCTGATCAAGGCGGTTATCGAGAACGGTGAGAGTATCGCCGAGTAGGCGGACGATAGGCCGTATCCCAGTAGGTTGTTTCTTGGATATCACCAAGAACAGCCTATTCATATACTTGTTGCACAGGATCCCATTTCGGGCCGCTGTATCGTCGTCAGGTCTACCAACCCGACCCGGGTCGATGGAACGAGGATTTCAAAAC
>JASHNV010000163.1 GCA_030041455.1 Spirochaetia bacterium
AAAGTCTCCGCTCGATTCGACGGTCGTATGACCCGGGGAGCGCTTCGGGAAACTTCATGAGCCTGGTCGTCGGTCGACTCGTCATCGTGCCCCTCCTTGCTTGGTCGTCTTTTCTTACCGAGCGGGAATGATCGTGAAGAGCCCTCTGCCTTCGCGAAGGCTTCCGCCCGGGGAACCGCTCGCTCGCGAGCCGGGAGAGATGCGTTCTTCCCGAGATCGCGATCGCCTGGGCGCGCCTGCGATCGAGCGCGCCCAGGGGTCGTGGCGACGACGACGATGGCGTGGCACCCTCCCCGTCCCGGGCACGACCTATCAACCCCGCCCGCCCGGCGCGGCTTCGAGCACCTCGCGAAGCGCGACGGGCCTGCCCTCGATCATCGACCGGTTCGCGGCGAGCACGGCGGCGACCGCCCGGCGCCCGTCCTCGCCGGTCGCCCGGGGGTCGGCGTCGCCCCGGACGGCCCTCACGAAATGCTCGATCTCGCGGATGTATCCCCACGCGAAGCGCTCGGGCCAGGTGCGGTACACGGGCGTCCTGAGGCCGGCGTCGCGGCTCGTGCACACGGCCACACTCGCGCCGCGAAGCTCCCCGATCTGCATGATCCCCTTCTCGCCCACGACCTCGACCCGCGCGTCGTAGCCGTAGCCGCACGGACAGACGCCCGAGATGGTCCCGATTCCGCCGCTTGCGAAGCGAAGGCTCGCCACCGCGTTGTCGAAGAAGCGCTCGGCGGTCACGCCGAGCTCGGCTCCCTTGAAGTTGGCGACCTCGACGTAGACCCGCTCGATCTCCGAGCCCATGAGCCAGCGCACGCAATCCCAGTCGTGGCTGTTCACCTCGGCGAGCATCCCGTTGGAGGTCTTGAGGTCCCTCGCCCACTCGGGCGGAAGCCCGGGGCCGTGCGTGAGCGACTTGACGAGCATCGGCCTCCCGATCTCCCCGGCCTCGATCCGCTCGGCGGCCTCGACGAGCTCGGGGTCGAATCGGCGCATGAACCCGATCTGCAGGACCACGTCCGCGCCTCGCGCGGCGCCGATGATGTCGTCGCATTCGGCGAGGTCGAGCGCCATGGGCTTCTCGAGAAAGACGTGCTTGCCCGCGCGGGCCGCGAGGACCGCGAGGTCGCGGTGCGTGAAGGTGGGCGTCGTGATGATCGCCGCGTCGAAGGCGACCTGGTCGAGCGCCTCGGCGAAGCTCGTGAAGCGCGCCTCGTAGCCGAGCTCCCTCGCCGCTTCGGCGAGCGCCGCCTCGTTCGGATCGACGAGGGCGACGCACCGCGCGCCGGGCACATGGCGCATGATCGTCCGGGAGTGGTGCCTGCCGACCCTCCCGGCGCCGACCACGCAGACTCGTAGCTCGCTCAATGACGCTCCTCCCCCTCGGTCGCCAGGTCGCGGAAGGCGCCGGCAAGCGAGTTTTGCAGCCCGAGATACCGATCGAGGAGGGGCCCGTAGATCTCGCGCGAGCCGGGCGTCGGGCTCGCAGCCTCCTCCGACACCCCCGCTCGCGCGAAGGCCTCCTCGGCGAGGTCCGGGAAGAGCCCGGCCGCCTTGCCCGCGACGAGCGCCGCGCCCCACGTGCCGAGCTCCCCGCCGCGGAGCGCTCGGTAGGGCAGGCCGAGCACGTCGGCCTTGATCTGGTTCCACCCGCCGCTTTTCGCGCCGCCGCCCGAGACGCGAACCTCCTCGAATCGCGACTCGGGCGAGAGCTCCTCGAGAACGCGCAGGTAGGAGGCGTACTCGAACGCGACGCTCTCGAGGAGCGACCGCGCGAAATGCGCGAGGGTATGCCGCCACGAGAAGCCGGTCCAGGCGCCCCGCATCTGCGGCGCCGAAGGGCAGCTTCTCCCCCCGAGGTGGGGCGAGAAGAAGAGCCCCTCGGCGCCAGGCGGAACCGAGAGCGCGGCCTCGACCATCCGCTCGTAGTCGCCCGGGCCCGCGAAGAAGGTGTCCCGGGCCCATCGCAGCGCGAGGCCGCCGCCCGCGACGTAGGCGAGCGGCAGCCAGACCGAGGGCACCACCGAGCGCATCGTGAGGAGCGTCCGATGGCGCTCGTCGGCGACGAAACGGCCGGTGCTCCCCGCGAGCACCGACGCGGTCCCCGCCGTGTCGAAGAGCATGCCGGGCCTCACGATCCCGGCTCCGAGCGCGCAGGCCGCGGTGTCGCCGCATCCGGCCGCGATGAGGGTTCCGGGCTTGAGCCCGAACTCCGAAGCGCCCCGCCCTCGCGCCTCCCCGACGACGCTCCACGGCTCGACGATCCTCGGGAGCTTCCGCGCGTCGATTCCGGCGAGGGCGACGAGCTCGTCGGACCACCGGCCCGCTTCGGCGTCGCCCAGGCCCGTGAAATGAAGGAACGTGTGGTCGATGAACGCCTCGCCGGCCGAGAGCCCGCCGAGGCGCCCGGCGACGTAGCAGGTCGGCACGACGAACTTCGCGATGCGCCCGTAGATTTCAGGCTCCCGCTCCTTCCACCAGAGCATCTTCGGCGCGTGGTCGCAGGTCGGCGCGCAGCCGGTGAGCCGCGTGAGCCTCGCGCCGAAGTCCCGGTCGATGCGCGCGATCTGCTCGGCGCAGCGCGTGTCGAGCCAGGAATCGAAGCGGGCGAGGGGCGCGAAGTCCTCCCCGATCGTCCCGATCCCGGCCATCTGGCTGCAGAAGGCGACCGCGCGGATTCTTTCAGGCTCGGCGTCGCTCTCCCGGATGGAGCGAGTGACCGCGCAGGCGGCGCTCCGGTAGAAGTCGTCGAGATCCTGTTCCACGACTCCCGGGCCGAGCGTGCGGATCGGGACCTCGACGCTCGAACACGCGACGAGCCCGCCTTCGGCGTCGTAGAGCGCCGAGCGCGTCGCGCTCGTTCCGAGGTCGATCCCCGCGAGCAGATCCCGGCTCACCGAAGCGCCCCGGCCGCCGAGTCAGGCGGCCTCTCCCCGCGACGACGATCCATGCCCCTATCCCCCTCGCGCCGCCCGAGGCGTCAGTCGAGCGCGATCATGACCTTCAGCACCCGCTCCTTCTCTCGCTCGATGAGCTCGTAGGCCTTCGGATAGTCCTCGAAGCGGAAGCGGTCCGTGATGAGCCCCTCGAGCTTCAAGCGCCCCTCCTCGATGAGCCTCACGGCGGTCTCGAAGTCCCCCTTCTGGTACATCAGGGTGCCGACGAGGCTGAGCTCCCGGTCCTGCACGAGCCCGAGGTCGACCTCGGGCTTCCTGCCGAAGACGCCGACGACGACCACCCGGGTGCCCTTCCTCGCGTTCGCGACCGCCTGGGTAATGGTCGCCTGCGCGCCGACGCACTCGAGGACGACGTCGGCTTTCGCCTCCCCGAAGTGCTCCTCGATCGCGCCGGCGAGGTCGGTCTTCGCCGTGTTCACCGGGAAGCGCGCGCCGCAGCGTCGCGCCACCTCGAGCCGAACGTCGCTCACGTCGGTGATCATGACGGCGTCGGCGCCGAGCGCGCGGGCCACCTGGCTCACGAGGTTTCCGATCGTGCCCGCCCCGAGAACAAGCACCTTCTTGCCCAGGATCTCTCCGGCGCGCCTGAGCGCATGGACCCCCACCGAGATCGGCTCCACCATCGCCCCGATCTCGTAGGAGATCCCGGCGGGGAGCTTCACGACGAGCTCCTCGGGAACCGCGAACAGCTCCTGCGCCGCGCCGGGGGCCTGAAAGCCCATCACCTTGAGCGAGGAGCAGACGTTCGACATGCCGTGCGTGCACATGTAGCATCTGCCGCAGGTGAGCTGGGGGAGGAAGGTGACCGCCTCGCCGGGGGCGAA
>JASHNV010000164.1 GCA_030041455.1 Spirochaetia bacterium
GGGTCGTTCTCGGCGTCGCGACGGCCTCGATCCTCTACCGGGTGCCCGAGGTCGAGGAGGCGGAAACGACCCAGGTCCCGCACCTGCTCACGGGCATCCAGGAGGCGATGAAGCGGACCTCCGTGCGGCGTTTCGTCATCCTCTACTTCGCGCTCTGCGTCGTGATCGGCATGTCGGACCCGTTTCGCCCGGTCTACGCGAAGCTCGTGTACCTGCGCCCCGACCGATGGATCCTTCTGTTCGCCGTGGTCGGAAACGTCGGCGCGATCCTCATGGGCCTCTTGAGCAGGCTTCTCATGGATCGGCTCGGCGCGAAGCCCCTGTTCGTGCTCTTCACGGGTTTTCTCGCCGCGAGCACGCTCCCCCTCGTCGTCTCGCCCGCCCTGTCGGGCGTCGGGCTCGCGATCTTCATGAGCGCGTTCTTCTTCGTCTTCCAGATCGGGCTCGTCGGCTCCAAGAACGGCGCGCAGAACTACTTCTTCGGGATCATCTCCGCGGCGGAGTTCCTCAACCTCGGCATTCTCTATAACCTCTGCCAGGGGGTCGGCGGGGCGATCGGGTCGCTCCTCGGCGGCTCGTTGATCGGCCTGATCAAGGCGATAGGCTTCTCGGACAACGCTCGAAGCTTCCGCGCGTACTTCGTACTCGTCTTCCTCGCGCTCCTTGCCATTCTGCTCCTGTCGATCGGGCTTCGCACGATCGGCCGCTACACCGTGAGGAGCGCGCTCGGCATCATCTTCTCGCCGCGGGACCTTCGCGCCGCGGCGCTCCTCCATAAGCTCGACCGCTCCCGCACCGCCGGGGAGGAGATCGAGGTCATCAAGGCACTCGCCGACTCTCCCTCCGAGATGGCGATCGACAACCTGATCGAGAAGCTGAGGTCGCCGCGCTTCTACGTCCGCTCGGAGGCGCTGCGGGCCCTGGAGTTCATGCCCCCGCGTCCGCGCATCACGCGGGCCCTGATCGGCGAGGTGAAGGGCCGCCGGTTCTCGACGGCCTCGATCGCCGCGCGCATCATCGGGGAGCTGAGGCTCCCTCAGGCGATTCGCGCGCTCAGGGCGGGGGTCCGCTCGAGCGACTACCTCCTCCAAGCGAACAGCATGCTCGCGCTCGGACGGATGGGAGACCGGGTCTCGATTCCGCTCATCGAGGAGGAGGCGAAGGGCTCGCATAACCCGCTCGTGCTCATTCACGCGGCGACGGCGCTCGAGGAGCTCGAGAGCGTCGAATCGATTCCGACGCTCCTTGAGCTCCTCAGGCGGCCGAGCATGCCCCCGTTCGTGAGGAACGAGCTCATTCTCTCCATCGCCGGCATCATCGGCATCGGCGACTGGTTCTACGCCCACTTCATGGCCTTCCTCGACGGTCAGGCCGCCGGACGGGACAGCCTGATAGACCACCTCGACGCCCGCTACCGCGAGGGCGCGGAGATCGCGAAGGCGCAGGTTCGGAAGGTCGTCGAGCTCATGCCCCGAAACCGGACGGAGTTCGCTCGGGAGGTTTCGCGGCTCCTCTGGATTCTCTCAGGGAACATCGCGGGCCGCGCGCCGGAGGCGCGGAGGAGCCTCCTCCCGACGTTGAGCCTCGGCGCGGGCAGGGACTTCGCCGCGGCGCGCGAGGCGGTCGAGCCTATCAGGAGGCAGGAGGTGCTCGCGGCCCTCATCGAGGCCGCAAGCGATCCGCTGCTCGTCAGCTCCGAGCAGTTCAGCTTCCTCCTCGCAGGGGTACTCGCCTGGGGGGTCTGCGACCGATAGCGCTCCCGAGCGTCCTTCAGTTCAGGGTCCGGTTCAGCCCCTCTCGGTAGAGGTATTCCTTCTGGCGGAGAAGGGCGTAGGGGATCTCGTAGGCGCGCTCGAGCGCGGCCGCTGCGTGCATCGCCTCGGTCCTTCCGACCGTGGCGCGGTGGTCCTTCGAGAACAGCACGGTCCAGTCGGAGTACTTGCGCGACAGGTCGAGCTCGTGGACCGAGTAGCAGACGCTTAAAGCCCGCGTTCGCGCGTAGTCGGAGACGAAGTCCATGACCCGCTCCTTCTGGCGCTCCTCGAGCGCGAAAATCGGCTCGTCCATCATGATCGTCCTCGAGCCGTACAGGAGGCTGAAGGCGATGATCGCCCGCTGCAGCTCGCCCTTGCTCACGTGCTGCGTCTGCTTCGCGAGGATGCCGTCGAGCTCGAGGACCTTCTTGAGCTCCTCGATGAGCGCGGGGTCGCGATCCGCGGCGAAACCGGTCTCGAAGACCCGCTCCATGAGGGTCCCGATGGGCTCCTCGGTCTCGAACTCGAGGTTCTGGTAGACGAACGATACGTAGCGGTCGCGCTCCGTCTCGTCGGCGAGGTCGCGGGAGTCGCGGCCCATGATCCTGACCCTTCCGCTTCTGGGGAGGAGCCTCCCGCCTGCGAGGAGGAGCGCGGTCGACTTGCCGCTTCCGTTTTGACCGATGAAGGAGACGACCCCCGGCGGGATCGCAAGGGCGAGATCGGTGAAGACCGGGCGCCTCTCCCCGGGATAGGCGAAGTCGACGCGGTCGAAGACGATGCGATCGGAATCGGCGTCCATAGGCCCACGGTAGCACGCGCGAGCGCGGGCGGCAATCGAGGCCTTTATGGGGCCGCCTCTCGCCGGTAGACGTTCCACGCGGTCGCGATGAGGCTCTCGAGGTCGCTGTGTCGGCGCTCCCAGCCGAGGAGCTTCCGCGCCCGCTCGGCGCTCGAGACGAGCTTCGCGGGATCCCCCGGGCGCCTCCCCGCGGTCACCGAGGGGATCTCCTGTCCGGTGATCCTGCGGGCCGCCTCGAGGATCTCCTTCACGCTCAGGCCGGTCTCGCTTCCGAGATTGACGGTGAGGCTCCGGTCCTCGCGCAGGATGTGCTCGAGCGCCTCGACGTGCGCGACCGCGAGGTCGGTGACGTGGATGTAGTCGCGCACACCGGTGCCGTCGGGAGTCGGGTAGTCGTCTCCGAAGATCCGCAGGCTCGGCCGCGTGCCCGCGGCGACTTCCATGATGATCGGAAGGAGATTCGCGGGGTTGCGCTCCCGGCCGAGGACGCGCCCCGCCGGGTCGTAGCCCGCCGCGTTGAAGTAGCGGAGCGCGGCGAAGCGCAAGCCGCGGAGCTTGTCGTACCAGCCGAGGATGCGCTCGATCTCGAGCTTCGTGAAGCCGTAGAAGTTCTCGGGATTCAGGGGATGATCCTCGTCGATGGGCAGATACTGCGGCTCGCCGTAAACCGCGGCCGAGGAGGAAAAGACGACGTGCTTCACGCCGGCCGCGCTTGCGGCGTTGAGCACCTGGATCGTGCCGCCGATGTTGTTCGCCGCGTACTTCTCGGGGCTCGTCATCGACTCCCCCGCGGCCTTGAAGGCGGCGAGGTGCACGATCGCCCGGTAGCCTCCGGCGAGGCAGCGTGAGAGGGCTCCGGGGTCGAGGATGTCCGCCTCGACGAAGCCCGCCTCGGGGAAGAGGTTCACGCGCTGGCCGAAGGAGAGGTTGTCGTAGACGGTGACCTCGTGGCCGCGGTCGAGAAGCTCGCGCGACACGTGGCTTCCGATGTAGCCCGCGCCGCCGACGACGAGTACTTTCATGGAATGCTCCAGAAGAGAGGCCCGGGAGTCAGCTCCCGCTCGGCGCCTCGAGATAGGCGAGATCGAGCATGCTCGGCGGCGCGG
>JASHNV010000165.1 GCA_030041455.1 Spirochaetia bacterium
AAGTACTTCCTCGGAGCCATCACCCAGGATCCGTACCAGATCGGCTTCGACGCGGTCCAGCTCGCGGTCGAGGCGGTGAAGGGACAGCCGGTCGCCGACGTTGACACCGGCGCCCACTGGTGGGATTCCACCAACATGGACGATCCGAAGATCGCCCCGCTTCTCTACGATTGATCTCGGTGTTTCGCGCGCGAGGCTGAGCCCCGGCGCGCGGGAACCCAAAGGCCCGCCCTCCAGGCGGGCCTTTTTTATATAAGTGGTCGTTTCTCTGCGTCTTTTCGGTAGGCTCGACTTTGGTGACCTTGGTCTCCAATAGGAGACAAGGCCGTGGGGGAGAATGAAGATAGAGGCCGTCACCGGGTGAGCTTCGCCACCCCTCGCAGCGCCCGGAGCGCTACGACCACCTCGCGCATCTCCTCGGGTGCTGCCGCAATCGCCTCGTCGATCGCCTTCTCAAGCCGCGCAATCCCCTGCCCCTGGTGGACAACCTCTTCCAGGTACTCGAGCACCGTGATCTGTTGGGCCGCCTGATCGAAGATCGCCTTCGTGCGGATCCACTCCAGGTAGGCCCCGGTCCACGCCCGCATCTTCGCCGGGGGCCTGCGCCCATGCCGGAGCAGAAACTTGCTCAGCCGGTGCCGAGCCCGCAGCTGGTCCGCCTTCGCCGCCTCTCGAGCGCGCACCAGATCCCGCAGCGCCTCGTGCGCCGCATCCGGCACCAATACCGCCGTCAGGTCCCCCAGCCGGATAGAATCCGGCTGAGCCCGCAGCCCTTGCGCCAACCGCTCGGCATCCCGTCGATCCGTCTTCACCCGGTCGCCCGCCTTCACCGGCACGAGCGTCGGCGCCACCCCACCAACACGCAGGGCACCCCGAGCTTCTCAAGCTGCCAGTACAGCGCGTACCCCGTCCGGCCCCGCCTCGTAGCACGCCTTCCAGCTCCCACCGGGCCCAGCTTGCCCACGAGCTTTCGGACGCTCTCCTCGCGATTCGGGATCGTTCCCATCACCCGAACCTCGCCCCCGTCCCGCTCCGCGACCGCGATCGTCGCCGCGTGCACGTCCAGCCCTACGAAACGATCAACCGCTGCGATACCCTCTTCATGACCGCCCCCTTTGCTTGTAGCTCTGCGCTACGATCTTCACCGACCGCAGGGTAACCTACGCATCGCAAATCGGGGCGGTCACTTCATTATAACTAGGCCTAACCGACCAGGTTGAGCGTAACGAAGTTGACTCCATGCTCACTCGCCGATGCCATCGCTAGGCGCGTTGTGAGCCGCAGGTGACCGCAGCGCTCCGTCTCTATGGTGGGTCGACACGTTCTTTTTCCGCAATCAGCTGATTCACTTTATTATTCCGAATGGATGGCTTGATCCCAACGTATCAGGGGAAGAACGCGAGTGCCTGGCCGTTCAAGCGCGGAAGCCGCACGACGGCTCCTAGGCATTCGCCACTTGGGAAATCGAAGGCAACAACCTCGTCCCTCGCGACACAGTAGAGAATGCCGTCGGGACCGAAGCGCAAGCCACGCGGCCTACGAAACTTGGCTGAAGTGCTGGGAGTCAATACACGGACGAGATGTCCGTCGGCAAGGTCGTACTCGCGGATGCTCGTGACGGCGTCGGGCGCGCCGAACGGACGCTCGCTGGATACGATGATGTTGCCATTGGGCGCGATTGCGAGATCGAGCGGGCTTAGTGCTGGATCATTCACTGCCCAGGACCGCTGGATTTCCCCGTTTAGAGCGAAGGCAACTATCGAATCGTCCCCGGCGCCATCGGGGTCTCTCGCAGAGGCCACGAACAGTCGGTCGCCACTTCCGAACGCAAATCCGCGCGGAAAAGACACGGCGCCCGGCGGGACAATAGGTTCCCCGAGAGCCTCCAGCCCGGCCGGAAAAGCCGCAACAGTGCGCGCGCTACGCAGTCCTACGTAATACCTGCCATCCGGCCCAAAATTGCCGCCGCCGGGGTTCATTCCGTCAATTGGGCCAGTGTCCCGGACGACGGTCCCCTCCCGGTCAAGCGCCACAATTCGATCGGCCCCGCTATTTACAAAAAGAAGCTTATTTCGCCGATCGACGGCAAGGCCTCGAGGGTCGGCAATGCGGCTGTCGTTGCTGAAGGCACCGAGCGGCCGTCCGGCGCGATCGAACGCGAGCAACGATCCGTACCCCTTGCCATTTGCGCCTGCCGCGCTGGTGACGATTAGAGGCATTGAACAACATCATAACATAATTCGATCTATCGGCAGCAATAAGGCCATCGCGACTCGGGGTTCGGAGTCAAACGCCGTACAGGCCGGCACAAACCTGCTTGTTTCGCCGAAAACATGGTCGAGCCGCAGCACCATGATAGCCGCAACGTCGCGAAGTCCTGGATGAGGTCACGAAGGATTGAACGAAGGCGAGCGCCGCGCAAATAGCGGTACGTAAAGGAGGATCCGGCTGCGCGCCTGGATCTTCGCAACCTCCTGGTCGATCACCGTGAACTGAGCCGCGACGACGCCGCTTGAGGCGGTGATCGTCTCGTCGAGAACGGCCATCTGCGTGTAGAAGGCTTGGACATGCGCGAGCACCGGCGAGCCGGCCCCTTCCGCGAGGACCTTGGGCGACGTCAGCAGCGAAAGGAGGTCGAAATCGCTCGTGAAAAAGAAGATCTGCTTGGCGTCGGCGAGCACCGCCGTGGCGGAGGTCGCCAAATCCGAGCTGTTCGCCGTGATCTGGCGCTGGAGGTTCTCGATGACTCCGATCGCGTTCCGAACCGAAGCGCTGATCGAGGGAAGGACCCGAAAGTGTTGAACTTCCTGGAAGACCTTCTGGGTGTTGGCGTCCGCGGCGCTCACGGCGGCCAGTTGCTTCTGAAAAGGCTCGCGCGCAAGGCGGTTCATGGCGATCTGCTCGGAGGCGAAGTCGATCTGCAGATTGTTCAGGTCCTCGCGCTCCGCCTCGATCGCGGCGACCGGGGCGAGGACGATGAAAGTACACGGCAAGCGAGGCCGCAAACGTAACGACAAGAAGCAGGATCAACGAGAATAGCTTCGGACGGATGCGCTACCGGCCCCTTTAAAAAGGAGGGCGAGTCCGACGAACGGCTCTTCGCTGTCGCGGCGTGGAGGGAATCGTTCCGGATCGACGAGGCCGAGCGCGCGGCGTTGGATCTCACTGAGGCGTTCACGCGTCTGAGCGACCGACCGGATCCGGTTCCCGATGGGCTCTAGGAGGAGGTTTCGAAGCACTACGACGAGAGGGGGCTCGCCGCGCTGATCCTCATGATTGCGACGACGAAGGTCTTCAACCGATTGAACGTTACGACCCGCCAGATCGCGGGCACGTGGGGATGATGGACGGCCGCAACTCCGCATGCCGGGCCTGCGCGGAGCGCCCACCTTCGGTGCCCGGACCAGCCTCCCGCCTATCACCGGTGTTGCGCCCGAACAATGAGCTCCTAGGACACCCGCCAAAGCCGATCACGCTGCGCGATCGGGACGCACTCGTACTCTGCTCGCGTGCTCGAGCCGCCGTACCCTCAGTCGATCGACCACGATCGCGGCAAGCAGTACGAGACCGACGACCATCGACTGGTAGTAGGCGTTGACGTTGATGGCCACCAGCCCATCGCGGAGCACCACCAGCAACGCCGCGCCCGCAACGACGCCGATCAACCTTCCCTGACCGCCGACTAGGCTCACGCCGCCGATCACCCCCGCGGCGATCGCGATCAGCTCCCAGCCACTGACGCTGTCGGCCGTCCCCGAGGTCAGTCGGGAGGCCTCGATAAGACCGACCACGCCTGCGCACGCGCCGCTCACCACGTAAGCGAGCACGATCCTGCGTTTCATCGGAATCCCCGCCAGTCGCGCAGCCTCGGCGTTCCCGCCGACGGCGTAGAGCTCTCGACCGATGTAGGTCCGCTCTAGGAACACCCACGCGGCGATCGCGATCACTAGAAAGATGATGACCGCCACCGGGACGCCGAAAACCGTTGAGCCGCTGATGGCGAGAAAGGAGGGTGAGCTGATCGGGATCGGATTCGGCGCGATGGCCTCATCGGCACCCACCGCGAAGATGAAGGTGACAAGGGTCGCGACGAAGGGGGCCACGCCGAGCCTCGTGATCAACCATGCGTGCCATCGTCCCCAGAGGGCTCCGACGCCGACCGTCACGAGGCATGTCAGCAGCAT
>JASHNV010000166.1 GCA_030041455.1 Spirochaetia bacterium
GACTATCTGGTTGATAGGCTGGCGGTGGACGTACCGTAAGGTACTGTGAGCCGACCAGTACTAATTACCGTGAGGCTTGACCATATTTTCCTCTCACCCTCCCCGCCGGCGGCCCCGACCGCCGCCCCTTCCCCTCGCCCGTCCTTCAACAGCATATATGCAATTGCCTGGTGACCACAGCGGAGGGGTCCCACCCGTTCCCATCCCGAACACGGAAGTTAAGCCCTCCAGCGCCGATGGTACTGCCTTGTCATGAGGTGGGAGAGTAGGACGTCGCCAGGCTTTCTTTTTCCCCAACGCCTCCTCCGCAGCCCTCCTCGTGTCGTCCCCATGCTCCCTGTCGAGAAGCCGGCCCGCGCATCCGCTCGACGGGAGGGGGAACAGATGCCGCGCTTGCCGAAAGGCGCCAGCGCGGCCGTCAGGCGAGGATCCCGGGTTAAGGCCTCCGAGGCTCTCTTTCTTCGAAGAACGGATTTTGATCGGAGAAAATGCTCGGGACGATCGCGCTCTTCGGTTTCCGCCGGTCAAAGGCGACCGTCACCCGGAGGCCTTTCGGTATTTTCTTCAGGGATCCCCGCGCGCGGAACGCCTGCACCCCCTCGAACGCCTGCCCGTTGTACACGTACTTGAAATGAATTCGGCCCCGATTCTTTCCCGCGATGACCTGCTTGACTTCGGCGGTCGCTCGCTCTCCCGTTTCCGCCACCGAAAGGATCCGCGCGATGCGCGTCATGCCGATGGCGAGGGCCGCAAGGGTGGCGGCCGCGGCGATAACGAGGTAGCCGACTGCCAAGCCGCCGCCCATCCTCCTTATGATATATGCCGCCCAAAACGCGAAGGGCGAGGTGAGGAGGAGGGAGACGAGGTAGTCTCTTTTTATGATGGAGACGGCCTCGATTCGCCGCTCGTTCGTATCGTCCGGGGTCCCGCGAAGCATCACGTTACGAACGAGCGCCGCGTTCTTCGCTATAACGAGCGAGAAACGTACGAACCTCAGAGCCCGACGGCAACCGCAGGCACTCGCCAACCACGTCGCGGAGCTCCCTCGCCGCCAAGCCTCGAATCGCTTCCTTCAGCTTCGCTATTCTGCCTCCCACCATGCTGAGCTCGTCCGTGCCGATGCCGAGCAGGAAGGGGAGCGCGAGAGGATCCCCGGCCATTTCGCCGCATATGCCGACCCACTTGCCGGCCGCATGCGCCGCGCTCACCGTTCGCTCGATCAGGAAGAGGACGGCGGGATCGAAAGGATCCGCCTGGCTCGAAAGGAACGCGCTGGTTCGGTCCATCGCCAAGGTGTATTGCGTGAGATCGTTCGTTCCGACGCTGAAAAAATCGGCTTCCTCGGCTATCTGGAAAGCGCTGATGGCGGCGGAAGGAACCTCGATCATCATCCCTACTTGGCAAGAGGCATTGCACGCCGTACCCGCCTGTTCGAGCTCGCGAATGGCGACGCGAACCTGCTCCCGGCCGCGGCGGAACTCGTCGACCGTGGCTACCATGGGAAACATGATTCTCACGTCGTGACCGACGGCCGCCCGGAGAATGGCTCGGAGTTGAGTTCGAAATACCTGCGGCTCGCTCAGAGAGAGCCGAATTCCGCGGAGTCCTAGAAACGGATTGCCCTCCGGAAGGCGCTTGAGCGAAGGGAGTTCCTTGTCTCCGCCCACGTCGAGCGTCCTCACCACGATCGGACCGGTCGGGAACGGCTCGAAGATCCGACGATATACGTCGTATTGCTCCGCCTCGTCGGGAAGCGTGTTTCGTTGAAGGAAGAGAAACTCGGTCCTGAGGAGCCCGATCCCTTCGGCGCCGAGCTCCGGCGCGCGGCGGGCCTCCGTCGGGGACCCCACGTTGGCGACGATTTCCACATGGCGGCCGTCCTCCGTATACGCAGGCTCCGTCGCGCGCGACAGCGCGCCGTTCCTCCGAGTTTCCCAGGCCTCTTTGCGTTGACGGTAGCGGACGAGGGTTTCCTCGTCGGGGTCCACGATGACGACGCCCTCGTCGCCGTCCACGATGAGCTGGCTGTAATCGTTGACCGGCAGTCCGCCCAACCCGACGACGCTCGGAATGCCGATGCTTCGCGAGATGATCGCGGTGTGGGAGATCGCGCTTCCGACTTCCGTGCAGATGGCGACCGTATTCGCGGTATTCATCGTCGCGGTATCGGACGGAGCGAGGCTGCGCGCGACGACGACGCTCGCGGGAGGCACTTCCGCGAGGGACGCCTCGGGCAGCCCGAGGAGCGTGCGAAGGAGGCGCACGCTTACGTCGCGAATGTCGTCGGCGCGCTGTTTGAAGTATTCTTGCTCCACCTTCGCGAACTCCTCGACCAGCGCGTCGCTCGCGCGCATGAGGGCCGCCTCGGCGTTCAGCGATTGTTCTTGGATCGAACGGCGCGCCTCGCCCACGAGCGAGGGGTCGTCGAGAAACTCGAGCTGGAGCGCGAGGATTTCCGCTCGCTCGCTGTTCCCGTTCTCGTTG
Source organism: Spirochaetia bacterium (assembly GCA_030041455.1). Taxonomy (GTDB): domain Bacteria; phylum Spirochaetota; class Spirochaetia; order DAHUYW01; family DAHUYW01; genus DAHUYW01. Next base: position 2,485 of record JASHNV010000166.1, read on the forward strand.
ACGCCCCGCTCCAATTCCCTCAATCGGGCGGCGACGGCCTGAATCGCCGCGTCAAGCCGCCGAAGCTCGTCCGCCGTCGAATCGACCTTCCGATCGCCAAGAACCGGAAGGTCCGTCCGGAAAACGTAGGATTTCCCGATGGCTATCCCGCCGCTTGCCGGGATCCCTTTATGACGCGTCATTGCTGATTCTCCGCGGTGTTCGACAGAAACTCCTCGAGCGCCCGAATCGCGGCGTCCTCGTCTTCCCCCTCTGCCGTAATGGATACCTTTTGATGTTGCGCGACGGCGATTTTCACGACGCGAGCCAGGCTCTTGGCGTTTACGAACTCGCCGTCTCGCGTGAGATTCCGAACCCTGATTTCCGACGAAAAGCCCTTCGCCACCTTCACGAATCGCGCGGCCGGTCTCGCGTGGAGGCCGACGGGGTAAATTACCTCCGCTTCCAGTTTCTGCACGACTGCCTCCCTTTCTAATTGAGCATCTTCTGCTGCAGTCGACGCAGTTGCAGAATCGTTGACTGCTCGTTGAGCTCGACGTCCCGAAACGTAAGGGGCTCCCCCTTCCGTACGTCGCGCGTTATCAGTGACCCGGGGGCCACGCCTAACGGAAGGAATGCCTCCTTTTTCGCCACATCGGCCCGCTCGATCATGCCGAACACCGTGAAACCGCCGAGCGAGTCGACGTTCTCCCCGGCCTTCAGATCCCTTTTCGCGATCGCTATCGTTTCGCACGCGGGCGGGATATCGGTGGCAAGGGTGGTTTCGCCGCGAAGCACGGCGTGCGCGATGGAGATCGGCGTCTCGATGTTGGCGAGGTGGTACGGGCGGTAGAGCGCCCAGTAGGGTCCCGGACCGAGATTCATGTATCGCAGATCGCGCACGATCTTGGGGTGGTCGGTGGTGAACACGACGAAGACTCCCGGCGCGATTCCGATGCCGAACTCGACGGCGTTCGCGTGGTCGAGGACGCCGCCGTCGGACTTCGGTATGAAGACCTCGGCGATCGTCTTCGGCGTGACGTTGGGCCCGTGCATGCCGCGCACGTCCGGAGCGAACCCGATGGCGTTTCCGAGAGAGGTCATCTCGACCATCGTTTTGGTCCCGTCGACGAAGGAGGCGAGCATCTTGGGGTTCATCCTCTGCTTCTTCGCCGTATCGGAGACGCTGTCGGGAGTCGCGGTCCGGTCCAAGGTATTATTCTTCCCCTTGCCGGCGCAGACGACGTTAAATCCGAGCGTTCTCGCGAAGTCCATGAGCTCCATGGTCGACCCGGGCTCGTCGCCTCCCGTGAGGGTGTAGACGACCCCCGCCGACCGGGCTAGTTTGCGAAGAACGTAGCCCACCGTGGCGTCGGTCTCCACGTTCATTTGCATGACGTGCTTGCGCGCGAGAATCGCCTGCCACGCCACGAGCGCGCCGATTTCGGGAACGCCGGTCGCCTCGACGAGGATGTCGAGATCCGGAATTTCCGGGAGCATCGCGGAGTCGACGGTGGCGACATATTTGCCGTCGGCGATCGCCTGGGCGGCCGTTCCGGGGTCCTCCGTTTGGACGATGTCCTCGGTAGGTACGCCCGAGGACTCCAACGCCTCGCTCGCCCTCCCCGGAAGCACGTCCGCCACTGCTCTTCCCCGCATTCCGCGCATGAGCGCCATCTGACAGACGAGCCCTTCGCCCATTTGTCCCGCTCCCACGACTCCGACTTTGATCTGTTTTCCCTGAGCTTCGTACGCGCTCAGCTCCTCGTACATATCCATCGTAGATACCTCTGCTTGACCGATTGCCGCGGGCGCCTACGCTCGAGCGACTATTTCCACCACGGTGCCAGGCTCGATGACCGGAAGGTCCCGCGCGGGAACGCAGACGTCTCCGGCCATCTCCGGCTCGGTCAGCCCGTTGAACTTGACGACGAGATGGCCCATGGAGCGGAGATTGTCGTTGACGACGTCACCGACCGCGAGGACGGCGAAGGACGCGCCGTCGAAGCGTATCGTGTCTCCGACTTCGAGCTCCCCCTCGACCGGCCGCACCACTTCGTGGACGATCGCGTGTTCCGTGAGCTCCTCGGGCGCTTCTTTGCCGAAGAACACGAGGATGTTCTCGCTGATGAACTCCTGGGCGAGCTCGCCGATGAACATCACTCGCGTCTCATACTTCACTTTTCGCATGGGCTCCATCGACTCCCGTCGGCCTCTTCAGGCGGGTTCCGCCGGGAAGGCCCGTCAGAACCCGATCGCCTCACGTCCCCTTGACGCACTCCTCGGTGACGCCTGAGACAAAGTTATGTTCGTTAATGAACTTCGCGAGCGGTCCCGACGGCGAGGTCGGATAGACGTCGATGGTGAGGACACCCTTCATCGGGTAGACACCCACCCGCGCGGTCCCCCCGCAATTAATGACGACGCACGCGAGCTGATCGAACTCCGCCTTGGATTTAAAGCCGTCGAAGGCCTGCCCGCCGGTCATGTCGGCGATTTTTTGCGCCACCGGGTGAATCCCGCCGCCGGTCACCGAATAGATGAGGTTCCGATTCTTCGTGGGCTGTATCGTCAGAGGCCCTCCCCATCCGCGCGGCCCTTTTTCGACGACCACCTTGGTGTAACCGCCGATGTCCTCCCGGCCGTCCGGCATCCCGCTCGCCCTGGTCCGCGCTGCGGACCAGACCGCTCCCTCGTCGGGCTTGTCCACGGCGACCTCGCGTTGAGCCCGCGCCTGCGGTTCGCCCACGAGAACTTTCTTGAAACTTTCCCAAAATGCCATCTTCTTCATCTCCTAGCCGATTGTTACGCTCCGATTCGATTCCTCCGAAGGAGTTCGACTCACTTGGGGAACATACCGGCGCTCGCGATCCATCCGATGACGACCGCGGTGGGACCGGTTACCATCCGTGAGAAGAGCACCGCAGGCACGCCGATCTCGACCGTTTCGGCCTCCGCCTCCCCGAGCGAAAGACCCACGGGGATGAAGTCGCAGCCGACCTGCGCGTCGATGCCGTACAGCGCGGGCAGCGCCATGATCGGTCGAACGTTTCCGGCGGCAATTTGCGTACCGATGAGCGTGCCGATGATCTGGGCAATGACGGCTCCGGGTCCGAGTATCGGCGACAGCACCGGGATGGCGCAGATAATCGATAGAATCACGAGGCCGAGCACGTTACCCGAGAGCGCGGTCAATCCCACCGCGATCACGTGTCCGAGGCCGGTCGCGTTGATGATTCCGATGATCACGGAGATGAAAGCCATGAACGGCAGGATGTTTCTGATGACCGAGTTAATCGCGTCGCGACCGGCTTGGTACAGCGCCCCGACCACTCCGCCCACCGCGCGGCCTATATTCGACAAAAGCCCTGCAAAACCACCTGGCATGTTTCCCCCCTTCCGCTAGGCTACCGGTTCCTGAGCAACCCTTGCCCGCCTGCGAGTCCACATGATGGCCGTAATCCTTTCGGTCAGGATTCCCCGGATGAATATGACCACCAGACCTGTGAGCAAATACCGAACGGCAAGATCGCCGAGAGGGAGACCAAGCTTCTGGACTCCGTTCGCGATCCCCGCCCATACGAAGATCTCCCCCGGATTTACGTGCGGGAAGATCCCCAACGGCGGGTGCACCCACGACACCGCGGCGTCGTAGAATGCGGGCTTGAACCTCTCGGGAAGAAAACGGCCCATCGTGTAGGCCATTGGATTGGTAAGGAATAGTACTGCGACGACCGGAAGCAGAATGTAACGAACGGGGTAAAAGAGCAATCCGCTTCTTGCCGCCCATACTCCGACTCTCTCGACTTTTTCCGGGCCGACGAGGGTGATCACCGTGTTGAAAAAGGTCAGCAGAACGATGAGCAGTGGAACAATACCGACTACCAGACCGGTGAAGGTGGTACTTCCGGCTATGAATAGTCCGATGAACCACTGGGCAGCGACCGTGAGAGCATGCATAGGCTCCTCCTCAAAGACTCTTTGTTTGCTATTTGGTGTGCTCGCTACGCAAAGCAGGTACTGCATGACGATCCATCAGGCCGTTTCCGGCGCTCAAATCTTCTCTTGTTTCCTCCTTAATCGCGCTTGTATCCGTTCAACGAATATCCATTCGGCATCGACGATGCCTCCCGTACGACGATAGAATCAGGATTGTTCTCGCGTTCGTCCGCCTCGCGAATGAATTGCGCGGCATGTTGGAACGCCTTCCACAACCTCGGAGGTATGCCCTCGGTCGGCCGGTCATCAAGAAAGCGATCCAACGGCAGTCCGTGGACGGAAGGCTCGGGCTTCGCCCGGGCGAATACCGTCAAACCGGTGAATCGCTGAGCCCGGGCGACGGTCCGGTTCTTCGTCACGACGAGAACCGCGTAGACCCGGAAGGCCCACTTCGAGCCGGACACGCCGACGCTCGTCCTATCCCCTTCCTTTCTCAGTCGCATCACGAGGCGGTGGAATCGCTTTGACTGCGCGAGCGACAGCCAAAGCTGTAGAAGCCATCCCCCCGCGAGAACCAAAATGAGTATTCCCACGTTGCTGAAGATGTCAGCCGCCACGGGGAGCTCCCTTCGGCCGACCGGAATCGGAACGCTCGTTCCCTCCGGAGCCCCTCGCCGCCTCTCTCTCAATGAGCAGACGGGAAGTCTCTTCATCCGTGACCAACACGTCGAAGTATCGCCCTCGTAAAGCCGCCTGAATGGAATCTACCTTCCCGGTCCCCGCCGCGACGGCGATAACCGTGGGAATTTCCCGCAGCGCGTGAAGCGAAACGCCGATGACGTGGCGCTCCTCGGAGGCGACCACCTCCTCGCCGCTCGAGCCGATGTAGTGGCCGAGGAGATCCGCGACCGCTCCGGCCTTGTTCAACGCGGCAAGCTCGTCGCTCGACACGAGACCCACGGCGTGCAGGCTCGAGAGGTCGGTGGCGACCGAGCCGACGCCTATGATCGCCACGTCGACGTTGGTGCCGGCGAGGAGCGTCTCCTCGATCGACCGTTCATGAAGCAACGATTGCGCCGTCGCGCCGCTGCTGATCACGGCCGGGGACGGGAGAAAGAGGCTTTCCCCGTGGAGCTTGGTCGCCAACAGACGGGTCAGCTCGCCGGAGTCGATTTCCGTCTGCTTCGGGCTCAG
>JASHNV010000167.1 GCA_030041455.1 Spirochaetia bacterium
GGTCTCCTGCTCTCCGCGATTCTCTCGGACACCGTGATTCTGAAGTCTCCGACCACGACGGATCTTGACCGCGAGATCGCTCCCTGGCTCGCCGAGATCGCGGGAGTCAAAATCGAGGTGTACGGCGAGGAGATGTTCGCCGCCGGCAGCGAGCTCGCTGGGCTCACCGCCGAAGCGATCGTCAAGCAGGATCAGAAGATCTACCATGAAGCGGGATTCAATTTCGCGGTGAGCCAGATCGAGATGGTCGGCTTCAAGAGCTTCCACGAGCGATCCAAGGAGCTCACTCTGGCGCTCGAAGCTTCCCGTCAGAAGAGCGGGTTCGACTTCGCCTGCCTCCTCGTCACCGACATCACCCGCGAGACGAGCCTGCTGATGTTCGCGGGCTCATCGAGGCTCGCCGAGGCGATTCGCTACCCGCGGATGCGAAACGGTCTCTACGAGATGCACGGGATGCTGTCGAGAAAGAAGCAGCTCATACCCTATCTCCTGGACCTGCTGAAGAATCTCTAGCCTGTCCCGCCCCCCGCTCGGGAGAACGGGCTCCGCGCCCGAGCGGGCGGGAGCCCGCGCAAGGAGGTCGATCGTGCCGCTCGCGCTGTCCGGAAAGAAGATCGCGATTTTCGTCGCCGAAGGTGTCGAGGACCTTGAGTTCTACGTGACCTCCATGAGACTCCAGGAGGAGGGCGCCGAGGCGATCGCCGCAGGCCTCGCGATCGAGCCCGTCCGCGGGAAGAACGGCCTTGAGATTATACCTTCTGCCTTCATAGGATCGCTTGAAGCGCGCGCGTTGGACGGCTTGGTGCTGCCGGGAGGTTGGGCGCCTGACAAGCTGCGCCGCAGCGCCACGGTCACCGAGCTGGTCCGCGACATGGACAGGCTCGGCAGGGTCATCGGCATCATCTGCCACGGCGGTCTCATCGCCATCTCGGCGGGGATCGTGAAGGGTCGGCGCTCAACAGGCTCGCTCGGCATCCGGGACGACTTGACGAACGCGGGCTCCACGTGGGTCGACGAGCCCGCGTTTCGCGAGGGCAATCTCGTGTGGGGGAGGGTGGTCGCCGACATTCCCGCCTTCTGTCGAGAGCTTGTCGCCGCGCTCGCCGACGGACCGACGTGAGGGTGATTGGGCTCTCTGGAGGGGACTCGATTCCGGGATGGAGCGCGCCGCCTCGGCGCCGGCCCAGCGAGACATGCAGGAGGCCGTGCGGCTTCTCCCTTGCGCGACCTTCAAATCGCGTCGCACGTATTCCGTGAGCTTGGTTGTGGGATGCATCAACAACAGATTGCTACGGATGCGCCGCCACACCAAATGTCGATCAAACGGATCTCGATGGTTCCCGCCCGATGGCGATCGGTGCGAGCCGAAGCGTGACGTCTCGCCTCCCGCCTCAACCGCAACTTCGAGGAGCTCCTCGGTGAGGTATCCCGCAGCCGGAGTTTTCCAAGGCCGAGCGTGAGGGCTATTCCCCGGTGGCCGATCGTGCTCACCTCCTTGGGCGAGCCCGCCTCGAGAAGCTTTTGCGATGTATCCGCGTCATTTTGCTCGGATCGAGCGGACGCCAAATCGGGCGGCGGGTATCCGCGAGGCGGCTCAACCGCCGCCGAGCTCCTCCGAAGTCATTTTGCGGCATTTCGCTCCAAGAAGCGGCCCATCGCTCGTCCGGGCGCCGCTTGCCGAGGAGGTCGGCTTCGCCTTTTCGCGAATGAGAGGAGGGAGTAACGTGAAGATCCCCGGAATGGCTGCTCGGGAATTACCTCGTACGATACGCTATCGCGAGTGCCGGCGGTCGGACTCGAACCGACACGGGGTTGCCCCCACCAGATTTTGAGTCTGGCACGTCTACCAGTTCCATCACGCCGGCGCGGGATCCGCGCCGGCTGCCGGGCCCGCGCGAAGCGCTGACCAGAATAGCCGAGCCCCCTCGCGATGTCAACGTTTGGGACCGCGCGATCGAACACCGCGGCTTCCTCCGCCATCGAAATCCTAGTGGAGCTTGCGCTCGGAGGCTTCCGCTTTAGGTCTTCGAGGGCGCCTTCCCGCGCTGCGCCTTGCGGACGCCGCCGTCGGTGACGGAGTGGATGAAGCCGGGGAGAACTCCGTTCATGAAGCGGATGAAGGAATCCGAGCCCGCGAGGATCTGGAAGCTATTCTTCTCCAAGCCCCGAATCGCTATGGCCGCGATCTCCTCGGGCTTGCGAGTCTTCGCGTTCCCCTCGACGGCCTTCGTCTCCTCCGGCTTGGTCTTGTTCTCCTCGGCGAGGCCCGGAGTGTCGGTGTTCGGCGGATAGAGAACGTGAACGCGGATGTTGTGCGGCTTGAGCTCGGCGCGCAGCACCTCGGACAGTCCGTTCACGGCGAACTTGGACGCGCCGTAGGCGGTGTAGCCGTAGACGCCGATGAAGCCCGCGATCGAGGAGACGTTCAGGATCGCACCGGAGCGGCGCTTGATCATGTGGGGAACGACGACTTCGAGGGTGTTCCACGTTCCGCCGAGGTTGACATCCATGGTGTTGCGGAACATCTCGTGGGTGATTTCCTCGAAGCGGGCGGGGTGGGCGAAGCCCGCGCAATTGACGAGCACGTCCGGCACGCCGAGCTTCTCGATCCACCGGGACAGCTCACGCTTGACCGCCGCGTGGTCGGACACGTCGATCGCGAGGGTTTCCACCTTCTGCCCCGGGCTTTTCGCGACGCGCTTGACGCTCTCCTGCGCCTCGCGGAGAACCTTCTCCCGTCGCGCCATCAGGAGGAGATTCGCGCCGCGCTTCGCGAACTCGTTTGCGAGCGCGAGGCCGATACCGGTCGAGCCCCCCGTTATAAAAACGACCTTTTGATCGTAGTTCATGGGCCTCTCCTTGCAGGCGGAAGTTTGTTTGACGGAATTTCTCGGCAAAAAAACTGTAAATGACAGCCCCGAGGCTGTCAAGGCTCGCCTCAGGCGCTTGAGGACGCGGCGTTGAGTCGGCGCGGCTCACCGCGGGCCGATGGTGGTTCCCCGAAAGAGACCGCCTTCGAGGATCCGCCTCAGATTCGGAAGGTCCTTGCCGGCCGCGACGATGACCTCGAGGCCGAGCTCGGCGGCGCGCGCGGTCGCGACGGGATCGAAGGGCAGGTTCTTGCCCGGAGTCCACGCGTCGCCCGAGATCTTCCGAAAGTCGTCCCACGAAATCTTTTCGAGCGCGACGGCGCTCGGATCGAGCCGAGGATCGCTCGAGTAGACGTGCGTTACGTTCGAGAGGTTGATGACGCTCCCCGCCTCCAGGCGCTCGGCCAAGAGCACCGCGATGTAGTCGGTGGAGAAGCCGGGCTTCCAGCCCGCGACCACGAGGACCTTTCCGCTGAAGGAGCTCAGCGACGTCGGGTCGGTCAGCACCTCCTCCCGGCAATACTCGCGGAAAAGACCGTGGAGGAGCGCGGCGTTCAGCCTCGTCGCGGCGACGCCGATCCAGTCCTGCACGACGTCCTCCGGCGAGAGCGAGGCCTCCCGGTAGGCGCGCTGGTACTCGCGCGCCGGCCCGCCTCCGCCGACGACGAGCACGAAGCGGCGACCTGACGAGCGCTCGAGATCGCTCGCGACGAGCGCCCGGAAGTCCCTGAGAAAATCGACGTCGACGCGGTCCGGAGCGACGACCGATCCGCCGAGCGAGACGATCTTTACGAGGTCCGCCATGACGCGATGGATGATAGTTCGCGTCCCTCTTTTCGGCAAGCGGAGGCCTGAGGCTTCCGTCCCGGAAGGGCGCTGTGGACGCATCGCCGCGCCCTTCGTATACTGTCGTCCATATGTTCGCCTTCCTCAGGCGCCGAGCGAAGCCGGACGCCGACGACGTCGTCCAGGAGCGGTGGGAGACTCATTTCCTTTGGAAAGGTCGCCACCGCTTCGCCGAGGAGGCGGGCGCCGGCTATTCCGCCGCCTTGAGGCCGGGAAGCTTCGCGCTCGGTCTGACGCGGCGCAATCTGTTCGCCTGGGCCGTCGATCCCGTCTTTCGCTATCGCGACGCGCTCTTCGAGGCCGAGATCGCCTTCGACGCCGGGAACGGCTATTCCTCGGCGGGCCTCCTCCTCCGGTACGTCAACGAGGAGAACTACTACTACTTCCTCGCGTCGAACCGCGGCTATTTCCGCTTCGACGTGATCTTCAACCGCAACCCCATTCCCTTGATCGAATGGACCCGCCTCCCGCGGGAGACGCGGAGCGACCGGGAAGTCCGCAACCCCGAGCGGCTGCTCGTGAGGATCGTCGCAAACGGCTCCAAGTTCGTCTTCTGCGTCGGCGAGGAGTGGGTGGCCGAGATCGACGACGACCACCTCGACTCGGGCAGGATCGCATTCTGCGCCCAGAACTACGACGAGCGCGACGGCGCGGAGTTCCGTCTGAGGCGCCTGCTCGTCGATTCGCGTCCGCTCCCGCTTCAGGCCCACTATCTTCGCTGGTCGGAGCAGATAGCCGCGGCGCCTTCGGCCCGCGTGGAGCTCGCGGGGAGCCTCTTCGCGGCCGGAAACTACACCGCCGCGATGGTCGAGCTCCGGAAGGCCTTCAAGGTGCGCAGACCGTCCGCCGGCGAGCTTTTCCTTCTCGCCGAGTGCCAGGTCAGGCTCGGTCTTCGCGAGGAGGCGCTCGTCAACGTGGAGAAGGCGCTCGAGCTCGATCCCAACCACCGCGACGCGATCGTCGAGAAAGCGAATCTTCTCTACCTCACGAACCGCTATCTCCAGCTTCGCGACGAGCTTGTCGGTCGCGTCGAGGTCGCCGGAAGCGAGCTCTTGTGGAACCTTCTCGGTCACGCCCAGTTCGCGCTCGGCAACTGGTCGGCGGCCGCGGTCGCGTACCTGCGCGCCGCGGCCGCCGAGCCGCAGATGCCGATCTTCGAGCTGAACGCGGCGCGCGCGCTCGAGCGAAGCGGCGCGGGCGCCGAGGCGGTGCGCCACTACGTGGCGGCCGGAAGGCTGTTTCTCAGGCAGGAAGCCTACGACGACCTCGACAACGCGCTCGTCAAGGCCGGGAACCTCGACTCCCGGAACGCCGAGGTCCGGGAGCTCAAGGGCAAGCTCGCCTTTCATCACGAGGATTTCGAGACCGCCGGCGCGCTCTTCGACGGGCTCGTGGCGGAAGGCTACGCGGAGAGCGGCACGCTCTACCTTCTCGGGCTGCTGCGCGCGCGCTCAGGCGCGCGGGAAGCGGCCGACCGGCTCTTCGCCTCCGCGGCCGAATCGGAGCCTGAGGCCGCGCTCTACTGGTTCCGCCTCGCGGAGAACCGATACCTCATGGGACGGGATCCCGGGGAGGCGCTCGAGAAGGCGCTTGAGCTCGGTCCTCGCGACGCCTGGATCCAGAACCTCGCCGGCGAGGTCCATCTCGACGGAGGCCGCCTCGCCCAGGCCGAGCGCCACCTCTCGGCCGCCGCCGAGCTTGCCCCGGGGGAGGCGGAGATCCGGCTGAACCTCGCCGAGGCGCGCTTTCGGGCCGGCAACCTGAAGGAGGCGTTCGCCGCTCTCGCCGGGCTCGGCCAAGACCCGAAGGTGTACAACATGCTCGGCAACCTCTACGCGCGGAGCGGACATCCGGGCCCCGCCGCGAGGGCCTACGAAAAAGCGCTCGCACTGAAGCCGGACGATCCGGTCATCATGGAAAACCTCGCCGCGGCGTGCATCGAGTGCGACCTGATCAGCCGCGCCGAGGAGCTGCTCGCCCGCTCAATGGAGCTGCTCCCCTCGGCCTCCGTGGTCAACCGGCTCGCGAACGTCGCCCGGCTGAAGGGGGAATACCTGAGGGCCGAGACCGCCTACGAGGAGGCGGCCAAGCTCGACCCGGAGAACCTCGATCTCAGGCTGAACCTCGTCGATCTCTACGTGGAGCGTTTCAAGTTCGACGACGCTCGACGCGTGCTCGACGAAGTCCGCTCGCGCGCCGAGGCGCGGCAGGACGGAGCGCTCCTCGCGCGGGCATCCAGGTATCTCAGGGTGATCCAGGATGCGACGGAGCTGCGCCTGCGCTGCGCATCCTGCGGCCGCGAATGGTCCGTGCCCAGAAACATCGGGCCGCAGGGGCCGCTGAAGCTCGTCGGCGAGCCTCCCGACGACGCGCCGGCGGGCCAGTGTCCGAGCTGCGGCAAGATCTACTGCGTGAGCTGCGCGAAGGCGCACCTGCGCGACAGCCGCTTCTGCTGCCCGGAGTGCGGGGAGCATCTCAAGCTCGCCGAGGACCATCTCCGCTACCTCGCGATCCGGTACGTTCAGTCCCCGGGGGTGTCGTGAGCCCTTCGGCCGGTCTTTCCGGAAGCACAGGAGCTTGACAAAGTCCCGGCGATGGGTAAGATCATGGCGAACCGGGAAAAGCGTGAAGTGCTGAATTGAAACGTCGTATTTTCACTCCATATATCGCGGGGATCGCGCTGTCGGTGTCGGGCCAGCACGTTGCGGCCCAGGACATCGAGACCGCCGCGAGCTACTTCGACAAGATCTCCGACAACTACTCGCACATCGACGATTACGAGGCCAATATCGCGATAACCCAGAACGACAGCGTCATGAGGGGAATCATCTATTACAAGGAGCCTGCCTTCATGCGGATCGACTTCTCGGACCCGGCGGACCAAGTTATCGTCACGAACGGACAGACCCTCACGATCTACATTCCGCGGCAGAGCGCCGTGTTCCAGCAGACGTTGAAGAAGGGCGGACCTCAGGCGGGGGGCGGAGCCTCCCTCGCGAACCGCCAGGGGCTCGAGCTCCTCAGGAAAAACTACACGATCGCCTATCTCACGAGCCCCGATCCCGTGCCGCTTGACGCCGATTCCCCGGAAAAGGTCGTCAAGCTCAAGCTCGAGTGGCGCTCGACCGACGAGGGCTTCAGGCAGCTCGAGCTCGACGTCGGCGCGAACGGGCTGATCCGCAGAATCGTGGGGATCACGGTAGGTTTCGAGAAGGTGCAGCTCGATTTCACCGACATCGAGACGAACCAGAACATTCCCGACGGGCGGTTCAAGTACGATCCCCCGCAGACGGCGAACATCTATCCCAACTTTCTGTTTGTGCCCGAAGGCTAAGCGAGTAGAGATCCATGGAATCAATCGGGGATAAGCTGCGCACGACGAGGGAAGAGAAAAGCCTGTCCATCGACCAGGTGGCGCGGGACACGAACATCGCCAAGCGGTACATCGTCGCCCTGGAGGACGAGGCGTTCGCCGAGTTTCCCGGGGAGCCCTACCTCGTCGGCTTTCTCCGCAATTACTCCGACTACCTCGGCCTCGACTCCGAGGAGATCGTCGGCCTGTACAAGAACTTCAAGATCCAGGAGCAGCCGGTCCCGATGGAGGAGCTGCTCGAGACGAAGAAACGCCGCACGGGCGGTCCGCGCGTCTACTACATCGTCTCCGCGGCGGTCGTCGTCGCGCTGATCGTCTACGCGCTCGTCTCGATCCTGTCGTCCCCGAAATCCGGCTCCGCGTCGGGCGCCTCGATGCGGCCGGCCGGCAGGGAGTACGTCTTGAAGGACGAGATCGTCGAGACGCGCTTCGAATCAGGCGACACCGTCGTCGTTCCGGTCAGCGGAAAGAGCGTGCGCGTCAAGCTCACCGTCGTGAACGACAGCCTCGTGCTCACCTATCCCGGCGGCCAGCAGACGCTGAAGCTCGGCGAGGAGAAGCCCGTCGACCTCACCGGCGACAACGTTCCGGACGTGAAGGTCTTCGTGCGCGACATCGACCTGCGGGACCCGAACAAGGCGGTCGTCGTGCGCTTCGACCGCTTCATCCAGTCGCCGCAAGGCGCTTCGGATGCGCAGCCCCCCTCGGCGCCGGGCGCCGCTCCCGCGGGCGCCGCCGATCAGTCAGCGCCCTCCGCCGCGGCGGCCTCGCCGCAGATTCCGACGATCGACCCCGCCGCCGACGTGACGACCGCCAACAACGGCCCGAGCGTGATCATGGAGGAGCCGTCGGCCGGGCCCTTCACGCTCAGCATCGACTTCAGCGGTTATTGCCTGTTGCGCTACACGATCGACGGGCAGGCGGGCCAGGAGCGGTACTATCGCGGAGGGGAGACCGCGCGCATCGACGCCAATCAGAGCGTCCAAATCTGGGCCTCGAACGCCGGCTCGATCTCGGCTCACGTCGCCGGGAAGGACATCGCTCTCGGCAATCCGGGAGAGGTCGTCGCCGACGAAGTGAAGTGGGTCCGAAGCGACTCCGACGGTCAGTACCAGCTCGAGCTCGTCGGTCTCGACTAGCGCTCAAGCCGATCCCGGCTCTTCTTGAAGAGAGCCGACGCGCGGCTTTCAGGGCAGGCTGAGGCTTTCCTCGAAACGAGTGAGCTTCGCTTTCAGCTTCGCGGCGCCGGCGACCCTTCGCTCGAGCGCGAGCGCCCTGTCGAGATAGGACGACGCGTAGCCTGGATTGTTCATCCCGAGATAGATCTCGGCGGCTCGCAAGAAAAGCGCGGCGACGAAGCGCTTGGGAAGTGAAAGCTCGCTCAAGCCGAGGAGCGAATCGAGCGCCTGGGCTCCCCGCATCTTGAGGCAGACGATCGACTGCAGCCTCCGCGTCACCTCGTAGAAGAAGTGCTTGAAGTAGGGCTTTTCGAGCTCGAGCTCCGCGATCCGCCTGAGGAGCTCGAAGGCGCGATCGAGCTCGCCGCGCTCCTCGTAGATCTCGGAGAGCAGGTAGGCGCAGTCCATGAAGTCCTCGCGATCGAGGTGTTCCTCGATCGCGAAGCCGCTCTCCCGCGTCAGCCGCTCGTAGAGCTCCGCGGCGTCCGCGCTTCGGTCGTGGAGGAGGTCGAAGAAGATGAGCTTCGCCTGGCTGTCGAGGTCGTCGGTTCGGTTCTTCAGGAACTCGCGGTAGTCGAAACGCTCCTCGGCCCGCCTGAGGAAGTGGTGCGAGCGGTCGTACTGGGCGCGGCTCTCCGGGTTCGAGAGCACCTTGTAGGCCTGGATGAGGAGCCGTATGTTTCGCTGGGAATCCTCGGCGGTCTTGCGAAGGTCGGGATGCTGCTCCTTGACCTTCTTGCGGAAGGATTTCTTGATCCCCTGGAGTGAGGCCGTGGGCCTGACGCCCAGCACTTCGTAGTAGTCTACCAAACTGCCCTCTGTTGCGCGTTTCGAGAATGCCCCGAAGGCTTGCGCCCGACCCGGCCGATATTGCCCTATTATACTACGCCGTGGATAATACGGCAATGAATCCCGACGCGCTGCCCGCCTATCTCGGGCCGCTCAACGACTCCCAGCGCGAGGCGGTCCTCCACGAGGGGCGGGCGCTCCTCATCCTCGCCGGTGCCGGCTCCGGCAAGACCCGCGTGATCACCTCCAAGATCGCCTACCTTATCGATCGGAAGGGCTACGATCCGCGCGGGATCCTCGCGGTGACGTTCACCAACAAGGCGGCAGGCGAGATGCGCGAGCGCGTGGCGCGGACCGTACCCGGCTCGGAGGGCGTCGCGATCCGCACCTTTCACTCCTTCGGCGCCTGGGCGCTCAGGCGCTACGGCGGCAGGATCGGGATTCAGCCGAGCTTCACCATCTACGACGACGACGACGTCGTGAGCCTGCTCCAGTCGGTCACGGAGGGCGCTTCCCGCCGCGACCTCGACGCCTACGCCCATTGGATCGGCCGCGCGAAGGACTACGGCCTCGGGCCCGACGACGACCTCCTCCCGATCTCGGCGGACCCGCAGCTCCCGTCGATCTACCGCGCTTACGAGAGCCGCCTGCGCGAGATCGGGAACGTCGATTTCGGCGACCTCATCCTTCGCTGCCTCGAGCTTCTTCGCGCCGAGCCGGCCGCGATTCGCGGCCGCTTCCGCGCCGTGCTCGTCGACGAGTACCAGGACTCGAACGTCGCCCAGTACGAGCTCCTGAAGGAGCTCGTGGATCCCTCGACCTACCTGTGCGTCGTGGGCGACGACGACCAGTCGATCTACCGGTTCCGGGGCGCCGAGGTGCGGAACATTCTCACCTTCGCCGACGCCTTTCCGGGAACCTCCGTCGTACGCTTGGAGGAGAATTATCGCTCCACGCGCAACATCCTCGCGATCGCCTCGAGCGTGGTGGCGAACAACAAGGGCCGGCTCGGCAAGACCCTCTGGACCCAAAAGCCGGAGGGCAAAAAGGCGCTCCTCGTCTACCTCCGAAGCCACGAGGAGGAGGCCGAGCTCGTCGCCGAGCTTCTCCGCGACGGAAGGCTCGAGGAGACCGCGGTGCTCTATCGTACGAACGCCCAGTCGCACGCCTTCGAGACCCTCTTCGCTCAGCGGGGCATCCCCTACCGGCTCGTCGGGAGCCTCCGGTTCTACGAGCGCGAGGAGATCAAAGACGCCACCAGCCTCCTCGCGCTGCTTGCGAACCCGCGCGACGAGGTGGCGTTCCGGAGGATCGTCAACAAGCCGGTCCGCGGCGTCGGCGGCGCGAGCGCCGAGCGCATCGTCGCGCTCGCCGCCGGACACGCAGGCGACCTGAAAGCGGCGGCGAGCGCGGCCGCCCGTAGCCTTCCGGGCCGCGCCGGGGAGGGCGCGCGCGCGTTCGCGCGCCTCCTCGACGACCTCGGCACGGCGCTCGACGAGCTTCCGCTTTCCGAGCTCCTGACGAAGCTCGTGACCGCCTCCGGGCTCCTCGAGTTTCATCGCCTCAAGGATCCCCAGAAGGCCCGCAATCTCGAAGAGCTCGTGAACGCGGCGGTCGGCTACGGCGCCGGGCGCGAGGCTCTCGCCCAATTCCTCGAGCGCATCGAGCTCGACCGCTCTTCGATCTCGGAGGAGGAGGGGAAGCCGGGGGATCGGGTCACGCTCATCACCATGCACAACACGAAGGGCCTTGAGTTCGACCGCGTCGTCATCACGGGGCTCGAGGACGACCTGTTTCCCGGCCGGCGCGATCTCCTCGACGACGCCGTCGAGGAGGAGCGGCGGCTGTTCTACGTGAGCGTCACCCGCGCGCGCGAGGAGCTCGTCCTCACCACCTGCCGCACCCGCCTCGTCTGGGGCCGGACCGCGCGCATGGAGCCCTCGCGGTTTCTCTTCGAGATTCCCGAGGAGCTCCTTCGCGTCGAGGGCAGGCCTCCCGCCGGGGATTCAGGCGGCTACGAGGTCGGCACCGAGATCTATCACGACGAGTACGGCTCTGGCACGGTGTTCAAAAGATGGTATAATGAGGGCGAGCTCGTCGTGCAGGTTCTGTTCGAGTCCGGCATGACCGCTCGCTTCATCCCCAAATACGCTCGGCTTGAGAGGATTGGTCAGGATGGTTGACGATTCGACGCTCGACAAGATGCTGTACTTGAGCCGCCTCCAGGTGAGCCGCGACGAGCGGAGCGCCATCGCCGGAAACATGTCCGAGATCATCGACTACTTCGCGATCCTTTCCAAATACGACACTTCAGGCGTCACGGGAGGTCCCGGCGAGGCGGTTCCGGCCGGGGAGCTGCGGGAGGACGCCGTTCGCGAGGGCCTCGCTCAGCGCGACCTGAAAGGTCTCTCGCCGCACTTCCTCGACGGCTACTTCTCGGTGCCTCGCGTTCTCGACGAAGGCTGAGCATGATCACCGAGCTCAGCTTGAGCGAGCTGCGCGGCGGCCTGCGCCGGGGCGAGCTGACCTCGGCGGAGATCGTCTCCGCCTTTCGCGACGCCTATCTCGCCGACGCAAAGAAGGAAGAGCCGCTCGGCGCCTACGTCGAGTTCTTCGACGATTCCGTCGCGCTCGCCGAGCGCGCCGACGAGGCGCGCCGGGCGGGGGAAGCGGACGCTCCGCTCCTCGGGCTTCCGATCGCGGTCAAGGACAACATCCTCGTGAAAGGCCGGGCTCTCACCTGCGCGTCGAGGATGCTGCGGGGGTTCACGGCGCCCTATTCGTCCACCGTGATCGACCGCCTCCTCGCCGCGGGCATGATTCCGCTCGGCCGGACGAACATGGACGAGTTCGCGATGGGCTCCTCCTGCGAGTATTCCTGCTACGGGCCGGCGCGCAATCCCGCCGACCGGACGCGGACCCCGGGCGGAAGCTCGGGCGGGTCGGCGGCGGCCGTCGCGGGCGGCCTGGCGCCGGTCGCGCTCGGCTCGGAGACCGGCGGCTCGGTGCGGCTGCCCGCCTCGTTCTGCGGCCTCTACGGCCTGAAGCCGAGCTACGGAAGCCTCTCCCGCTACGGCCTCGTCGCGTTCGGCTCCTCGCTCGACCAGATCGGTCTCCTCGGAAGGTCTCCCGAGGATCTCGCGGTCGTCTTCGCCGCCGCCGCGGGAAGGGATCCGCGGGACGAGACGAGCGCGGCGACCGATTTCCCGGCAGCCCGCGCGGTCCTCGACGGCGCCGAGCTTCCGGCGCGCGATTTCCGCGGGCTGAAGATCGCGGTTCCGCGGGAGTTCGTTCCCGAGGGGCTCGAAGCCGAGGTCTCCGCCGTCTTCGATCGGTTCGTCCGATGGGCGCGCTCGCGCGGCGCTTTCGTCGAGATCATCGACCTTCCGATCCTCGAGGCGAGCGTGGCGATCTACTACATCCTCGCGGCCGCGGAGGCCTCATCGAACCTCGCGCGCTACGACGGCGTGCGCTACGGGCTGCGCGCGAAGGAGGCCGGCACGCTCTTCGAGATGTACGAGCGGACGCGAAGCGAGGGCTTCGGCGAGGAGGTCAGGCGGCGCATCCTCATCGGCAACTTCGTCCTCTCCTCCGGCTACTACGACGCTTACTACAAGAAGGCGCAAGCCGTGCGCGCGCTCCTCCTCCGGGAGGTGGCCCGGGTTCTCGCCGAGCACGAGCTCATCCTCTCGCCGACCGCTCCCACGCCGGCTTTCAAGCTCGGCTCCAAGGTCCGGGATCCGCTCGCGATGTACCTGTCGGAC
The DNA here is from genome assembly GCA_030041455.1 of Spirochaetia bacterium. Classification (GTDB taxonomy): domain Bacteria; phylum Spirochaetota; class Spirochaetia; order DAHUYW01; family DAHUYW01; genus DAHUYW01. The sequence continues at coordinate 12,821 of JASHNV010000167.1, forward strand.
GTCTACACCACCTTCGCGAACCTCGCGCTCCTGCCGTCCCTTTCGCTCCCCGCGGGCCTCTCGCGCGAAGGGCTCCCGATCGGCGTCCAGCTCACCGGACGGCGCTTCGCCGAGGAGACGCTCCTCTCCTGCGCGGAGACCTGGCGCCGGGAAGGGGGCGGGGGATGAGCGCGAGCTCTCTCAACCGGACGCTCGACGGCATCGAGTACGAGATCGTCGTCGGCTGCGAGGTCCACGTCCAGCTCCTCACGAAGACCAAGGCGTTCTGCGCGTGCGAGAACCGCTTCGGCGGCATTCCGAACTCGCGCGTGTGCCCGGTCTGTCTCGGGCTTCCCGGCGCGCTTCCGGTCGTGAGCGCCGCTCTCGTCGAGGGGGCGATCATAACCGGCCTCGCCCTCGGGAGCAGAGTCGCCGAGATCACGAAGTTCGACCGCAAGAACTACGTCTACCCCGACCTTCCGAAAGGATACCAGATCTCGCAGTACGATCTGCCGATCTGCGTGGGAGGCGCGCTCGAGATCGCGGAGGGTGCGCGCGCCGTCGGAATCACGCGCGTCCACATGGAAGAGGACGCCGGCAAGAGCCTCCACCTCGAGGAGGCGGCGAACGCGAGCTACGTCGATTTCAACCGCTGCGGCACGCCGCTGCTCGAGATCGTCTCGGAGCCCGACATGCGCTCGCCGGAGGAAGCCGTCGCGTTCGTCGAGGGAATCCGCGAGATCATGCGCTACCTCGAGATCTCCGACTGCAACATGGAGGAGGGCTCGCTTCGCTGCGACGCGAACGTCAACCTGCGGATTCACGAGGGAGAGAAGCTCTTCGCGACGCCGATCGTCGAGATCAAGAACATGAACTCCTTTCGCGCGATCCGCGCCGCCCTCGAGTTCGAGACGGACCGGCAGCTCGCCGAGTGGCGCTCCGAGCGGCTCACCCTCGAGGCGGTCGGGAAGAGCACCCGCGGCTTCAACGACGAGACGGGCGAGACGGTGCTGCAGCGCACGAAGGAGGCGGCTTCCGACTACCGCTATTTCCCGGAGCCTGACCTGAGGCCGATCGAGATCGGTCGAGAGCTCGTCGAGAAGCTTCGAAGCCGCGTGGGAGAGCTCCCCGCCGCAAAGCGCGAGCGGCTGAAGGCGCAGTACGGCCTCAGCGACTTCGACGCGCAGACGCTCGTCTCCTCGAAGGCCATGAGCGGTTACTTCGAGGAGGCGGCCTCCGGCTCGCGGGACCCGAAGAAGATCGCGAACTGGATTCTCACGGAGGTCCGCGGCGTGCTCAACGATCGGGGAATCGAGATAACCTCCTTCGCCTCTCCGCCTGAGCACCTTCGCGAGCTCGTCGACTCGATCGAGAGCGGGATCATCAGCGGCAAGATCGCGAAGGACGTTTTCGCCGAGATGGCGGCCTCGGGGAAGCGCCCCTCGGAGATCATCCGGGAGCGGGGGCTCTCCCAGATCGCCGACGAGGGCGAGCTCCGGCGCGTCGTCGAGAGCGTCATCGCGGCGAACGAGAAGTCGGTGACCGACTACCGCGCCGGACGGGATCACGCGTTGAAATACCTCATGGGTCAGGTGATGAAGGAAAGCCGCGGCCGGGCGAACCCGATCGCGGCCGCGCGGCTTCTCGAAGAGAGGCTGAATGGACGATGATCTCCTTCTTCGCAGGCTGCCGCCGATCCGCCGCGCTCGAGATTACTATCTCTACGACCTCCGCGGCAGGCGCTACCTCGACATGTGGCTCGCCGACGGCCGCGCGCTCCTCGGCCACCGTCCCGAGGGGCTCCTCAAGGGGCTCAAGAACGATCTCTCGCGGGGCCTGCTCGCAGACTTCCCGTCGGTCTACGAGAGGCGGCTCTCCAAGGCGCTTGCGCTCCTCATGCCCGGCTACGCCGAGTTTCGCCTCTACCGCTCCTCGGAGCGGCTCCTCAGCGCCGTGGCGCCCCTCGCGGTCCCGACGTGGCGGCCCTTTCTCTCCGACCGGGACGGCCGGGAGGAACGCGCCGCGGTGGTGACGCCGGCGCTCCCCCTTCCGATCGCGTCGGGCCCCGCGGTCGCGGCCTTCCGCGGGAAGGCGCCCGACGCCGCGGCGCCCTCGGACGTCGTCTCCCCGGCGCTCCTCGGCGCCCTGACGAAGAGCGTGTACCTCCTCATCAGGTTCCGCGAGCGCTATACCGAGAATCTTTGGAGACGCTTCGATGCGCCCTTCTGGAGCAGGTCGGGGCCCTACCTGACCGCGACGTGCGGGGAGCGGGAATATTCCGCCCTTTTCGATCGGCTCCTCGCGCGAGGCATCCTGATCTCTCCGCGCTTCCCCGGACCGAGCATCGCGCCGGGCCTGGGGGCGATCGGGGAGCTCACGTCCTTTCGAGACGAGGCGCGCTCGTGGCGCGGGGAGGAGTAATGCCGCACGAGGAGCTCATCATCGCCGCGACGCGGCTCGCCGTGGGCGCGATCGTGACCTTTCTCGCGATCCTCCTCTGGGCGAACACCCGCGACACCGCGTGGATGTTGGTCGTGCTCGGCGTCATCGTTCGCTACGCGGGAGTCCTCTACGCGACCTTCGGCGCCTTCGGACTCGTCGCCGACCCCGTCCTCTTCGGCCTCCCGATCCTCAGGCTCCTCCTCGACAATGTTCCGCTCGCGCTCTTCGGCGCGGCGTTCGTCATCGTCGTCGCCCGAAACCGCGTCGCGTGACGAATTCGCGCCGCGCTGTGTACATAATGCGGTACACAGTGTCACCACGACTTGACGAAAAGCCGGAATTCGCTATTCTTACACCATTCGACCCGGACTGAAGGAGGTTCATCGTGGTAGCTCTCATCGTCGGGATTGTTTTTGTGCTTTTTGCCATCTATTCAGTGCTGCCGATTCCGGCGTGGGGCCTGAATTGGTGGAACGATGTCCTCGAATTCCTTCGCGGCGGATTGCCCATCATCGCGCTTCTCGTCGGGGTCATCGCCGTGTTCATCGGCGTGGCCGACATCAAGGACCGCATCGAGGCGAAGAAGGAAGAGGCCGAGGAGTCGAAGGCCGGCCACGAGGAGGCCGGCGACAAGCGGTAACGCGCCGCCGTACGCGGGCTCCCGGGCCGGACCCGGACGGGCTCGAGATCCCGGGCTCGGCGAGCGCGCGGGCTGCCTTCGGAAGGCGACCGGCTCCGGCCCCTGATACACGACTCAAGACCCCGAAAGACCGTCCGGCAGGCTCGCGTGTTCACCCACGCAGGGTGACGGTTGCTCCGCCCCGACCGGATGAGCGTTCGACAGGCTCACCTCCCAACTGGACGCACGACTTCAGCTCCCGGACGACGCGGTAGGCAGCTGCCGTTTCCCGTGAGAGAACGTTCCTTTGCCCGAACCCTCCGACGGCAGGTAGGGTTGGAGCGCCTGGAGCTGCTCGTCGAGCGAGCGGATCTCGCGTCGCAGCTCGACCTCCTTTTCGCTCGGAGGGATCGTCAGGAGCTCGTAGGTTCCGGCGGCGAGGAGGAGCGCCGCGGTGACTCCCCCGACGTAGGCGAAGGTTTGATCCTCGGTATTGCCTCCCTGCGAGCTTGTCGACTCGTAGTAGAAGTAGCCCGCGGCGCCGGCGGCCGCCGCTCCGAGCACCTCGCCGAGGATGCCGTTCTCGATCTTGCTCGCGTGGGTGCCGCGGACCGCGGCGATCCCGTCCTCGTCCGTCTTTTTCGATGCGAGGAGGCTCCGATACTTCCGGTTCACTGGATCCATGAACTGCGGGGAGTAGGCAAGGCGAATCGTGACCGGCGTGCTTCGCCCCGCGATCACCTGGGCGCTTCCCGTGTAGCCGGGCGCGGTGTCGTCCACGAACGCAGCCTCGATCGTGTAGGATCCGCTCGGCAGATCGAGCGTCGAGGTCTCGTTCGGACCGACCGCGTAGTCGCGCTCGCCGATGCTCCCCGAGACGATCAGCTTGATTGCCGCCTTGGAGCCGACGACCGGCTTGATCGTAACGAGGAGACTCCCCGGCGGACCGGCGGAAGCGCCCGCCGCGGCGGCCGACGAGGCGAGCTGCGGCGTCGCCGGGCCGGGCTGCGGCTGGGCCCCGGCGGCGCCAGCCGCGCCTTCGAGCGCGGAGAGCGCGGTCGTGCCCGTGAGAGCGCCGTTCCGCTCGGCGTAATCGAGCGCCGTCGCGCCGCTTGCATCTTCGACGGACGCGTTCGCCTTCGCCGCGAGGAGGGCGCTCACGGTTCCTGGGTTGTCCGAGTGCGCGGCCGCGTCGATGAGCGCGGTTCTCCCGTCGCTGTCCACCGCGTCGATGCGCGCCCCGGCGCGCAGGAGCGTCGCAACCACGTCGGGGTTCGGGTTCG
>JASHNV010000168.1 GCA_030041455.1 Spirochaetia bacterium
CCGACGAGCACCTTCTCCCGCCTCGAGGCGGAGCGGCTCTACGAAGCGGTGCGCCTCCTCGCGGGCCGCGGCGTGTCGGTGGTCCTCATCTCGCACGACCTCGAGGAGGTCGAGGCGCTCTGCGACCGCGTCGTCGTGTTGCGCGACGGCCGCCTTCGCGGTCTGTTCGTCTCCCCGGTCGCGCGAACCGATCTCGTCGCGGCGATGCTCGGAGAGCTCGACGCGCTCAAAGCTCGCCGGTCCCGGAGGCCGCCCGAGAGCGCCGGAGGCGAGGTGGTGCTCAGCGCCGACGGGCTTTCCGCGCGGCCCGGCGGACCCTGGGTCTCCTTCGTCGCTCGCCGCGGCGAGGTCGTGGGACTCACCGGGCTCATCGGCGCGGGGAAGACCGAGCTCGTCGAGCAGGTGTTCGGCGCGCGGCCGCTCAACGGCGGCAGGCTGACGCTCCGCGGGCGCCCCTTCGCCCCGCGCTCGCCTGCGGACGCCGTCGCACGCGGCATCGGCTTCGTGCCCGAGGATCGCGCGACGCTCGCCCTCATTCCGCGCTGGTCGGTGACCCGCAACATCACCCTCCCGTTCCTTCGCGCCTACGCGCGCCTCGGGCTCATGCGGCCGGCAGCCGAGCGCTCCGCTGCGGGACGGCTCGCCTCCGAGCTCGACATACGCTGCGCCGGCTTGGCCGCGCCGATCGGCTCGCTCTCGGGGGGCAACCAGCAGAAGGTGGTCGTCGCACGCTGGCTCCAATCGGGAAGCGACCTCCTCATCCTCGACGAGCCCTTTCGCGGGATCGACATCGGCGCGCGGCGCGAGATCGTCGAGCGCCTCAGGCGCGAGCGCGCCCGCGCTGTGCTCGTCGTCTCCTCCGACCCCGAGGAGATCATTGAGGTCGCCGATCGCGTTCTCGTGTTGGCTTCCGGCGCGCTCGTCGGGGAGTTTCCGGGCGCCGAGGTCTCGGCGGACCGTCTCGTGAGCCTCATGGCGGGGGCCGCGTTCCCATGAGCGCGCGCCCGCTCTTCTGGCTCGCTCGGTCGGGCGATTCGTCGGGCGTGCCGGCTCGAGGCGCCTCGGACCGGCGGGAATCCGGCCCCTTCTTCTACCGCTACGGCCTGCTCCTCGTCCTCGCGGGACTCCTCGTCTTTTTTTCCTTGACGCAGCGCTACTTCCCCACCGCGCGGAATCTCCTCATTATCCTCCAGTCGGTCGCCATCGTCGCGATCGTGGCCCAGGGCGTCACGGTCTCCCTTGCCGCGAACGGTTTCGACCTGTCGGTCGGCGCGAACGTCGGGTTCGTGGTCATGGCGACGACGACCGTCATGGTCCGTTTCGCCGCGGGCGGACTCCTCGCCGTCGCGCTCGGCCTCGCTGCGGGCGCCCTCATAGGGCTCCTGAACGGCGTGCTCATCGTGCGGGGCAAGGTCCCGGACCTCCTCGCCACCCTCGGCGCCATGTTCGTGTGGGACGGGCTTGCGCTCATCATGACCTCGGGGGAGTCGGTCGCTCCGGGCATGACGGTGGACTCGATCGGGACCGTCGCCCCAGGCGTCATCCCGGGAGGCTTCCTGTGGATCGGACGCGGGAATCTCCTCGGCGTTCCGGTCTCGGTGGCCCTCATGGCGCTCGTCGTCGCGGCCCTCGTGGTCTTCCTCGAGCGCTCCCGCCCGGGGCGCATGATCTACGCGATCGGAGGCAACCAGGAGGCCGCTCGGATCGCGGGCATCCCGGTCGAGCGGACGCGCGTTCTCGCCTACGTCGTCTCGGGTCTGCTCGCATCTGCGGGGGGGATCGTTCTCGCCGCGAGGCTCGGGCGGGGGGATGTCGGCGCGGGCGACCCGCTCCTCCTCGAGTCGGTGGCGGCGGCGCTCATCGGCTACGCCGTGCTCGGCGCGAACCGGCCGAACGCGCTCGGCGCCTTCGTCGGCGCGGTCTTCGTGGGGGTCCTCCTCAACGGCCTCACGATGATGAACTTCCCCTACTACACGCAGGATTTCGTGGAGGGCGCTCTCCTCGTTACGGCGCTCCTGATCAGCTTCTCCTCGATGCTCCGCCGCGGGAGGAAACGATGAGCAGCCACGCGTCCTACGAGGTGTTGACCGTGGCGACGGTACCGACCTACATCCGATCCCGGCCGGCGCTCGCGCGCCTCGTGGACACCGCGACCTTGAGCGTGCGCGAGGTGGGCGACGGCAACCTCAACCTCGTCTTCGTCTGCCGAGACGCGAAGGGACGCGGCCTCTGTCTGAAGCAAGCGCTGCCCTACGTGAGGATCGTTGGGGAGTCGTGGCCCCTCACGCCGGCGCGCTCGGCCGCGGAAGCGCGAAGCCTCGACGCCGCGCTTTCGGCCTGCCCGGAGCTCGTCCCCGGCTTCCACGGCTTCGATCCGAAGCGGTTCGTGATCGCCATGGAGAACCTTTCCGAATGGACCGTCTGGCGCGCGGCGCTCAACGCGGGCGAGATCCACCGAGGGGTAGCCGGGACCATGGGCGAGTACGTCGCGCGCATGTGCTTCGCCACCTCGCTGTTCGGGCTCCAGCCCGAGGCGGCGCATCTGCGAGCCGCCGAGGCGGTCAACCCGGAGCTCTGCAGGATCACCGAGGACGTCGTCTTCACGGAGCCCTACCTCGAGCACGAGCACAACTCCTACGCGAGCGGGATCGCTTCGGAGGTGGAGCGCCTCCAGCGCGACGAGCGGCTCGTCGCCGAGGTCGGCGCGCTGAAATACCGGTTCATGACCGACGGCCAGGCGCTGATTCACGGGGATCTCCACACCGGCTCGATCATGGTGAGGCGGGAGGAGGCGGATCGCGGGAGCGCGAAGGTGATCGACGGAGAGTTCTGCTTCTACGGTCCGGTCGGCTTCGATCTCGGGGCCCTCGCCGGCAACTACCTCCTCGCCTACGCGCGCGGCCTCGCGCTGCGAAGGCCGGCGGGCTTCCTCTCCTGGGTCGAAGGGCTCCCGCGGGAGACGTGGGACGCCTTTTGCGCCGCTCTCCGCGCGCTGTGGCCGTCCCGCGCCGAGCGGTTCCTTTCGGACGGCTTCCTCGAGTCCTGGCTGGAGGGGGTCTGGCACGACGCGGTCGGCTACGCCGGATGCAAGGCGATTCGGAGGATCATCGGGCTCGCGAAGGTCTCCGACATTCAAACGCTGCCGCCCGAGGAGCACCGATGGGCGGCGGCGGTGGTGCTGCGCACGGCGAGCCGGTGGATCGCCGAGCGAAACGCGATCGGGACGCCCGACGGGCTGCTCGCGATCGCGCGGGAAACGGCGATGGACTTGGAAAGGTGACGATGTGACGAACGAACCGGAACGGCTTCGCGCGCTGCGCTTCGACGAGGAGGCGCGGGCGCTCATCATGCTCGACCAAACGCTCCTGCCGGGTGAGACGCGCTTCATCCGGCTCACCAAGCCCGAGGAGGTCTACGAGGCGATCTCCCGCCTCCGAGTTCGGGGCGCGCCCGCGATCGGCATCGCCGCCGCCTACGGCGGCTACCTCGGCATCGCCGATTCGAGCGCCCCGGATTACCGCGCGCTTCGCCGCGAGCTCGCGGAGCTTCGCGACTACCTCGGCTCGGCGCGCCCGACCGCGGTGAACCTGACGTGGGCGCTCGATCGGATCGTCCGCCGCCTCGATGCCGAGAAGGACGCTCCGGTCGAGCGGATGAAGCGCGCCGTCAAGGAGGAGGCCGACGCGATCCGCGAGGAGGACGAGCGGGTCTGCCGCGCCATCGGCGAGCACGCCCTCGCGCTCCTCAGACCCGGCTGGGGGCTCCTCACGCACTGCAATTCCGGCGCGATCGCGACCGCCGGATACGGCACGGCGCTCGCTCCGATCTATCTCGGAGGCGAGCGCGGGTACGACTTCAAGGTGTTCGCCGACGAGACGCGCCCCCTCCTCCAGGGGATTCGCCTCACCGCCTGGGAGCTCGGGAGAGCGGGGATCGACGTGACGGTCATCTGCGACAGCGCGGCCTCGCTCGTCATGAGCCAGGGCAAGGTGCAGGCGGTGCTCGTCGGTTGCGACCGCGTAGCCGCGAACGGGGACGCCGCGAACAAGATCGGAACCTCGGGCCTCGCGATCCTCGCGCGGCACTACGGCATCCCCTTCTACGTGCACGCGCCGCTCTCTACGATCGACCTATGGTGCCGGAGCGGCCGCGAAATCGTCATCGAGGAGCGGAGCCCAGAGGAGCTCACCGAGCGATGGTACGAGCGCCGGATGGCGCCCGAGGGCTGCAAGGCCTTCAATCCCGCCTTCGACGTGACGGACAACGCGCTCATCAGCGCGATCATCACCGAGGAGGGCGTCGTACGGCCTCCCTACGAGGGGCGTCTTACGGGAGTGTCCGACCCGCCCCCTTCCGAGCGAAAGGAACCGGAGGAATAGACATGGACGAGCAACACAAGGACCGGGCGCTCGGTTTCAGCACGCGAGCGCTCCACGCGGGCCAGCGCGTCGACCCGGTTACCGGCTCCCGCGCGGTTCCCATCTACCAGACCACGAGCTACGTCTTCGACGACACCGACCACGCCCGCGAGCTCTTCGCGCTCCAGCGCTTCGGCAACATCTACACCCGCATCATGAATCCGACGACCGCCGTTTTCGAGGAGCGGATGGCGTCGCTCGAGGGAGGGGTCGGAGCCCTTGCGACCGCGAGCGGCCAAGCGAGCCAGTTTCTCGCCCTCATCACCCTCATGGAGCAGGGGCAGGAGGTGGTCGCGAGCAGCACGCTCTACGGCGGGACCTACACGCAGCTCGACGTGAGCATGCGGAGGCTCGGCATCGGCACGGTGTTCGTCGACAGCTCGGAGCCTGAGAACTTCCGCAAGGCGATCACCCCGAGGACGCGGGCGCTCTACGGCGAGACGCTCGGCAATCCCAAGATCGACGTGCTCGACATCGAGGCCGTAGCCAAGATCGCCCACGAGCACGGCCTGCCCCTCATCGTGGACAACACGTTCGCGACCCCCTACCTCTGCCGTCCGATCGAGTGGGGCGCGGACATCGTCGTGCACAGCGCGACGAAGTTCGTCGGCGGCCACGGCACGAGCATCGGCGGCGTCATCGTCGACAGCGGCAAGTTCCCCTGGGACAACGGGCTCTTTCCGGGCCTCACGGAGCCGAGCAAGGGATACCATGGAATCCGGTTTTTCGAGACCTTCGGCGACTTCGCGTGGATCATGAAGGCGCGGGTGGAGTCGCTGCGAGACATGGGACCGGCGCTCAGCCCCTTCAACGCGTTTCTCTTTCTCCAGGGACTCGAGACCTTGCCGCTCAGAATGGAGCGCCACGTGGAGAACGCCGGGGAGGTGGCGCGTTTCCTCGCCTCGCATCCGGCGGTGAGCTGGGTCGGCTATCCCTCCCTGCCCGGAAATCGATTCCACGCGCTTGCGCGGCGGTATCTCCCGAAGGGCTCAGGCGCCATCTTTACCTTCGGCCTGAAGGGCGGGAGCGCAGCCGGCCGGAAGGTCATCGAAAACGTGCAAATCTTCAGCCACCTCGCGAACGTCGGAGACGCGAAGTCGCTCATCATTCATCCGGCGAGCACCACCCACGCGCAAATGACCGAAGAGGAGCAGGCCCGCGGCGGCGTGACGCCCGACATGGTTCGCGTCTCGATCGGGCTTGAGGACGCGGAGGACTTGAAATGGGACCTCGACCAAGCCTTGCGCGCCCCGTAAGCTCCCGCCCGCCGCGCGCGGAGGCAGGGGGATGGGAACGGGCGCAAGGGGTCCCGACGAGGAGAGGACGATGGCGAAGATCATAGAGACCGCCGCCGAGCGGATCTCGATTCTCACGAAATACCGGCGGATCGCGATGGTCGGCCTCAGCGCGAATCCCTACCGGCCGAGCTACTTTGCCGCGATCTACATGCAGGCGCAAGGCTACCGGATCATCCCGATCAATCCGACCGCCGCCGAAATCCTCGGCGAGCGAAGCTACCCCTCCCTGAGCGCCTACGTCGAAGAGGCGCGCGAGCCGCTCGAGCTCGTCGACATTTTCCGAAAGCCGCAGGACGTCCCCGGGGTCGTCACCGAGGCGCTTGCCCTCGGCGCGCCGGTCATCTGGATGCAGCTCGGCATCGTCCACCGCGAGGCGGCGGAGGAAGCCGTACGGTCGGGCGCCGACGTCGTCATGAATCGCTGCGTGAAAATCGAGCACGCGCGCTTCTACGGCGGGCTTCACACGATCGGTCTCGATACGGGCATTCTGACTTCGAGGATTCTTCCCTACGGTCGCTAACGATGCCGGGGACGTCGATCTCCTGGCCGGCGCGGCGTCGTTCCGCGTTCCCGGGCGTCGCTTGATCCCCCACACCGGTAGGAGGAGACTGTCCGCCCCTCTCGGCCGAGCGGAGTCATAAGGTTGCGGCTTACGCGTACGAGCCTCCTCTCCGAGGACCTCCCGCGAGCGGGGTGCCGTACGCGCTCTCGCCGTCGCGTGTGCCCTGCCCTAACCGGAAGAGGACTCGTTCGGGTACTCATGATCGAGGGGAGGCGCTTCCGAGGTCCGCGGCGCGGTCCGGCCGGCGAGGAAGGCCGCCCGCGCCTCGCCCCGAGACCGACCCGTTCGGCCTCACCACGACGCTTTGCTCCCGACCCGGCCGCGAGGCGCGCCTGAGGCGAGTCCGTTTCGGCCCCGCCCCGGGCCCCACCGCTACGCGGTACTTGTCACGATGGCCCCGGGAATTCTACTCTATCTCCCTGGGGCGCATCCTCTCATCGTCCTGTTTGGCCTCTGGCCGGGCGATGTGCCCCTTTCTCCGTCCTATTCCCAGGTTGAGGCGATACCCCCGTTTGAGGGAGGCGAAAACGCTATGCGGTTGACGAGCCAGACTGTACAATGCAGAGAGGCTCGTAACGTTCCGGGATAGGGAGCGGCGGCACCGAAGCCGCTCGGTCCGCCATTCCTCGAGAGAATGGCTGTTGCAACTTGCGAAGTGGTACAGAAGCCGGGGTGAGGTCGAGGCGTCGGGGGTGACCGTTGGTGTCGAGAGGATTCATCGAGTTCAACAAGGAGTTCATCATCGGCGAGATCGGGGCGATACTCGGGGCGCCGGCGTTCAGCTATGTCACATCGTTGTTCACATCGGCGGCAAATATCATTTCGGGGGCGGCGGTCGCGGGGTCGCTCCTGGGCGGCGCGGTGTCCTACCTGACCTTGCGCTGGCACCACAAGGTCAGGGCACGGAGCGTGTCGCGGAAGGACTTCGTGATCGACCTCATCCACCTCACCCCTATGTCGATCGTATTCTCGCTCATCGTGTCGTATCCGACGCTGTTCTTGCTCTCGCGGTACCTGCAGTCCTATCATTCCGCCATCTTCTCGGTGGTGGTATCGCAGTTCGCCGCTTTCTCGTCGTTCCTCGTCGTCATCAACATCTATCGCCACTTCATGGTGAAATACACAGGCAGAGTACTATGAAGCGAGACTATTTTCCGAACATCGCCTCCCTCTTTGCGGCCTACGAGGCCGGCACCGCGAGCGCGGAGGCTGCGCGGGCCGATTCCAAGATTCGGCCCGCGCGGAGCATTCCGAAGGTCACCTGCATTATCCCCGCCTACGACGAGGAGACGCGCATAGCCGGCGTCCTTCGCGCCGTCGAGGGCCACCCTTGGATCGACGAGATCGTCGTCGTCGTGGAGGGCACGGACCGCACCGCCGCGGTGGCCGAAGGGTTTCGACGCGTCAAGGTGCTCGATCTCGGCACCAAGCGGCTCGGCAAGAGCTATGCGATCATGCGAGGTCTTCAGGCCGCGAATAACGACGTCATCATGACGCTCGACGCCGACCTGCGGGGTCTCACGCACGAGGCGCTTTCGGCCCTCATGCTTCCGGTCGTGAGCGGCGAGGTGGACGTCACGATGAGCATGCGCCGCAACTCGCT
>JASHNV010000169.1 GCA_030041455.1 Spirochaetia bacterium
GCGAAGTCATTCTCCTCTCCGACGACGCGACCGGTCCGGGACCGGCGCGATACGGGATCGTCCGAAGATGGATACCGAGACGCGCGCTTCGAGGCGTCGAGACCGAGGACGTCCGGTATCGCGGCGAGCTTTTCTACGCGCTCAGGCTCGATCTTACCCGGCAGTTCAGCGAGCGGCAGCTCTTCGCCGCCGAGGAGATCGGCACGCTCGCCGCCATTCGCAGTCTCCTCGCATCGAGCACGGGACCGGCCGTCGAGTAGCTCTCCGGTCGACTCGAACGTGGCGTTGCCTCACGCGCTCGCCGGGGGGCCGGCCTCCGCGCGCTTCCTCGCAGCCTCGGTCGAGGCGAGCCCTGAGGGCGAAGGAGGGGGAGAAACCCGCACGCCGTTTCGCGAACGCGGGGGAAGTAAGCCGCTCCCCGGGAGGCGTGGCGGATTTGGCGCTCCATTCCGAACGGAGCATCCGCCCGTGAGAAGATGAGGGGGAAACCTCCGCGACTCGGTCTCGTAAGGAGACGCGCGGCGAGAGGCGGTTTTCGAATATCGACCTCTACCCTTCCGCGACCGACGAGGCTCGTCCCCCGCACAGCCTCTGCGGTCGGTTTCGGGAGGCCGCCCGAACGGGGAGACCGCCGTGCCATGGCGGACGAACCGCCTGCGAGCGCCTCGCCGGCGCGACGCGTCCGCCACAGGACAACCTCCGTGGCCTCGATCTCGCCGACGCGGTAGGCGCGACGATACCCGACGGCGTCTCCGTCCTCGCGAGCGAGAATCCCGCGCAATTTTAACGACCCGTCGAAGGGATCGTCGTCATCAGCTGCGAGGCGAGTTCCGTCCCTTCCTTGACCGGCGCCCGGGGCGCGGTGTCCGTTCACGACATCCCGCGGGCTACCGGCTCCCACGGCAAGCCGATCGCACGGAGGCCCCCCTTTCCGGACCGATGTCTCCCGGCTTCCTGGTCAGCCGGCGTCTCGTTCAGACCGCCGCATCCGCTCGCGCGACCGCTATGCCCTCGTCGGGAAGCCGCCGAAAACCGCCGCCGGACCGAGCTCCGCCTCGATCTCGAGGAGCCGGTTATACTTGGCGATCCGCTCGCTCCTGCAGACCGAGCCCGTCTTGATCTGGCCGCCTCCCATCGCGACGGTGAAGTCGGCCATGAAGGCGTCCTCGGTCTCCCCCGAGCGGTGCGAAATGACGTAGCGCCACCCCGCCTGCCGGCAGAGCTCGATCGCCTGGACGGTCTCGGTGACGGTGCCGATCTGATTGAGCTTGATCAAAACGGCGTTCGTGCTGTGCTCCGTGATTCCGCGCTGGAGGTACTTCGTGTTCGTGACGTACATGTCGTCGCCGACAATCTGGACGAGGGAGCCGAGCGCCGCGGTATGGCGCTTGAAACCGTCCCAGTCGTCCTCCGCGAGGCCGTCCTCCAGGGAGACGATCGGGTACTTTCCGATCCACTCGCGATACATCGTGGTAAGCTCGTCGCTCGACTTCTTCCCTTGCCCGGATCGATCGAGGTAGTAGGCGCCGTCGCGCGCGAAGGAGGTTGCCGCCGGATCGATCGCGAGCGCGACGTCCTGCCCCGGCCGGTAGCCGGCGGCGCGGATCGCCTCGACGATCAGCTCGCAGGCTTCTTCGTTGCTCTTGAGGCTCGGCGCGAAGCCGCCCTCGTCGCCGACGGAGGTCGCATATCCCCTCTTCGCGAGGATTCCCTTCAGGGCGTGGAACGTCTCGGATCCGTAGCGCAGCGCCTCTCTGAAGGTGGGGGCTCCGAGGGGTACGATCATGTATTCCTGAAAGTCGACGCTGCTGTCGGCGTGCTTTCCGCCGTTCAGGATGTTCATCATGGGGACCGGAAGTCGGCGGGCGGTCGCGCCGCCGAGGTACTCGAAGAGGGGGAGCTTCGACGTCAACGCCGACGCCCTCGCGACCGCCATCGAGACGCCGAGGATGGCGTTCGCGCCGAGCTTTTCCTTGTTCGCGGTTCCGTCGAGATCGATCAGGATGGAATCGATCTCGGCCTGACAGCGCGGGTCTCTCCCCTTCAGCCGCGGGGCCATGACCTTGGTCACATTTTCCACCGCTTTCGTGACACCCTTGCCGCCGTAGCGCTTTTTGTCGCCGTCGCGAAGCTCGACCGCTTCGTTCTCGCCCGTCGAGGCGCCCGACGGAACCGACGCCTGCGCGCTCGTGCCGTCTTCAAGCGTGCAATAGACCCGAACGGTGGGGTTGCCGCGGGAGTCAAGAATCTCGAGCGCGGTAATCTTGTCGATCGCTGGTTTCATGACAATCCTCCTTGCGTTGATCGGCGCGCGGGCAGACCTCGGAGCGCCCGCGACCACGTCCGTCAAGCGCGCGTTCCTCGCCTGCGCGAGCGCCGAGCAGGAGTCATCAGCCTGGAGGCGGTTTAATCGGCGAACTCCATCGCCAGCTTCACCGTAAATTGTCGGGATACGGATGTCAAGCGGCTCGCCTCGCGCGCTTGATTGACGGAGAGCGCGCGGAATGGGTACATTGGGGGCGGCAAACGGTTCGGCGATGGAGTCCGCCCAGGAACGCGCCCTTTCAGGCTGATGACTCCTTTGGTCCAACGTTGGGGGAGGCATGGAGCCGTCCGTTTCTCGTCGTCGCCGCAAGCCCGCCTCCGGGCACAAGCACCTCACCTACTTCAAGCTCGAGAAAGCGCTCGCGCATCCCGGCTGCCCGATCTGTCATCTCGTCCAAACGAGCATCGAGAGCTACTTCGATTCGTTCCTGTACGAGAAGGTCAACGACGTCGGGTTGCGCGCCCGGCTCAACGCCGACAACGGCGTGTGCAATCGGCACCTCTACCAGCTTCTCGGCCATCACGACGGACTTGCGATCTCCCTGATGTATCGGCCCCTCCTCGAGCGAGTCGTCGCCGCCGTTCTCGATCGCTCCGAGGTGCCCGGCAACAAGGGCGCCTGCTTCGTCTGCGAGTCCGAGACCGAGACCGAAGAGCGGTATGCGTCGGTCATGGCGGAGTACCTCGACGACGCGGAGTTCAAGAGCTCCTTCGCGGGCTCCCGCGGGCTCTGCGTGCCGCACTACGAGCTTGTCCGCCGTCGCGCCGGGAGCGTCCCTCAATGGTTCCTCGGCTTCCACGCGGCGATCTACGATCGCCTTCTCGACGGCGTGAGGCGCTACATCGACGCCGCGAACTGGTCCCTCGCCGAGGCTCGACCCTCCCTGTCCGACGAGGAGCAGCGGGTCTGGATGGAAGTCGTCCGGCTCTACGCCGGCTATCCCGGAATGCCTCAGCGGCAAAGGAAGTAAACACGCGTCTTCCGTTTTCGTTTGACAAAGTGGCGGGCATTTCAGTATAGTAGCCCCGCACGGTGATGGGGTTCACCTTCGTACGTTGCCTTTGCGGGCTGATGACTCCTGGTTGGTTGGTCCGACGCTTCCGCGCGGGAGCGCGGGTCGGACGAATTTGAATATGCGCAGGTAGGGAGACCTTACAAGGCAAGGCTGGCGAGGCGTTCTCTCGCTCGCTCCCCGATCCCGCGAGCCGCTAGGGGCTGAAGGTTCATACGCATGGCCGTGCACGTACTCCTCAACATCCTGCAGGTAGCCTTTGTGCTCGGCCTGTCGCCGATCTTCGTCGGCGTCCTCAATCGCCTCAAGGAGGTGGTTCAGTCCAAGCGCGGGCCGAGCATCCTCCAACCCTATCGAGACCTCGGGAAGCTCTTCGCCAAGGATGAGGTCGTGTCGAGCGAGAGCTCGTGGGTCTTTCGCGTCGCGCCCTACATCGCCTTCATCTGCCCGATCTTCGTCGCTCTCCTCATTCCGGTTCTTACGCGTTTTCCCCTCTTCTTTGCCTTCGCCGGCGATATGCTTGCCGCGGGGTCGGTCCTCGCGCTCGGAGGGTTCTTCGCCGCGCTCGCCGCGGTCGACACGGGCAACCCGTACGGGCCGATGGGCGCGAGCCGAACGCGGATGGTGAGCTTTCTCGTCGAGCCGGTCTTCATGATCGTCTTCTTCACCGTGTCGTTCGTGGCCGGCTCGACCATTCCCTACATCGTGCAGACGAAGTGGGTGACGCCTCCCGGAAGCTTTTTCGAGCCCGCCCATCTCCTGCTCCTTCTCGCTTTCTTCATGATCGTCCTTGCCGAGGCCGGGCGCATTCCCGTCGACAATCCCTCCGGCCACTTCGAGCTCGCGATGATCGACGAGTCGAAGGGGCTCGAGTATTCCGGACGAGCGGCCGCGCTCGTGAAATGGGGCGGCTACATGAAGCTCACCGTGCTCATGATCGTCTTTCTCAACGTGCTCCTCGTGCCCTGGGGCCTCGCCGCGACCCCGGATCCGCTCGCGGCAGCGCTCGCCGTGCTTCTCGTCGTCGTGAAGATCCTCGGATTCGTCGTGGCTCTCGTGATCATCGAGTCTTCGCTCTCGAAGCTCAGGCTCTTCCGCATCACGGAGTTCCTCGGCGCCTCCTTTATCATTTCGGTCGCCGCGATGATGTCGCAGCTTTTTTCAGGAGGCGCCCCGTGATCGGATACCCACTGAACGACCTGTTCGGGGGCCTGTTTCTCCTGAACGCCTTCGCGATGGTCGCGACGCGCCAGATCCGCGGCTGTCTGCGCTTCTTTCTCCTGCAGTCCTTCTGCCTGATCGCTTCGGCGCTCATCATCGGCCTTCTGACCGGCGTCCGCGAGCTCTTCTTCGTCGCCGGCATCAACCTGCTCACGAAGCTGATCATCATTCCGTGGCTTTTGAGGCGCTCGGTTCCGAGGGAGATCTACGCGCGCCGCGAGATTTCCCTCGTTCTGAACGTTCCGCTCGCGCTCCTGATCGCGCTTCTCATCGCGGTCTTCTCCTTCTTCGCCGGCAGGATTCTGACCGCCGGGACCGCGGCGTTCTCCACGAACGTGCCCATTGGGATCGCGGGCCTCCTGATCGGCGCCTACACGATCGCCGTCCGCCGCGAGGCGGTCCCGCAGCTGCTCGGGCTCCTCTCGATGGAAAACGGCGCCTTCTTCCTCGGCATCGGCTTTTCGCCGGATCTGCCCCTGCCCCTGATCGCCGAGGTGGCGGCCGCGTTCGACACCCTCATCGTCGTGGTTCCCATTGCGATTCTCACGAGGAACATTCACGAGCGGTCCGGGACGACCCTGGTCGGCTCTCTTACGACGCTCAAGGAGGAGCGCGCCCCATGACCCCCTCGTTTCTTCTCGCGGCGATTCCCGGAGTGCTTCTGTGCGCCGCGTTCTTGTCGCTCGTTCCGCTCGGACGGAAGCTTGCCCCGACGCTCACCGTCATCGCCTCCCTCGCCGCGTTCGCCCTCGCGGGAGTCTGTGCCTTCTTGACGCTCAAGCACCATGTGCTCGTCGCCGTTCCCGACTGGATCGGGATCGACGGCTTCGGCGCGCTCCTCCTCATGCTCGTCACCCTGGTTGGATTTCTCGCCGCGCTCTTCTCGTCGGGCTACATGGCCGTGCAGGCGCGGGAGCGCACGGACCGGGCGCTTCGAGGCTATCACGTCAACTTCAATCTCTTTCTTTTCTCGATCGTCACCGTCCCCATGATGCAGGAGGTGGCCCTCACCTGGATCGCGATCGAGCTCACGACGATCTTCTCGATCCTCCTCGTGAGCTTCGAAAGCACGAGCGAGGCGCTCGAGGCCGCCTGGAAGTACGTGATCCTCACGATGATCGGGGCGGGGATCGCCCTCCTCGGGGTGATCATCTTCCATCAGGCGCTCCTCGGGAGCGGCCCCTTCACGTGGGACGCGCTTGTCTCGGGCGCCGGTTCGTTCTCTCCGGTGCTCGTCGAGGGCGGCTTCATCCTCTTCCTCGCGGGGTTCGGCGTAAAGGTCGGTCTCGTGCCCCTCCACACATGGCTTCCCGACGCCCACAGCCAGGCGCCGACGCCCGTGTGCGCGATCCTGTCGGGCGTCGAGACGAGCGCGATCCTCTACGTCGTCCTCCGCATCTTTCCGGTCGTCCGGGCGCACCCCGAGCTCCATCTCGCGCGGTGGGCCACGATCTTCGGGCTCATTTCGGTGGGCGCCGCGGCGTTCCTCCTCATCCAGGTCCGCGACATCAAGCGCCTGTTCGCCTTCTCGACCGTTGAGCAGATGGGAATCATTCTTACCGCCGCGGGGCTTTCAAGCGCGTCGAGCGCGTCGGTAGTTCCCTACCAGATCCTTACGCACGGTCTCGCGAAGTCGCTCTGCTTCTTCGCCGCGGGCTCCGCGCTCATCGTCGCGGAGACCCGCGAGATCGCCGGCATCCAGGGCCTTATCCGCAGGGAGCCGGTGGCCGGGGCCGCGCTCCTCGTCGGAAGCCTCGCGGTTGCCGGCGCCCCGCCGTTCGCCCTGTTCCTGAGCGAGCTCTCGATCGTGAAGGCGGGGCTCGCCTCCCATTACTACGCCGCGGTCGCTCTTCTCGTGTTCTTTATCGTCGTGGCCTTCGGCGCGATTCTCTACCACGTAAACCGGGCCGTCTTCGGGACGCCGCCGCCTTCCGTGAAGAGGGCTCCGGGACTTCCCCGTGTCTGCGCGCTCGTGCTCGTCGCGGGTATGGCCCTCGCCGTCGCGTTCGGGGTTTGGCTGCCCCCGCCGATCCACAGCCTCATCGCGATGGCGGGCTCCTCGCTTGGAGGGCTCCAGCCATGACGCCGAGGGAATTGATCGCCACCGAGATCCGATCGCGCTGGAGCGAGTTCCCGCTGACCGTCGAGTGGCCGGCGCCGGACCGCCTCAGGATCGACGTCGGAGAGGGCAGTACCGCGGTCGACATCGCCGAGTGGCTCGTCGACGAGCGCGGCTTCGTGTTCGCGGGGATGGCGGTGCGGGAGCACCGACGGTATTGGCGGATCCACTATCTCTTCTATGATCACGGGATCCCCGGTCTCTGGATCCAGGTCTCTTCCGACACCTCGCGCGAACAGCCGCTCATCCCGAGCCTCGCCTCGCGGGTTCACGCGGCCGACTGGCACGAGCGAGAGGCGGAGGACCACTTCGGCATTCTGTTCGAAGGCCATCCTCGGCTCGGGGACTTCGTTCTCCACGACGAAGAGTGGCCGGAGGGGATTTCCCCCATGCGGAAAAGCTTCGACGCGAGCGAGCGGATTCTCTCCCGGGGAACGAGGCCGGATTGGAGCCCTCGGCGCATTCTCCAGGAGCCCGGCGCCTTCGCGATGACCGTCGGTCCGATCTACGGCGGACTCTCGGAGCCCGTTCATTTCCTTCTCGAGACCACCGGAGAGAATGTCGTGAGGGCGTTCCCCCGTCTTTTCTTCAAGTATCGCGCGATCGAGAAGCGCGCCGAGGGCCTCGATGTGAACGGGGCCTTGCTCCTCGCCGAGCGCTTCAGCGCGACGACGGCCTTTGCGAGCTCCTTCGCGTTCTGCCAGGCGGTCGAGACAATGGCGGACATTGAGGCGCCCCCGAGGGCACGGACCCTCCGCGTGCTCCTCGCCGAGCTCGAGCGGCTCCGCCGCCACGTTGGATCGATCCGCGGCATATGCGGCTCGACCGCGCTCGCGGTCGCCGAGAGCCGCGCCGGCTACCTCGAGGAGGAGCTTCTCAGGCTGAGCGGCGAGATCGGCGGCCACCGCTACCTCTTCGGCCTGAACGTCCCCGGCGGTCTCGCCGCGGATCTCGCCGACGGCGCATGCCGCCTGCTCGCCGAGCGCCTCGCGGAGATCGAGCATGCGCTCGCCTCCCTCAGGCGGATGCTGGGCACGACGAGCAGCTTCCTCGACCGCCTCGAGGAGGTCGGCGTCGTGACCTCCGAGGAGGCGGGCTACCATGGGCTCGTCGGACCGGTGGCGCGAGCGTCGAACATCGTGTGCGACCTCCGCGCCGCCCACCCCTACAGCGGGTACGAGCGGTTTGCCGTCGCGGTCCCGCACGAGGAGGAGGGCGACGGCTACGCGAGGCTCCGCGTTCTTTTCGACGAGGCGCTGGAGTCGGCGAGGATCATCAGATCCGCCGCGCGCGATCTTCCCTCCGGCGCGGTGCGCACGCCGATCGAGCGCGCGCCGCGAAACGCCTGGGCGTTCGGCGCCGTGGAGGCTCCCGGCGGGGCGAGTATCCATTGGCTGTGGCTCGACGAGGAAGGGCGCGTGGAGCGCTACCGGATCGTGCCGCCGTCGTTCGTGAATTGGCACGGCTTTCATCTCGCGGCCGAGGGCTTCGCGTTTCAAGATTTTCCCATCATCCTCTCGACCTTCGCGCTTTCCGTCGCGGAAAGCGACCGATAGGAGGCCCCCGATGGCAGGCTGGTTTCTCAAGGGCGTCGCCCTCGGCGTGAAAACCACGAAATATCCGCGTCGAGCCGAGCAGGCGCCGGGGGTGAGCCCGGGGCTGCCCCGCCCGACGCGCTTCCTCGACGCGGCGCAGGCGCAGGAGGTCGCTTCCCGCTGCCCGACCGGCGCCCTGTCGGCCTCCGGCTCCGAGGTCGCCGTCGACGCGAGGAAGTGCATTCACTGTTATCGCTGCCTTCGCTCGGACGGCGCTGCGATGAGCTGGAGCGACGACTACGATTGGGCCGACGTTCCCGAAAGCGCGACCGGCCAGGGTCGGCCGCTCGGCTTCGAGCCGAGGTTCCGGCGCTCCGTCAACATCCTTGTCGTCGACGCCGGCGACTGCGGCGCGTGCCTGAACGAGATCGCGCAGCTCGCCGCGCCGCAGTACAATCTGCACCGCCTCGGTTTTTTCTTGACGCCGACTCCGCGACACGCCGATCTCCTCATGGTCGTCGGTCCGGTCACCGACGCCATGCGCTATCCGCTCCTTGCGGCCTACGAGGCGATGCCGGAGCCGAAGAGGGTCATGGCCGTCGGGACCTGCGCCCTCGGCGGCTCGGTCTTCGGGCCGAGCTTCATAGCAGGCGGCGGGGTCGCGGAGCTTCTTCCCGTCGACGTCGAGGTTCCCGGCAATCCGCCGCCGCCCTTGGCGATCCTCCACGCGCTTCGCGTCGTCTCCGGACAGATTCGGGGGGCGCGCCGATGAGTCTCGCCGACGGGCTGCTCGTTCTCTTCTTCGCGTTTCTCGGCGTCGCGATCATCGTCACGCTCGTCTCCTCCGGCCGGAGCGGCCCGCTTCTCATGGCGCTCTTCGGCGCCGCCTCGGGGGCGCTCCTCGTCGCTGCGGGGGCGGTCATCCTCGCAGGCGGGCGGCCGGTCGACCTCAGCCTGTGGTCGATCCCCGGGCTCGGAGCCCTCCACCTCGCGCTCGATCCTCTTTCGGCGCTCTTCCTCATCGTCGCGGGTCTCGTCTTTCTCCCGGTCTCGATCTTCAGCGCGGGCTACGCGCGCCGCTACGAGGGCCGCTACAGCCTGAAGGCGATGGCCGTCAACTCCTACGCGCTCTTCGCGTCCATCGCGCTCCTCCTGTCCACCGACTCGCTTCTCCTGTTTCTCCTTGCCTGGGAGGGGGTCGCCCTTTTCTCCTACCTCCTCGTGAACTTCGAGCACGACCACGCCCCTACGCGAAGCGCGGCCTACCTCTTTCTCGTCATGGCGGAGGCGGGAACCGCGGCCGTCGTGGTGGCTTTCATGCTCCTCGCGAACGGCGCCCACTCCTTCGATTTCGCGGAGATCCGCGCGGCGGCGTCGAGCGCCGGTCCCGGAATTCGCTGGGCGGTCTTCCTCTTGAGCTTCTTCGGCTTCGGAGTCAAGGCCGGCATCGTGCCGGTGAACGCGTGGCTCCCGCGAGCGCATCCCGCGGCGCCGGCGAACGTCTCGGCGATCATGTCCGGCACCGTCCTGAACATGGGCCTGTACGGGATCCTGCGCACGAACGGCGATCTGCTGCCCCTGACCCAGGTCGCCCCCGGCGTGATCGTGCTCCTCGTCGGCGCCCTTTCCGCGATCGT
Source organism: Spirochaetia bacterium (assembly GCA_030041455.1). Classification (GTDB taxonomy): domain Bacteria; phylum Spirochaetota; class Spirochaetia; order DAHUYW01; family DAHUYW01; genus DAHUYW01. The sequence goes on from JASHNV010000169.1 coordinate 9,851, forward strand.
AGGAATCCTGTACGCGACCACCGCGAACGACCTCAAGACGATGCTCGCCCACAGCTCGATCGAGAACATCGGCATCGTGGTAGCCGGCTTCGGAGGCGCGTTCGTGTTCGCGGCGTCGGGTCGCGGCGACCTTGCGGCAATCCTCGTGACCGCGGCGCTCTACCATATGACGAACCACTCGCTGTATAAGTCGCTCCTTTTCATGGGCGCCGGAAGCGTCGACGAGGCTGTCGGGACGCGCGACCTCGATCGACTCGGCGGCCTCGCCCGATGGATGCCGCTCACCTCGATCTTCTTTCTCGCGGGCGCGCTTTCGATCGCGGCTATCCCGCCCTTCAACGGCTTCGTGAGCGAGTGGCTCACGTTCCAGGGGATCCTTCGCAGCGCGGAGCTCGCAAGCCGCGCGGTGCAGGTCGCCTTCGTCCTCGCCGGCGCGTGCCTTGCGCTCACCGCGGCGCTCGCGATCACCTGTTTCGTCAAAGCCTTCGCGATGGGATTCCTCGGCGTCGCCCGCTCGCCTGAGGTGCGCCGGGCGCGCGAGCGCCCGTTGATCACCGTGTTCTCGCTCGGGATTCCGGCGGCGCTCTGCCTGCTCCTTGGAATCCTTCCGACCTACGTCATCCCGGCGCTGGACCGCGCGGCCCGGCCCGTCGTCGTCGAGACGAGCTCCGCCGTGGAGCTCGTTCCGCCCTTTTTCGCGCCGCCTCCGTACTCCGGCGAGCTTCCCGAGGGCTTCGTTCGGGACTTTCACGACATCGGGGCGCAGGTCGGACAGGGTCTCCTTCCGGGCCGCGGCCTGGTGGTCCTCCATCGCGGAGGTCCGGATCGGCACGTAGTTTTCGCGATGGCGCCCTCGTACATGATCCTGCTCCTCGTGCTCCTCGGCGGCGGTACGTACGTGGTCGTTCGCGTCGCCTCGCGCTCCCGCTCGCTTCGCCGCGCGCGGCAATGGGACGGGGGACTCCACCGCCTGCCGCATGAGCTGACCTACACCGCGACCGGCTTCTCGAACCCCGTGCGGGTCATCTTCCGCGGCATCTTTCGGCCCCGGACGATCGAGGATCTGCACGAGACGATGTCCGAGCACTTTCGCGGACCCATCCGCAGGCAGTACGAGGAGGTGCACGTGGTCACCCGCCTGTTCGTCAAGCCGCTCACGCGCTCGGCGCGCTGGCTGTCCGACAACCTCGCGCGCATGCACAGCGGCAAGATCAACACGTACGTAGGGTACGTGCTCATCACGCTCGCGGTATTCGTGGTGCTTGCGTGGTTCACCTAGGCGGGGAGGAGGAAGAGGCTCGGATCCGGCCTTGACCCGCCCCCGAGCGCGCGCTACCGTACCGTGCGAGCAAGGGATGGAGTTCCCCTTCGAATCGCTTCCGAGAAGCTGATGACTCCTGCCGTGGGCTATGCGGCGCTTCCTCGCCTCCTGGGAGCGCGAGGCAAGCGCATGGGCGCCCCGGCGGAGGGAATGTGAACGCGTTATACGTCGAGAAACCCGAGGGAAAGACCTGCCGGATCGTTTTCGTCCGGCACGGTCAGACCGACTGGAACACGGAGAACCGTTTTCGAGGGCGGGCCGACGTGCCCTTGAACCACGAAGGACGCCTGCAGGCCGCGAAAGCGTCGGTGTACCTGCGCGAAGTGCGGTTCGCCGCCGCGTACAGCAGTCCCCTCCAGCGCACGAGGGAGACTGCGGAGCAGATCGGCCGCTCGCATGGCATCGTGATCACGCCGCGCGACGAGCTCTGCGATATCGACTACGGCGAATGGACCGGCAAGCGCCCGTCGGAGATCGACCCCGACGACGCGCGGCTCTGGAAGACGAATCCCGAGATGGTCGAGATTCCCTGGGGAGAGACGATGCAGATGGTCACCCAGCGCCTGCTTCGCTTCGCGAGGGAGCTCCGCTACCATTCCGGCGAGATCGTCCTCGTCGTCGCGCACGACATCATCGGACGGGTCCTTTTGTGTCTCGCCTGCGGGGCGCCGATCGCCTCGGCTCAGCGCTTCCGCCAAGACAACGCCTGCGTGGATGTCGTCGATCTCGGACCCGACGAGCTCTCGATTCTTCGCGCGAACGACACCTCCCACCTCGGCCCCGACTAAGCGCCGGGACGAGCGGAGCACGGGCCTTCCGCGAACTAGGCTCGATCCGAATCCGTCGTTCCGGAGGAGGCGAGGAGACTCCGCCGCCGCGAGTCAGCCCGGCGCGTCGAACCGCGCGCTCTTCCCCGTCGTCGATGAGCTCGGGCGGCGCGCCTCCGCTTCGAGGAGGTAGCCGCGCGTGTTCGCTCCCGTCGCCTCGATCCCCGCCACCCCGCGCCCGAACGAGAATCTCCTCTATGCGTGATCGCAACCGCTCTGTCACCTTGATTTTCCCAACAAACTACCCATGTTGACGCCGACACCACACAGCATAGAACCGAAATTCATATTGACTATATATACTACTAATGTTATTATAGTCACAGATGCGGTAAATCGCCGCTCTGGGAGGCGCAATGCGAGGCAAATACCAATGGCGGGCAGAAGTGAGAATCAATGCTCCATCGACTGACATCTGGAATGTAGCGAATGACATTTCTCGTATCCCTGATTTTCATCCTGAGGTTGACAGCGTCGATTTGATCAACGGACAACGAGAGCGGAGCCTGGGGTCACGGTACCGATGCAATATTGCGCATGGCAAGCGCAGAGGCAGCTGTGTTGAGGAGATCGTTGACATCGTCCCCGGCACGAGAATCTCCACGCTGATGGGCGAGGACTCCTGGGGTCTCGACAAAATGGTGAGGAACTTTGTCGTGGATACCACGTTGATTCCGCACGGGGACAACAAGACCACGCTGCGGTTCGAGGGGTATTACGATCCCGTAGGCTTCTTCAGCCAACTTCTGAATGTGGTCGCTCTCCGTCGAATGACCAAGAAACGCTCGCTGGATGTCATGAACGGGATCAAGCGACTAGCCGAAAACCGAGACGCCGCTCCTGAGCCAAGGGTGACGCATGCCTAAGGCCTTCTCGGCGCTGGAACGGAAAAATATTCGAAAAGCGCTCATAGATGCCGCGGTCGTGGGAATCTCACGGAATGGATTTCGAAAGTTCAGCATCGATTCCCTCGTGGACGAAGTCCATATTTCGAAGGGCGCATTTTACCAATTCTTCCCTACGAAGGAAATGTTGATCTTCGAGGTGCTTCGATACGTTCAGGAAGCGGCCCGCGAGGAGATCTGGGCCGGGATCAACCGGAAGACATCAGGCGAGAGCGTGAACTTCGAACGAAGGCTTCTGCAAGGTTTGTTTTCGGTCTTTACCAAGTATCCCGTCTTTGCGGAGCTTAGCAAACCGGACAGTTTGGTCGAGCTGATTCGGGGGCTGCCACATGAAGTCCTCGAAACGGAACTGGAATCGGATGAAGCATTCTTCAGTACCTTTTTCGCCGAATTGATCAGAAAGCAGTTGCTGCGGAAAGTCGACCTAAAGGTGCTTTGCGGTCTGCCACGCATGGTGCTGGCGTTGGAGGTGAATAAGGAACTGATCGGCCTAGATCGATATGAGGAACTCAAAGAGATGTTCATCTCCGGAATTGCGCACGAGTTGAAGGCGCGATGAACATTCGGGACCAATTGACGACACATTCGGATTACGAGGCAACGATGAAAATCAAGAACCTTTCCCGGACTGTAGCCTTTGCACTAATCATCGTGGTACATCTTGCACTCTTGCGTACAATTGCAGAGCCTCTGATAAGCAGTCTCACCCATCTCCAATTGATCATCATCCTGGCGAGTGCATTGCTGATGGCCGCCGCATGTCTGGCCATGACGATCCTGACGGCCCTGTCGAGGATCAACGTCAATACGTTTGTGGCCGCTGGAACGTTGATTGCGTTAGTTGTCGTGAAGATCGCTTTTCTGCAATGATTCGCCAATTCCCCGTCGACTTCGCTATGCCGAGCATTTCCCGCTACCGTCGTAATCGTGCCGCTCAGGCTTACTTTGCGGATATTGCTCCCGGAGCAAGGCGGCGTTGCGCGCCGAGCAGTACCCGGTATGGCTACGAGCACCGCGTCGCTCGCCCGCGGAGTCGGGCTCCTCTTTCGAAAAGGGAAACTGCGCCGGGTGTCTCGCGAGGGCGCGCCCTGCGGCCGGCAGGGTCGGCACCGTCATGGCTCAGGCGCCCCTGACGATCCGTCTCCCGCCTGCGGGCTGCCCTGTGTCTTCAAGGCGTCGTCGATGCGCTGCGCGATGTAGAGACTGTCGGGATCGTCGGGCTTTCGGGCGAGGCTCGCGCCGATCCATTTCTTCGCCTCGTGGAGACGCTCCCGCTTGAACAGGGCCCACGCCAAATGCTGGGCGAAGGCGGCTTCGTAGGGATTCAGGTAAACCGCCCGGCGAAACTGGGACTCCGCGACATCGAAGATTCCCTTCGAGAGCAGATGGAGGCCGATGCGATCGCGGTCGTAGCCGAGAAAACGGCTCGGCCGCATTCGCTCCTCCATCTCGTCGTTCATGCGGGGAGTCATCGGGGCATCGCGTCTGATCATCACGATCCACCCCGACCGACCGCACGGCGGTCGTTGGTCGCCGTTTGCTCCCCGGCGCCCGGAGAGGCCCCATGATCTTCGCCGCGTCGCCCCGTGATCGACGGCGGCTCCCCCGAGCCGCTCGCTCGGTTCCCCGCGGAAGCTCGCGAGCCTGCGCTCAGGCGGCGGAGAAAGTTGTATGAATCGGATTGCGGGACGATCGTCGGAGGTCCGGCATCACGCGCCGGCCAACGCGTTCCTGGCATAGGCACCCCCTCGTGCGAGTGAGCTGCAACCAGGAGTCGTCAACCGTCATCGCGGCACATTCCGGGCGGACTCCATCGCCCTCGATTACCGAAACGATACCGCCCGCCCGCCCGGACGTCAAGAGGAGGAGGAGCTGTCTCCGCGGCCTCCACCTGCGCGGGCTCGCAGAGAGGCGCCGTCGAGCCGGGATCGTCGCGAACGAGTTCCGAGCTTGACAGCGCTCGCGGAAATTCCTATCTTCTCGAAAGGAGCGAAGCGATTCACGCTTGCCGAGAGGCACGTCCGCTCGTGGGACGTTCGCCGCGCGGCGTCGCTCTCCGCATGACGGGGATGGAGTTCCCCGACAAACGCCCGAGCCGGGCTGATGACTCCTACCGCACGAAGGTGCGGCAGCGGAGCTGAGGCGGTGGCGCCAGAGTCGGCGCCCGGGAGACGTTTGTTCCATGGCTTTTCACAGTATCCTTTTCAAAAACGGCGAAGACAGCGCGAAGGCCCAGGCGGCCGAGGCGCCCGCCTACTTCGGCGATCTCAACCTCGATCAGGTCGTCGCCTCGATCCTGGAAGGCAAGGAGGAGTATCGGCTCGCGCCGTTCTTCTATGCTTCCTTGCGTGACGTCGACGCGATCACCTACCGGCACGAGGTGATGCGCGACATCGAGAACGCAGCCGTCTTCGACCGCGTCACGAGCTTCGCGCGCGACTTTCAGGCGATGCGCGAACGCCTCGCCCAGGCGGAGAAGCTCTTCTACGTCTACCAGAAAGAGGCGTGGTTCCTCGACGCCGTTTCCATCTATTGCGAGGCGGTCGAGAGTCTCCAGGAGGCGCTCTTCGGCGTCGAGCTTGCCTCGCGCGGCATGCGGGATTTCCGTGACTACCTCGCGGCCTACACCGCCTCCGAGCGTTTCGTGTCGCTGCGCGAGGAAACGCGCAGCGTCCGGAGCGGCCTCGCCGGGATTCGGTACTGCGTGCTCGTCAAAGGCAGCACCGTCAAGGTTCGCAAGTACGACGAGGAGTCGGACTACAGCGCCGAGGTGGAGCGTACCTTCGAAAAGTTCAAGCAAGGGGCCGTGAAGGACTACCGGGTCGAGTTTCAGTCCTGGGCGCAGATGAATCACGTCGAGGAGCGGGTGCTCGACATGGTGGCGCAGCTCTTTCCTGAAAGCTTCTCGAGCCTCGACCGCTACTGCGCGGAAAACCGCGGTTACCTCGACGAGACCGTCGGCGTCTTTGACCGCGAGTTGCAGTTTTACGTCGCCTATCTCAGCCATATCGCGGTATTCAAGCGCGTCGGGCTCGGCTTCAGCTACCCGACGGTGGATAGCGAGAGCAAGGAGGTCTACGACTACGACGCGTTCGACATCGCCCTTGCTCGGAAGCTCGTCGCCCTCGAATCGCCCATCGTCTGCAACGACTTCTTCCTGAAGGGGGAGGAGCGCATTTTCGTCGTTTCCGGGCCGAACCAGGGCGGCAAAACGACCTTCGCGCGAACCTTCGGCCAGTTGCACCACCTCGCAAGCATCGGCTGCCCGGTCCCGGGCCGGGAGGCTCGGCTCTTTCTCTTCGACAACATCTTCACGCACTTCGAGAAGGAGGAGGACATCAGCAACCTCAGGGGAAAGCTCCAGGACGATTTGGTGAGAATGCACGGGATCCTCGGCGAAGCGACGCCAAAGAGCATCGTCATCATGAACGAGATCTTCAACTCCACGACCCTTCAGGACGCGGTTTTTCTTGCCGGCAAGGTCATCGAGCGGATCATCCGGCTCGACCTGCTGTGCGTCTGCGTGACGTTCCTCGTCGAGCTCGCCTCGGCGAGCCGGAAAACCGTGAGCGTGATCAGCACGATCGTGCCGGACAACCCGGCGGTGCGCACCTACAAGGTGGTCCGCAGCCCCGCGAACGGGCTGTCCTACGCGCTCTCCATCGCGGAAAAGTACCGCCTTACCTACGATCAGCTCAAGGAGCGGATCAAATCATGAAAGCCTTCCTCATGCACCGTGACCGGGATTTCCAACTGAAGCAGAGTCTCGCGAAGAGCGAGCAGGCGGTCATGCAGGACTTGGAATTGAACGTCCTGCTCGACGCGATGGCGCTCGGCGACAGCTTTCTTTTCGACGTGGCGAAGGCGGCGCTCCTGTCCAGCTTGGGCGACATCGAGGCGATCCGGTATCGTCAAGACATCCTGAAGGACTGCCTCAAGAACCCTTCGGTCGTCGAGGGCATCTACACGCTTGCGGTCGAGTCGATCGAGCGCGAGAAGCGCAACTATTTCAGTATTTTCAGCAGGTACCCCGGCTCGATCCTGCATCGCTCGGTCGAGGTGCTTCAGATGTTCGTCGGCATGTTGAGGAAGCTGCGGGCGGTCGCCGACGAACAGCACGACAAGTTCGACTCCGAGGGGTTCAAGACGTTCTTCGGCATGCTCAGGCGGGAGCTCGACGACGCCTACTTCGCCGAAATTCAGCGCCGCCTCGACGAGCTGAAATTCAAGCCCGGCGTCCTCATCAGCGCCGAGTTGGGGCCGGGAAACCGGGGCGTCGACTACGTGCTTCGCAAGCCGAACGAGGACAAGCAAGGCTGGATGAAGCGACTCTTTTCCCAGAAGCCCGCAGTGTACGCCTTCACCATCAGCGATCGGGACGAGAGCGGCGCGCGCGCTCTCTCGGAGCTCCGGGACAGGGGCATCAACCTCGTCGCGAACGCGCTCGCCCAGTCGACCGATCACATCTTGAGCTTTTTCGACCTGCTGCGGACGGAGTTGGCCTTCTACGTGGGGTGCCTGAATCTGCACCGCCGGCTCGCGCACCAGGGCGAGCCCGTGTGCTTTCCCGTGCCCAGCAAAGCGTCGGAGCGCAAGCACGCGTTCGCGGCGCTCACCGACGTCTGCCTCGCGTTGAGCGTGCAGAAGAAGATCGTGGGCAACGACGCCGAGCTCGACGAGAAGGATCTCGTCATCGTCACCGGAGCGAACCAGGGCGGGAAGTCCACCTTTCTCCGAAGCATCGGGCTGTCCCAGCTCATGATGCAGTGCGGGATGTTCGTCACCGCAGAGTCCTTCAGCGCGAACGTGTGCAACGGGCTTTTTACGCACTACAAGCGGCAGGAGGACACCACGATGAGCAGCGGAAAATTCGACGAGGAGCTCGGAAGGATGAGCGACATCGTCGAAAACCTCGTGCCCGATTCCATGGTCCTCTTCAACGAGTCCTTCGCCGCGACGAACGAGCGCGAGGGCTCCGAGATTTCGCGGCAGATCGTTCGCGCGCTCCTCGATAAGCGCATCAAGGTCTTCTCGGTCTCCCACCTCTACGACTTCACCCGCGGGCTGTACGACCGCGGGCAGGCGAACGCCGCGTTCCTGCGGGCCGAGCGGCAGGCAGGCGGCGCGAGAACCTTTCGGGTCGTCGAGGGCGAGCCGCTGCAGACGAGCTACGGCGAGGACCTCTACAAGCAGATTTTCCGAGACGGCGCGTAACCCGCGCGGCCCCTGGTCGCTCGAGGCGCGGGGTCGAAGCCGAGAAGCGCTCACGACGATCGGAGAAAGGAGACGATCAGGCGCGCGACGATCTCCGCTCCCGCGCAGTTCAGGTGGAGGAGGTCCGTGTGGAAGACGAAGCCCCTCCTGCCTGATACCGCGTCGTAGCCGAGACGGAGCAGCCTCCCGCTCACGGCGCTCGAGACGAGCTGGAACAGCGAATACCGGCCGCCCCCTCCGGGACCGCTCCGCAGCCGGAGGAGACCGGCGCTCATCTCTTCAAACAGGGGCAGGTAGGCGACGCCGAGGCTTCGAGCGGCGCGCTCCGCGGCGCGGCAGAAGCTCAGGCTCGTCTCCGCGGCCGGGCTTGAAGGGTCCTCTCCGATCGGCGGGATGGAAAGGATCGCGATCTTCGCTCGAGTTCGCTCGCGGAGAAAGCGAGCGATGCTCGCGAGATTCTCGCCGAACGCCTCGACGGACGGCGGCTCGGCGACCGGTACGAAGCGCCGGGCCCGCGCCGCGCTCCGAGGGTCGATCAGCGCGTGGGCGTCGTTGGTTCCGATGAGAACGGTCACGTAGTCGGGCTTGCACCGCGCGATCCCCGCGAGGCGATCGAGCACGTTGGTCGACAGCTCCGAGTTGATTCCCGCGTTCACGAAGCAATAGTCGGCGCCGAGCTCGGCGCCAAGCATCCGGACGTAGTCGCAGCTCACCTGACCGCGGGTGATGCTGTCCCCGACGCAGACGACCACCTTCCGCCCCGCGGAGACCTCCGGCCGGGCGATAAACGGGCCGACGCCGTTATTCGCTTCGTTGCGCATCAGGAAGCCGATAAGCGCGTTGACGCGCGTTTGAATGCTCACGCTGTTCGCGTGATTGTAGCCGATCCTGGCGCGACGCGGAAGAGCCGCCCGAGAAGCCGCGTGGGGCGACCATCCGGCCGTTCTCTGCTATGCTGTCGCGCGAATCGGAGGGCCTACAAGCCGTCATGCTCGCGCACGCGCACCCGGAATCGCACCGGGAATGGTATCCGCTCGACAACGCGGCGACGCTGTTTCCTTCCGTCGCCTCCTCGCGGATTACGACGCTCTTCCGTATCTCGGCGACGCTCGACCGCCCGGTGAGGGTCTCGGCGCTTGAGGCCGCGCTCGCCAACCTCATGCCCCGCTTCCCCTATTATCTCGTGCACTTGAGGGCGGGAGCGTTCTGGTACTACCTCGCGCGGAAAGAGGGCACCCCGCCGTTCGTCGCCGATTCGAGGTGGCCGTGCATGAGCACCTCGCACCGGCTGCGCGGCGTGTACCTCTTTCGGGTGCGGGCGTTCGGGCGCCGGGTGGCGGTGGAGTTCTCCCACATCATCACCGACGGCACCGGGGCCTTGACCTTCCTCCGGGCGCTCCTCGCCGAGTACTTCGCGCTCCTCGGCGTCGCGGCGGAGGGCTCGGGCGACCTGTTCCGAAAGGGCGACCCCCCCGCGCCCGAGGAGTCCGAGGACGCCTACCGCAGGTACTTCAGCCGAGGCATACCGAGCCCCGAGCCCCGCCGCAGAGCCTTTCGCCTGCCCTATCGGCTCCTGCCGATCGGCGTCTACCGGATCGTCACGGGCATCGTGTCGGTGAAGGAGATAACGAGGCTCGCGAAGGAGCGGGGCGTCACGGTGACCGTGCTCCTCGCGGCGATTCTCGCGCACGCGCTCCACGACCTGTACCTCGAGCTTCCGGAAAGCAAGCGACGCAGGGCGATGAAGGACATTCGTATCGAGATCCCGGTCAACCTCCGAAGGATCTACGAGACCAGGACCATGCGCAACTTCTCCCTTTTCGTGGCGCCCGGGATCGACATGCGTCTCGGCGCGTACAGCCTCGACGACATCGTCAAGCTCTTCCACCACTTCATGGAGGTCTCGGTGGACGGGCGGTTCATCAACCAGCAGATCGCGCGGAATATCCGCGGCCAGCTCAATCCGTTCCTCCGCGTCGTTCCGCTGTTCGTCAAGAATCTCGTGTTTCCCTCCCTCTATTTCTGGAAGGGGGAGGGGCTCGTGAGCTCCGTGCTGACGAACCTCGGAGTCGTCACGATGCCCGAGCCTTTGTGCCGCCGCATCGAGCGCTTCGAGTTCATTCCGGCGCCGAGCAAGTGGAACAAGACCGGCTGCGCCGTCGTTTCCTACGGAGAGAGCGCCTACATCAGCTTCGGCCGGATGATCAACGAGACGGAAGTGGAGCGGCGCTTCTTCACAACCCTTGTAAAACTCGGGATTCGAGTTAGAATAGAATCCAACTAGCGCTCCTTTCGCCTCCGGGCGGAGCGTTCGAGGTCTTCACATGCCGTACTGTTCACGTTGCGGGGTCGAGGTCGACAAGGGCGTCGCGAGCTGCCCGCTGTGCAGCGCGCCGATCCAGACGTTCGACGAGGCGCCGCCGCCGGAGAAGCGATTCCCGGACTTCGAGTCCGACGACAAGCCGCGGATGGACCCCGGCGCGCGCCGGACGCTTGCCTGGGAGGTCATTACGATTCTCGCCGTGATCGCCGTCGTGGTCGTCGTGGGGACCGATCTTCTCGCCCATGCGCGGATCCTGTGGTCGCTCTACCCGGCGGGAGCCGTGCTCTTGACCTGGATTCTGTGCACCCTGCTGCTCAATTTTCGCCGCTCGCCGTGGATCGTGGCGGCCGGTACCGTGCTCGCCCTCGCGGCCGTTCCGGCGGCGATGAACGCGATGGAAGGCGGCCTCGATTGGTACCTGCCGCTCGCGCTGCCCATACTCATCCTCCTCGTCGTGGTGGCGGGAGCTCTCGCGCTCGTCATCTCGAAGGTTCGCTTCGTGGGCCTGAATGTCGTCGCGTACGCGAGTCTCGGCGCGGCGGTCGTCTGCGCAGGCGTCGATCTCCTCATTGGGCGCTTCGCCACCGGGAGGATCCTCCTCAGCTGGTCGGTCATCGTGTTGCAGGCCCTCCTCCCGTTCGCCCTCATCGTGCTGTTCCTCCACTATCGGCTCCGCAATCGCTTCGATTTCAAGCGGGTATTTCACCTCTAGCTCGCCTGCGGAAGGAAGGACGGTCTCCCCCCGACGCCATGCGCCCGCAGGCACCCCGCGAGTCTGCGGCCTTCCCCACGAAGGGCTCGCGCGACTCCGGAAAGGCCGGCATCGACAGGAAGTCCGGCAGCGTGTCATGCGCTCGCGCGAATCGGCGCGACGGCGCTCGAAAGCCCTTTTCCGGACGGACTCCCCCTTACAGCTCGCGTGCCTCTCGCGGTCGGCTCGATATGAGCTCGGTCGCGACGTCGAGCGCGATTTCAGGCAGGTCGACCCCGATTCCGATTTCCGAGCTCAGCTGCTCCGGCATCGTCACCGCGAAGAACAGGGCGATAACCGCGAGGAGCGCTTTGTACGCCTCGGTCGGCCCGCCTGAGGGGTCTCGAACGAGGATCGAGATCCGTCGGATTTGGTTCACCATGCCTTCGGCATCCCGGAACTTTCTCATCTGGGCTTGATTCGCCTGCGCGAAGCGGATCATCGGCCGCCACCGGGTATCGACCAGATTCAGGAGCCGCCTGAGAATCTCGATCCGCGATTCGGGGGTCGCCGAGAGCGCGGCGGCCCAATCGATGAGCTCGTCCACGGCGGTTTGGCTGTCCTGCATGATGCTCTCGACGATTTGCTCCTTCGACGTGAAGTGGTAGTAGAGAGCGGCCTTCGTGACTCCAAGCTGCGCCGCTATCTCGCGGAGCGAGGTCTTGTCGTACCCCTTCTCGGTGAAAAGCCGCAAGGCGATCTGTTGGATGCGCTCGCGGGTATCGTTCCGTGGTCGACTCATTACGGAGATATTCCTCCTTTTATTTACTTGACGATCGGTAAGTAGGGAAGTACTTTCCCGCCATGAAGTATACAACTAACCAACCGGAAAGTAAATTTCCTGTTGTTTACCGTCCGTTTATCTTTGCTTGCTACTCTTACCGCGAAATTATCAGGACTTTTTGACGGCGACAGACGCTGAGGAGGAGAACCATGCAGGAAACAGAGACCATCGTCCGCGAATCGACGGCCAGAGAGGGCAATCGCGCGAGGGCAAAATCGGGAACGATCCGCATCGTCGTCCTCGCAGGGGTGATCGCGATCGCCGCCCTGGGGCTCGTGGCCCTCATCCGTTTCTTTCTCGCCGGAACCGAATCGACCGACGACGCGGCGGTGGACGGGAACCAGGTGGTTCTCAGCGCGCAGACCGTCGATCAAATCACGCGGCTGTTCGTCGCCGAAGGCGACCGCGTGGCCAAAGGCGAGATCGTCGCTCTGCTTGACGACACTACGCTGAAGGCGCAGGAAAATCAATCCGAGGTGAACGTAGGCTACGCGACCGAGAACGTCGCGCTCGCCCAGGTCAAGCTCGATCAAGCGCAGGGCGACCTCCGCCGCGCGACGGTGCAGCTTGAGAACAAGATCATCCCGAAGGAACAGTACGACCATCTCAGGCAGGCCTACCAGGCAGCGCTCGCCGGCCGCGATATCGCCCTATCCCAGGAAAAGCTCGCGGCCGCGCAGCTTGCGACCGTGGAAACCGACCTCGCCCACACGCGCATCGCCTCGCCGCTCGACGGCGTGGTGGCGAAGAAATGGGCCGTGGCCGGCGACGTGGTGCAGCCGGCGCAGCCGATCTACACGGTCTATGACCTCGCGAACCTCTGGGTAGAGGCGAACTTCAAGGAGACGCAGCTTGGCGGCATCGCGATCGGCGATCCGGCCAAGATCACGTTGGACGCCTTCCCCGGGCGCGTGTTTTCCGGCAAGGTCGAGAGCATCGGCGCGGCGACCGCCTCGGAGTTCTCCCTCATTCCCCCCGACAACGCGAGCGGAAACTTTACGAAGGTAACCCAGAGGGTGCCGGTACGGTTCTCCATCGACGCGGACAGCAAGCCCGCCGACCCGCGCGCTTTTCGGCTTCTCCCGGGGATGTCCGCCGACGTCACCGTGCGGACCGAAAAGGAGTAGGGCGCCATGCTGAAAACAGCGGTAGGCTTCCGAGAACGCCTCGTCGCGCGCACTCCGGCGCTTCGCGCCGGCAATTCGGCCTACCCGTGGGTCGTGATGGTCGCGATCGGTTTTGCAACCGTCATGTCGGTCCTCGATTCGACGATCGTCAACGTCGCCGTCGCGAAGCTTCAAGTGTCCTTCGGCGCCTCCACCGACGCGGTTCAGTGGGTCATTACCGGCTATCTCCTCTCCTTCGCCGTCATGCTCGCCGCCGCGGGCTGGCTGGCCGACCGATTCGGCTACAAAACGGTCTTTCTTTCGGGCCTTGCCCTGTTCACCTTCGGCTCGCTCTTGTGCAGCACCTCCTGGAATCTTTCCAGTCTCGTCTTCTTCCGGGTGATCCAGGGCGTCGGGGGAGGCGTCATGGCGCCAGTCGGCGGAGCGTACATCCGGCGGGAGTTCCCCCCCGAGAAGCTCGGCATGGCCCTCGGCGTCTACATGATCCCCACCCTCGTTTTCAGCTCGTTCGGTCCGAGCCTCGGAGGATGGATCATCGACAACTTTTCGTGGCAGCTCATTTTCACCATCAACGTGCCGATCGGGATCCTCGGGCTGTGCGCCGCTTTCGTCATTCTCGGCGAACACCGCGCGGAGGCGAAGCCGCCGTTCGATTTCGCGGGCTTTGCGGCGCTTGCGACCGCGCTCGGCGCGCTCCTTCTCGCGCTGTCCGACGGCAACGCCGGGTGGAACACCGACGGTTGGAGCTCCGCGTTCATACTCGGCTGCTTCGCCGTTTCGGCGGCCGGCTTTCTGGTGTTCTTCGTCACCGAGTTTACGACCGACCATCCCTTGATCGATTTCTCGCTCTTCAAGACGTACAACTATAGCCTCGGCAGCTTTGTCCTGTTCATTTTCGGCCTCGGCATCTTCGGCGCCGATTTTCTCCTCCCCCTCTACCTTCAGATCGGCCTCGGTTACTCGCCGATGCAGGCCGGGCTCGTGTTCATCCCCTACGGCCTCGGCATGGTCGCGACGTCGGTGATCGGCGGTCGTCTGACCGACCTCCTCGGAGCGAAGATCCCCGGGACCGTCGGCATCCTGCTTCGCGCCTACGGCATGTACCGCTTCGCCTTTCTCTCGCCGTCCTCGAGCTACCCGGACATCATAGCGACGGTTCTCGTCCTCGCCGCAGGACTGGGCTTTTTGATGTCGCCGCTGCAGACGACCGTCATGGTGGCCGTGCCCGTACAGCGCGCCGCCCAGGGGAGCGGCCTCATGCAGATCATCCGCCAGCTCGGCGGAAGCTTCGGCGTCGCGATCTTGAGCACGATTCTCACCCGCCGGGAAAAATTCCACCTGATTACCGAAGGGCAGGCGATCGGCGCCGTCTCGCCGGTCTTCCAACACGTCCTCGCGCAGGCGTCCCTGTTCGCGCAGCACGCCGCCGGAGGAACGGCAAGCGACGCGGCGACCATGGGGCAGTCGATCATCATGGCGGCGATCGAGACGCACACGTTCGTCTCGGCGATCGACGACGTGTTTTTCGTCGCCATGCTGGTGAGCGTTATTTCTTCCGTGCCGTTTCTCTTTCTCAAGACCAAACGCGGCCGCCTTCGAGCGAAGGCGCAGGCGGCCGCGGCATGACCGGATCCCGGGCACCAGGAGCGCCGCCATGACGAACGGATTCAAATTGATCGCTTGTGTCGCGATCGTCGGCGCGCTCGCCGCGCGGGGATTCTCTCAAACCGAAAGCTCCCCGCGGGGAGGCGCCCACGCGATCGCGCTCACCCTCGACGAAGCGATCGCGAGAGCGCTCGCGAACCAGCCGCTCATCGAGGAGGCGCTCGAGGCCGTTCGCGCGGCGCAGAGCAAGGTCGGCGAGGCGGAGAGCTCCTACTATCCGAACGTGAGCGGCGTCGCCGCCTACGAGCACCTCGAGCCGAACCAAGTCTATCCCCTCGATATTCCGGCGCTCGGCATCGACGAGTCGCTGGCCCTCGTGCCCCAGGACAGCTGGGATTTTCACCTCGGCTTGAACGAGGTGATCTATGCGTTCGGCAGGCGCGGCATCGAGGTCAGGCTCGCCGAGAACGGCGTCGAGGCGGCCCGGATCGGAGCGGACCAGGTGGAGACGAGCCTCGCCTACCAGACGGCGCTCACGTTCTATGCCGCTCTCTTTCTTCGGGAGCAGACCCGCTCGCTCGACGACCAGCTTGCCGACCTGAACGAGCACCTGTCGGTCATCGAGAAGAGAGCCGACACCGGCTCGGCGACGAAATACGACGTCTTAAGCACCCGGGTCCAGGTGGCGTCGCTCGAGAGTCAACGGATAAACGTCGCAAATCAGTACGCGAAACAGGAGATCGCGCTGAAACAATTGACCGGCGTGGATCCCTCGGAGCCCGTAACGGTCGACGGAAGCTTTGGCCCGGGACCGGTTCCCGGCGACGAGCGGCGTCTCGTCGCGCAGGCGCTTGCGGGGCGCGCGGAAGTCATGCAGGCGCGTACGAGCGAGGACGCCGCGGCATTGAGCCGTCAGGCGGCGGAAGCCGCGGGACTTCCCACGGTGGCGGGAAGCGCCGAAGCCGGGTATAAGAACGGCATCATTCCGAACATCTACAACCTCACGCTCAACGGCGCGGTCGGGTTGACCGTGAATGTTCCCATCTTCGCGGGATTCCAGACGGAAAAACAGATCGAACAGGCGGACGCCGCCCTCGACTCCGCGCGCGACAACGCCGCCGAGGTGCAGCGGCGCGTCGTCACCGAGGTCCTTCAGGCCGTCGAGGACGTCGAGGCAAGCCGCCGGGAAGAGCGGACGGCCGAGGTCCAACTCGACCAGGCGCAGCAGGCGCTCGACGCGGCGAAAGTGCAATACGATCTCGGCGTGATCACGAACGACGAGTACTTAAGCTCGCAGGATGCCCTCGAACAGGCACAGCTCGCTCGGCTCTTGTCGGTCTACCAGGAAGTGCAAAGCGACTACGAGCTCAAGCAGGCGATCGGCGAGAAGATCTGGAACTAGAAGGAATCGGCTCTCCCGCGGCGCGGGCGAGGCGATCGCGGCCTCCTTTCCCGACTCCGTCGGTAGACGCCCGGAGCCATCCGCATTTCCCGTTTGAAGGCGGTGCTGAACGCGGCTTCCGAGCCGTAGCCGACCTGTTCGGCGATCTTCTCGAGCGTCGCGCTTCCGCCTTCCAACAGCTCGATCGCCTTCATCATCCGCAGCCGCGTGAGGTAGGCGAACGGCGACATCCCCGCCGTTTCGCTGAAGCGGACCGTGAAGCTCGTGCGCGACATACCGGCCTCCGCCGCGAGCGCCGCGACCGTCCAGGGCCGGTCGGGGTGGCGGTGGAGCGCCTCGACCGCGCCGCGAAGGGCGGGCTCGAACATGAGCGCGAAGGAGTTCCCGGAGCACGGCTCGCCCTCGAGCTTCCGGCGCGCCATTTCCGAGCGAAGCACGTGGAGGAAGAGGAGACGCAAGAGGTCGGTGGTGGCGGCCCTCGATCCCGGCAGCGTCGATCGCTCCTCCCTGCACAGGAGATGGAGGATGGGATCGAGGGTGCCGAAGCTCTCGTCGGCGCCCGGCTTGACGCAGACGATGGGATCCATCGCTTCGAGGATCGAAGGCGAGAGCGGGCTTTCGAACCTGAACTCGCCCGCGACGAGGGAAGTCGTCGGACCGGCGGCGGCGGACCGAAGAGCGAAGCCTCGTGCCGTGCCGCCTTCGAGCGCCGAGATCGGCATCACCGGGCTTTCCGGAGCGTCTCGAAGAATGTGCGCCTTCCCCTGAGGGAACATGACGAGATCGCCTGAGGCGGGCCGGCGCACGAGACGCCCGCGCGGGCCGATCACCTCCGCGACGCACGATCCCGACGCGACGACGTAGAACGGCGAGGAGCCTTTCCGCTCCGGCGCTTCGAAGCCCCACGGCGCCTTCAACGCCGCGTCAAACGTGAGGCTTCCTCGAAGCCCCATCGCGCCGAGTGTATCGGACAGGACGTCCATCTCCTCGCTCACCTCCGCTTGGGCATTCGCTGAACGATTAAACATAAAAATAAGCTAATCAATTATTCTCCATTCGACAACGTTTTTGCACCTTTGTCCGCGAGACCCACCTGAGCGGTGAGGGTCATGGAGGAAACCATGCATGCGACAGAGGAGAAACCGAGGCTCGACGACGGCACCGAAGCGAGCCCGCCTCGGCTCGACGACGAGGCGCTCGATCTGATCTTTCGGGAAGCACGCAGCTTCTCGTTCTGGCAGGCGCGTCCGGTCGAGGAGACCCTGATCCGCGAGATCTACGAGCTCGTCAAGCTCGGCCCCACGAGCGCCAACACCTCCCCGGCGCGCTTTCTTTTTTTGGCTTCCGAGGAGGCAAAGGCGCGGCTCGTGCCCCTGATGCCCGAGCAGAATCGGGAAAAGACGAGAACGGCGCCCCTCGTCGCGCTCGTCGCCTACGACCTCGCGTTCTTCGAGAAGTTGGACAAGCTCGTGCCCTACCGCGACCTGAAGCCGTGGTTCGCGGATAATGGGGCTTTCGCCGAGCGGACCGCCATGCAGAGCGGCACCCTCCAGGGCGCCTATCTCATGATCGCGGCCCGCTCCCTCGGCCTCGACTGCGGTCCGATGCTCGGCGACGCCGACCGGATCGACGCGGAGTTCTTCCCCGGAAGCACGTGGCGCGTGAACTTCGTGTGCGCGCTCGGCTACGGGCAACGGGAGAGGCTTTTCCCCCGGCTTCCGAGGCTCGACTTCGACGAAGCCGCGAGGATTCTCTAGCGCCGGTCGGACTTGGTGTATCGCAGGTATTTCTCCGCTGGGAGTTTTATGTGGACGGTTGG